>DATLSD010000011.1:0-25318 GCA_035534315.1 Elusimicrobiota bacterium
AGCTTGGGCTCGAAGGAATAGGACACGTCCAGGCTCCAGCGGCTGCCGTCGCCGCAGTAGCCGCGCACCTGCTCCGGGTAGGCGTGGAGGTTCACCATGACGTCGGAGACGCCGTGGCGCAGCAAATTGTCCAGGACGTGATGGATGACCGGGCGGTTGACCACCGGCACCATGGGCTTGGGAATTTGATAGGTCAGCGGGCGAAGCCTGGTTCCGGCTCCGGCGGCCAAAAGCATGGCTTTCATGGGTTCAACGGACCTCCCCGGGTTGGATTTTAATGCGCCGCGGCGTCCACGTACGCGCCGGCGCCGGCCCATTTGCGGGCCAAATCCAGCATGTCCTGGGTCTTCTGCGGCGAATCGGACTCGGCGTAAATGCGCAAGAGGGGCTCAGTGCCCGAGGGCCGGATGAGAATCCAGTTGTCTCCGGCCAGAATGATCTTCAAGCCGTCGATTTGAACCAGTTCCTGGATTTCCAAGCCGGTGATTTTCTTGGGCAGCTTCTTGGCGATTTTGGCGGCGTAGGCGGCCTTGTCCGGCACGGGCTTATTGAGCCGCAGGTCCATCCTTTTAAAAAACGAGCGGCCGTGCTTGGCTTCGATGCCGCTTAATATCTGCGAGGGCGTCTTCTTCAGGGTCAGGCACATCTCCAAAAGCAGAAGCCCGGTCAAGAGGCCGTCGCGCTCCGCGATGCCGCCTTTCCAAGCGTAGCCTCCCGACTCCTCTCCGCCGAAAGCCGCCTCGCCCGAGGCGATGCGCTCGGCCACGTGCTTAAATCCCACCGGCAGCTCCTCGAACGCCAGGCCGTAGGCTTTGGCTTGGCGCTTGGAAAGGTAGCCCATGGACACGGACTGCACGATTTTGCCGCGCAGCTTCTTTTTCTCGACCAGGTACTCGATGAGCATTGGGAATACCTGGCAGGGCGTATAGTACTTGCCGTTCTCGTCGACCACGCCGACGCGGTCGGCGTCGCCGTCCAAGGCGATGCCGATGAGCGCCCTCTCGCGCTTGACCGCTTCCTTCAAATCCTTGAGGTAGGTCTCGACCGGCTCGGGATGAAGGCCGCCGAAAAGCGGATCGCGCTCGGCGTGGATGGCGATGATTTTCTTGGACTTGACGAGCTCCTCCAGGAGCCCGCCGGCGGCGCCGTAGAGATAGTCCACCACGACGGGGCGCTTCAAGCGCGCGCGGATGGCCGCGACATTGACGCGGGACTTGAGGTAGCTCAAATAAACCTCGCGGAACGATTTTTCCTGGAAGCCCCCGGACTTCGTGGGATGGCTCTTGTCGAGCCAGGACTCCACCGCGGCCGTAACGTCTTCCTGCGCCGCGCGGCCGTCCATCTTGATCTTGATGCCGTTGTAGGCCGCCGGATTGTGGCTGGCCGTCACCATGATGCCGGGCCCCTTGAGCTTCTTGGTGAGGTAGCTCAACGCCGGGGTCGGAAACACCTCGGCGCTCAGGATGGTCTTGAATTTGTTGCCCTGCATGACCTGGGCCACCTCGCGCGCGAACAAGTCGGAGGCGAAGCGCCGGTCGTAGCCGATGACGACGGGACCCGCCAGAAAGGGCTTTCTTTGGGATCGCGGCTTGGCCGCCTCTTCCTTAAGGTAGTCCGCGATGGCCTGGGCCGCGCGGCGGACGTTGTCCATGGTGAACTCCCGGGCCATGACGCCCCGCCAGCCGTCCGTCCCGAACTTGATGTCCTTCTCCGCGTTTTTTTCCATAGCCGCCGTCCTTTCGTGCGAGATTAAAAGCGGGAGCGCTCCGCCTCTTTGAGCATCGAAAACGCCATGTCCCGTGCAATGCCCGGGTTTTCCGGCGCCGCGTCACGCGTTTCGCCGCCGTCCGCGGACAGATCGTAAAGCTCGAAACCCTTCTTGTTCATGGACCACACCAGCTTCCAGCGCGCGCCGCGCAGGGCGCGCTCGTCGACGAACCGGTCGATGATGCCCGGCACGTTGCGCTTGGAGCTGGCGTAGCCGGCCTCGCGCCAGGAGGCGGGCGCGTGACCTCTCAAAAGCTCCAGAAAGCTCTGTCCGGCGCCTTGGCGAGGGGACGGCGCCGCTCCGGCGCGCTCAAGAATGGTCGGCATGATGTCCGCGCGCTCGACGATGCCGCGCGCGCGCGCGCCGGCACGGCCAGGCAGAGCCGGATCGCGGATGACGAGAGGAACCCTGAGAATGGGTTCGTAAAGTCCTTCCGTGTGCGCCAAGAGGCCCTTTTCCCCCAGCATCTCGCCGTGATCCGCCGTGACCACGACCATGGTCGAAGAGTCCAATCCGGCCTTGGAGAGCCGCCGCAGAACCCGGCCGACGCGTTCGTCGGCCGAATGCAACGCCGCGTCGTAGTGCGCCGTGTGGTGGGCCAAATGGCGGATGTCCTTCTTGAATTCAGTCGCCTTGCGGCCCACGGCATCGGGATAACCGGCGGCCTGGCCGCTGTAAGCGCGGGCGAACGGCACGGTGCGGGTCTCAGGATCGCAGGGTCCCGCGTAGCCTTCGTCGAACATTTCCGGCCGGTCCGCGCGGTAGGGCGTGTGGGTGTCGTCGATCGCGATATAGAGAAAAAACGGCGCCTTGTCCTTGGCGCGGGCGTCCAGCCAATCGTAGACGGCGGGAAGGTTGTCGTCGACCGGCGCCGGAATCCTGACCGGGTCGGCGGGTGAAAATTTATTGACGTAGACGTCGAAGCCGCGCGCGAAGCCCCAGGCCGGAAGCATATAGACCCCGCCGCTGAAAGCCGCCGTTTTGTAGCCCGCGCCGCGCAAGCCCTCGGCCAGGAGCTCGGAGGACGCGGGCAGGGTCCGGGACGCGTCGTTGACGCAGAGCCCGTGGGCTTCGGGGCGCTGGCCGGTGAAGAGCGTGGCGTAGTTGGGTAGGCACCAAGAGGACTGGCTCATGGCGCCATCGAAAACAACGCTCTCCCTGGCGAGTCCGTCTATGTTGGGCGTGGTCGGTCTCGCGTAGCCGTAGAGTCCGAAATGATCCGCCCGCGCGGAGCAAATATCCACCAAAATGAAATTGACGCGGCCCTCGTCGCTCTTCATGCTTACCGCAAATCGTATATAATACCCTACGTTTTTGTCTATTTTTCCCCATTTTATGCCCAACGCCCGCCCCAACATCATCCTTCTCGTCGTGGATTCCCTGCGGCCGGACCATCTGGGAATCTGCGGCTACCCCAAAAACACCAGCCCGAGAATCGACGATTTCGCGCGGCGCGGCACCCTCTTTACCCAGGCCATTGTCCAGGCGCCTTGGACGCTGCCCTCGGTCGCCTCCATCATGACCTCGCTCTATCCTTCCGAGCACGGCGCCGTTTTCCCGCCCGAAAAAGGCTGGGAGCAGAAATTGGAGGCCGGCACGCTTGTTCCCCGCGCCGGCGAAAAACTGGAGGCCGGCATCCGGACGCTGTCCTCCGTTTTGTCCGCCGGCGGCTATCGCACCGCCGGCGCCTTTGCCGTCCCTTTCTGCGAGCCGGCGTTCGGGCTTGATTCCGGCTTTCAGGAGTACGGCCGGGGCGGCTATTTTAAATTCGGGGAAGGCAACTCCTTTGATCATCTTTGCAGAACCCTCGTTTTTCCCTGGCTCGAGCGGCAATCCTCCGATCCTTTTTTCATCTACATCCATACCCAAGACGTCCACAGCCCTTACCGCGCCGCCGCTCTCTGGAAAGAGACCTTGGGCCGGAACGAGAGCGCGGGCGTCCCGGATCAGCCCCGCCTGCGGCGGCTCATCGACGCCTACGACGAATCCATCCGCTACACGGACCAAGCGTTCGAGCGGCTGCTTAAGGAGCTCTCTTCCAAGAGCCTCTTGGACGACACCATCATCGCCGTCACGGCGGACCATGGCGAGGGATTCATGGAGCATGGCCGCATCATGCACGGCAACTCCCTTTACGACGAACTGCTGCGCGCGCCGCTCATCATCGCGGGGCCGGGCGTTCCCGCCGGCGCGCGCGTGGAGGCGCAGGTCCGCGCCATCGACATCGCCCCGACGCTTCTTGCTCTCGCGGGCCTCGCCCCGCCGCGCGCCATGCGCGGAGAAAATCTTATGCCCTGGATGAACGGCTCCCGCCGCGACGATCTCGTCTCGATTTCTCAGTTCGGCCTGCTCCTGACCCTCCGCTTTCCTCCCTGGAAATTATTCGCGAAGCCCCTTGCCCTGTTCAACCTTGCCGAGGATCCGGGTGAACGCAAAGACGTCCACAAGGAAAATTCCTCCATCCTGCTGCAGGCGCAAGAGCTCCTGCGGCGCTGGACGCGGAGCGTCGCGCAAGGCCGCCAAGCCCGCCGGAAAGCGGCCGGACAAGACGTTGCGGCCATGCTGCGCGCCGCGGGATACCTACCTTGACCCAGACGTGGCGCCGGCGCCTGGCGCTCGCGACGGGATTGGCCGGCCTCGCCCTGTTTCTCGGCTGGGAGGCTCTCGCGCTCAAGGCCTACGTCCGACAAGACGAGAGCCCGCCGTCCTGGGACCAGGCCGAGCAGTTGAGCGCGGCCTGGGACTACCGCCAAGCCCTCGAGCAAAAAGATTGGTCCGTCTTGTGGACGCGCGCGCCCGGGCTCGGCCGAATGCCCGCGGCGCCGCTCTATCCCTTGGCGGCCGCGGGCGCGCTCTCCTCGCCCAAGCCGGCCCAGGCGGCGCTCCTGGTCAACTGGCTCTACTTGGCCCTGCTCTGCCTCTGCGTCTTCGGCATCGCCTGGGAGTTCCGCCCGGACCTGACCGCCCTGGCCGCGGCGATTATTTTCGCCGGCGCGCCCGCGGTGCAAAACCTTTTGTTCACGCAGCTGCCGTCCCTGGCCGTAGTCGCCCTGGCCGCGGCCGCCTACTGGGCGCTCATCCGCTCCGAGCACTTCAAGCGCTGGTCCGCCTCGCTGGCCTTCGGCGCCGTCTTCGCGCTGGGCATGCTGCACAGGTGGAGCTTCTTCGCCTACCTGTTCCCGGCCTTCTGGGTGGCGGGCCAAGCCCTGCGCGACCCGGAGCGCCGGCCCAAGGTCCTGGCCGCGCTCGCCCTGTCCTTGGCGCTCTTCTCCCCGTGGTACCTGGCCGAGGCGCCGCTGCTCCTGCCCAAGCTCATCCAGGCTTCCGCGGATCAATCCGTCGCCTTCTGGAAAGGCGGCGCGATTTTTTACTACTTTCGAGACAGCGTGGGCGCCCTCGGCCTGCCCTTTTTCCTGCTGGGCTGGCTCTCGCTTCTTTCGCCGCGGCACAAGCGCCGCTGGGAAAGCGCCCGGCTGCTGCCCGCATGGATCGCCGCGTCCTACCTGTTCTGGACTTTGGTGCCCAACCGCCAGACGCGCTTTTTCCTGCCCGGGCTCCCGGCCTTGGCCGTGTGCGCGGCTTCGGCGTGGCCGCAGGCCCTGGTCTGGCCCCTGGCCGGCTTCCAACTCTTGTGCGCCGCGAATTTCCCGGCGGGATTTATTCCCCCCGTCTCCATCCCCACGCCGCTCGGAACGGCAACGACTCTTTTGCCCAGCCGCCCGCCCGCGTCCGCGGACTGGAAAATCGCCGACATCCTGGAGGCCGTCGATAAGCGGCGCGGCCCGCGCGAGCCTTTTGCGGACGCGACCCTGGTCGCCAACGCGCCGGAATTCAACGGCCCGGGCTTCGCCTGGACGGACAAGGCCCTGGGGCTCTCCGGCGTCAAGATGCGCGCGGTCAACCATCGTTTGTGCGAGCTCTCCCGGTTCGTCATCCTGAAGGAAGGCTCCCTGGGGCCGCCCTCGGTCATCGCGGGCCTGCCCGAAGCGGCCGCGCAAATCAACGACCCGCGCGGCTGGTTCAAGCGCGCCTACGTCCAAGTCCGCGCCTGGCCGCTGCCGGACGGCAGCCAAGCCGCGCTCTTCGAGCAGCGGCATTTTCGGCGCGCGCCCTTTCGCGGACGCGTCTTCTATTTCCAATACTACCGCTCGGGCCCGCTCACGGCGAAAAACCTGCGCATCGACCTGGGGCCCTGGGACGCCCGCGACGGGGACTACCCCCGCATCCGGGTGTGGGCGCCGCAAGTCTTGTTCCGCGGGTTGGCCGTCACGCATTTCTCGCTGGAGCTAGACGACGCGCTGCTGGTCCCGGTCAAGGACGAGCCCGGCCTGCGCGCCTGGGACGACGTGCGCTTCCTGCGCGTGGGGCGCTTGAAAATCGTTTCCGCCAAGCTCTCCGCGGATGATTTGCGCCTGTTCCTGGAGAACCGGGAGAAAAGCCTGGCCCTCTCGTCCCTGACCATGGACGGTGGCGTCTTGTCCCTGCGGGGAAAGTTCTCTTTCGTCCCGGTCTCGGCCGCCGCGCGCATCGTCCTTGATAGGAACGCCAGCCGGCTCGATTTCGACGTCCTCTCGGCCGGCGCCGCCGGACTGCCCCTGCCCGTCGCCTGGCTCAAGCGGATGGTTCCGCTCTCCCTGTCCCTGTCCCCGAATCCGGAGACTCCCTTCGCCATCGACCCCGACGCCGTGACCATGAAGGGCGCAAGCCTCCAAGTCGGCGGCGGTTGACACGCCGGCGCGGCGAAGAGATAAAATAAAAACATGCCTGCGAAAGCGGAAAACATTTTTGAGAAGCGGCTCCTTTTGGCCGCCTTGGCCTGGCTCTGCGCCTGGCCCGCGCGCGCGCTTTTGCCCAGCGAGCTCAACACCATCGCCGTGGCGCGCGAAGCCTCGCCCTCGGTGGTCTTCGTCACCAACATCGCTTTGGTGCAGAACGTCTTCTTGGACGAGTACGCCGTGCCGCAGGGCGCGGGCTCGGGCATCGTCTGGGACAAAGAGGGCCGCATCCTCACCAACTACCACGTAGTCGAGGGCGGCGGCGCCTTCTTGGTCACCTTCAAGGATCACTCGCAGTTGGGCGCCCGCTTGGTCGGCGTGGAGCCCCGCAAGGACATCGCCGTGCTCCAAATAAACGCGCGCAAGGAAAAGCTCGCGCCCATCTCGCTGGGAACTTCCGCCGGACTGCAGGTCGGGCAGAAAACCATCGCCATCGGCAACCCGTTCGGCTTGGACGACACCGTCACCCAGGGCATCGTCAGCGCCTTAAACCGCCAAATCGAGGGCGCGGGCGGCGTCACCATCCACGGCATGATCCAGACCGACGCGGCCATCAACCCGGGCAACTCGGGCGGTCCGCTCCTGGACTCGAACGGCCGGCTCATCGGCATGAACACCATGATTTACTCCAACAGCGGCAACAACACGGGCGTGGGCTTCGCCGTGCCGGTCGACGTCATCAAGCGCATCGTACCGGAAATCATCCGCTACGGCCACAGCGTCGAGCCCGGCCTGGGCGTCAACATCTTGAGCGACCGGCAGGCCTACGACCTCTTGGGCGGCCAATCGGGCGTGGTGATCCTGAGCGTGCGGCCCGGCACGCCGGCCGCGCGCGCGGGACTGCGCGGCATCGCCCGCGACCCCGACACCGGGCGGATCATCCTGGGCGACGTCATCGTGGGCATCAACGCGGTTCCCATCACGGACTACGACGACCTCTACAACGCCTTGGACGCGCTCAAAAAGGGCGACGTGGTCACCGTAAAGACCCTGCGCGGCGGCAAGAAGCGCTCCTACCGCGTGCGCCTCATCGACATCGACTAGATGAAACATACCGTCAAGCGCCTCTACCGCGCGATTATCCCGGCCTCCCTGCGCCAAAAAATATCCTACTGGCGCGAATGGGGCGCGCTGCTGCTGAACTACGCGCTCATGCGCTCCCGCCTGGCCAACGCCTTCCATCCCTTCGGCGCCCAGCCCCACGCTCTTTACATCGAGGGAACCAACATCTGCAACGCCCGCTGCGTTTTCTGCGCCTACCCGCAGATGGAGCGGCCCAAGGCCACCATGCCCATGGATCTCTTCCGCAAGACGATAGACCAATACTTGGCGCTGGGCATGGCCGAGGTGGACCTGACCCCCATCGTGGGAGATCCCTTCGCGGACAAATTCCTCTTCGAGCGGCTGGATTATCTGTTCTCGCGCCCCGAGGCGGCCCGCTTTCATTTCTATACCAACGCCATCCTCCTGAGCGAGGAGCGCGCCCAAAGGCTCATGAAGTACGGCCAGCGCTTTTGGATTTTTTGCTCGTTCGGCGGGTTCGATCGCGAGACCTACCGCAGAGTCATGGGAGTCGACAAGTTCGACGAGGCCGTGCGCGCCATCCGCGGCCTCATCGAGGAAAAAAAGCGGACCGGATCGGCCCTCCGGATCCAGGTCAACTTGCGCGGGCCCCTGGACAGCTCGGGCGGAGAGTTTTGGTCCTACCTGGCCCAGCGGCGGGACGAGGGGCTCGTTTCCATCGACGGCGTGACCGATTTCGACAATTGGGGCGGGAAAATCTCCGAATCGACGCTGCGGCAGGCCGGGCTCGTCCCCAAGCCCCCGCCGGTCCACCGCGGGCCCTGCCGCCGGCTCCTGACCGGGCCGGTCGTCCTCTCGGACGGGCGGGTCAACGCCTGCTGCTGCCGCGACGTGGAGGCGACGCTCATCATCGGCGACCTCAAAAAGCAATCCTTGCGGGAAATCTTGGCGGGGCCGGAATTAAAGAATCTTTTGGCGCGCCATGAGAAGGGGGATTTCCCGGACATCTGCAGGAGCTGCACCAAATACCAGTCCATCTGGTCCGGCGTCAGGGACAGCGACACGCTCTCGAGCGATCAGGAGCGCCGGCCGGCGGTGGAAGCCAAAGCCTCGTAGAGGTAAATCGCCGAGGCGATGGCGTTGGAAAAATCGCCCAGGTGCAGGCTCTCGTTCTCGCTGTGCGGGTTGGTGTAGGGATCCTCGACGCCGATAAGCAGGGCCGGCACGCCGCCCAAGGCCTGGGCGAAGGGGCCCACGAAGGGGATGGAGCCGCCGCAGCCGATGAACACCGCGGGGTGCCCGTAGCCTTTTTCCAGCGCCTTGGCCGCGGCGGTAAAGGCCGGGCCCGCGGGGTCGGTGGTCCAAGCGGGGCTCGCCGTCTCGTTGGAAAATTCCACCGCCGCGCCCCAGGGCGCGTGCTTTTTCAAGTGCGCTTTCAAGCGCTTCAAGACGTCCTGCGGGTCCATGTCCCCGGCCAGGCGCACGCCCATGTGGCACCAGGCCGCCTCGTTGACGATGTTGGCGCAGTCCTTGCGCGTGGAGGCCTGGACGGCGTTGACGGAAAAAGACGGGCGGTGCCAGACGCGCTCCAAAATCTCGCCGCTCTTGCCCAAAATCCGGGTCCGGCGCAGAAGCCCGCTCTGTTCGCGAAACTTGGCTTCGGGGTAGCGCAGGGACTTGAGGCTTTTTTTCTCGGCCGCGGAGAGCCTGCGGGTCTTGGGCGAAATCCCCGGCACCGCGAGCTCGCCCTTGGCGTCGGTCACCGACGCGATCATCTTGGCCAGGGCTTGGACGGGGTCGGGCAGCGGCCCGCCCCACATGCCCGAGTGCAGCGGGTGGTCCGCGGTGCGCACGGTCACGTCCATGGAGGCCAGGCCGCGCAGGGCCGTGGTGACCGAGGGGACGCCCACGTCGAAATTGCCCGTGTCGGTCAAAATCATGGCGTCGGCCGAGAGCTTGGCCCGATAGCGGCGCAGGAACTCCTCCAAATGCAGCGAGCCGATTTCCTCCTCGCCCTCGATGATGAGCTTGACGTTGACGGGAAGCCGGCCCAAGGTCTTTAGGCACGCGGCCACGGCGCTGGTGTGCGCCACCACGCCGGCCTTGTCGTCGGCCGTGCCCCGGCCGTAGAGCCGGCCGTTTCGCTCGGCGGGCTCGAAGGGCGGGCTCTTCCAAAGCTCCTCGCGGCCCGGCGGCTGCACGTCGTGGTGGGCGTAGAGAAGAAGGGTGGGCGCGCCGGGCGCGCGCAGCCAGTCGCCGTAGACGTAGGGATGCGCGCCCGGCAAAGTCAAAATCTCGACGTTTTCCAGGCCGCTTTTCTTGAGCAGGGCCGCGGCGGCCTCGGCCGAGGCCGCGACGTGCTTGGGGTCGAAGCCCGGAAAGCTCACGCTGGGGATGCGCGCCAGCTCCTTCAAGTCGGAGACGAATTCCGCGAAATGGCTCCGCGCGTAGCGGACGGCCTCTTCCACGCTTTCCACGGCGCCATTATAACAAAAGGAAAAGATAGAATAGCGGAACATGGGGATCATGACCCGCTACCTGGTCCGGCTCTTCGTGCCGGTCTTCGTCGCCGCGCTGGGCGTGTTCTTGGGCATTTTGCTCATGAACCAGTTCTTGCGCCTCTTCGCCCTGGCCATGACCAAGGGCATCTCCATTTTCTGGATCGCGTCGTGCTTCACGCGCCTCTTGCCCTTTCTCCTGAGCCTCGCCATTCCCATGGCCTACGTGGTGGCGCTCTTTCTGGTCCTGGGCCAGCTCTCCGAGAACAGCGAGATATTGGCCCTGCGCGCCTGCGGCTTCTCCTTTTTGGAGACCACCTGGCCCTTTTTGGCGACCGCCGTGGCCCTCTCCGGCGCGCTTCTCTACCTCAACCACAAGGCCGGGCCGGACGGCTTTCGCGCTTTCCGCGGCCAGTACGAGAAGGCCGCGGCGCAGATTTCCCGCGTGGTGCTGGAGCCCGGTTCCTTTACGAGCGTGGGCCCCTGGAATCTGCTGGCCAAGAAGGTAGACAAGCGCACCGGCGCCCTGCGCGGGGTCTATCTGGCGCAGACGGAAGGCTCCAACGCGGGCCTGGAAATCCGCGCCCAGACCGGGCGCCTCTGGCTCGACAAGGGCCGCGCCATCCACCTGGAGCTTGACGACGGCGTGCTGCAGCTGCCTAACCCCGACCCGGCGAAATACACGGCCGGGCGCTTTGACTCGGATCGCATCGACGTGCCCCTGGCCGCCGCGGCCGCGCCGCGCAACTTGGACATTCCCGAGATGAGCTCGCCCATGCTCCGGCGCTTTCTGCGCGATCCCAAGACCACGCCCCAGCACCACATCGAGTACACCGTCGAGCTGGCGGTCAGGAGCGCCGCGGCGCTCTCGCCCTTGATCTTCTTTTGGATCGCGGCGCCCATGGGCTTCGCGCTGGGCCGGCGCGGGCGCGCGGCCAACTTCGCCTTCAGCCTGGGCCTCTTGTTCGCCTACTACGGGCTCATCGCCCTGGGCATCGGCCTGGGGCGCCGCCACGGCTCTTTGGCCGCCGTCGCCCCCTGGATGGCCGACGCCGCCGGCGCGATGCTGGGCGCGGGCATGGCGCGCCGGGCCTTCCGGATATGAGCCTTTTTTCGCGCTACCTGGGCCGGCGGCTCTTTAGCGCCTTCGGCGCGAGCCTGGCGCTTTTCTCCCTCATCATCTTCACCGGCGACGTCTTCGACAAAATGAACGCGCTGGCCAGCACCAAAGCGGGCCTGTGGGTCATCCTGCAGTTTTTGTGGCTCGACGTCCCCTACTGGGCCGTGCGCGTGGTGCCCATGGCGACGCTTCTGGCCACCTTGATCACCGTCACCCAGTTCACGCAAAGCGGCGAGTGGCTCGCCGTGCAGGCCGCGGGCGTGCCGGAAAAAGAATTCTGGCGTCCGCTGTTGGCCTGCTCGGCGCTCATCGCGCTTTTCTGCTTCGCGGCGCAGGAGACCGTGCTGCCCCTGTGCTACGCGCGGAGCCAAATTCTCTGGCAGACTAAAATACGCCCCACGCCGAACTGGGCGGGCGAGACCTACGACGACATCACGCTTCTGGCCGGGCCTAACGAAACCGTCGAGGCCGCGGTGTTCCGCCCCAACGCCGGGGAAATCGACCGGCCTCTCTTGACGCGCGTGGGCGAAGAGACCACGGAGCTCGACGCCAAGACGGCCGCGTGGGACGCCAAGCGCGGCACCTGGATGTTCTACAACGGCGTCGAGCGGACCCTGAGCGGCGATCAGGTCGCCGGGGAAAAGCAGTTTTCCGAAATCGACTCCGGCCTGCGCCTGCCGCCGCAGAGCTTGGTTCCCCGCAGCCAGGACCCCGAGGACATGAGCCTGCGGGAAATCCTCGGCTACATGCGCCGCGCCGCGTATCTGGGCGACAACCGCCTGCGCCTGGCCGCGGCCGCGTGGGGCAAGACCGCGTTTCCGTTCACCAACATCATCCTGTGCGCCCTGGGCATCCCCCTGGCCCTGCGCCTGCGCCAAGCGCCCAAGAGCGTGAGCTTCGGCGCGGCCATGGCCGTGGGATTTTTTTACTTTTGGATGATCCAGGTGGGCCAGGACATGGGCCGAGGCGGGGTCGTGCCGCCGCTCTTGGCCGCGTGGCTTCCCAATCTCCTCTTCGGCGCGGGCGCGGTCTGGTGGTTCAACCGCGAGCTGCGCTAGCCTAACGCCGCGCGACGACGCGCTGTTTTTAAGAGGCCTTGGCTTTGGCCGGCGCGCCGCCGAAGAGCACGGAAATCTGGATCATGCCGCCGAAGCTTTCTGGGATTTTCGTGCTCTTCCCCTGGCTTTGGATGGCCACCTGGTCCTGGCTGATGGTGCCCGCGGCGTCGATGATGACGTGCAGGAAGTTCAAGCCCGCGCCCAGGCTCCACTGATAGCCCGAGTTGGACAGGGCCGTGTTCTTGGAGAGCCCCGCGCGCAAGGGGATGTTGATCCACGGGCGGTTGAAGATGTTGATCTCGGTGCCCAGCGCGACCTCGCGCGAGGGCAGGCCCGTCACGGTGTGGTTCTGGGTCAAGTCCGCGTCGGCCGCGATGTTCCACCAGTGAAAGGGGCTAATGGCCGCGCCCAGGCGGATTTGCCGGCCCACGTCCAGGTTGCCGGACACCAAATTGTCGGTGGCGGCGGCCGCGGGCTGCTTGAAGGACGGCGCGTTGATGTTGCGCGCGACCAAAGCCGCGCGCGGGCGGAAGGGCAAAAACGGCAGCAACTCGTTCAAGTCCCAGAGCGCGCCCAAGTCGATGCCCGGCTCGACGCTTTTCTTGGTGTTGTTGCTCTGCGAAAAGGTCGGATTCGTTCCGCTAACGATATCGAGGCTTCCGTAGCCGGTCTCGCCCACGATAGCTTTCAGGTTCGCGCCCACGGAGAGCCCTTTAACCCAGGGCAACTCGTGCCCGTAGCCCAGGCCGATTTCGGTCATGGAAATGCCGTTGATGTAGGCCTTGGAGGTGTTGCTCTGAATATTATTGTATTGATCGTGGGTGTAATCGATGGAAGCGCCTTCTCCGGCGTAGAACAAATCGTTGACGAAGAGAACCAGCCGGCCGAGCTTGAGTTCCGCGCCCACGCCGCCGTCCAGGTTCGCGCCGCCGCCGCCGAGCTCATTGAGCGTATTTTGAATGGCGGCGTTGGCTTGCGTCGTGCTGGAGAAGCCGCAGTTGGTATAATTCCCGCCGGATCCAAGACATCCGTTGAGCTGGTTCAAATCCTTGACGCCTTGAATCAAGGAGCCGTTGATGCTGGCCTGCGCGCCCACGGGAAGCTCGAAGCCGGAGGGATTCTCCACCTGCCCCAGGCCCGCGGGATTCCAATAAGAGGCGACGGGGCCTTGGGCCAAGGCCACGCCCGCGCCGCCCATGCCCATGGCGCGGGGTCCGAAGCTTTGCCACTCGACCGCGAGGGCCGGGGACACGGCGGCGAAAAGGCAGCAGAAGGCGAAAATGGTCTTTTTCATAGATGCCGTGAGTTTAACAGACTTGCGGGGAGGCGTCAAGACGACTTTGGTCACGCTCCCGCGGGCGGTTTTCGCGGGCGGACGGCTGATTAATGGACGGCCGCGATGAAGACGTCGACGAAAGCCCGGTCCGCGCCGGTGTCCAGGTCAATCGTGCCGCCGTAGCTGTACTCAAGCTCGTAGCCGGAGTCCAAGAAGACCGTGTCGGCCGCGACCCGGCCCACGCGGTAGAGGTTCTTGTAGAAAATCTCCCCGTTGGAGACGGTCAAATCCGGATAGAACGTGTAGGTGAGCGAGTTGCCCGCGGCGTCCTGGTAGACGGCGCCCACGTGCCCGTTTTTAAGAACAACCATGCCGACCTGTCCGCCCTTGGGAGCGCCGCCGACCATGGAGACCATGGGCACGTTGCCGGTCCCGTAAATCTTGTCCGGAGCGCCGGCCAGGGCCGGTCCCGCGATGCGCACGTGCACGAAGGCCGTGTCCGCGCCGGTGTCCAGGTCAATCGTGCCGCCGTAGTAGTAGCCCAAGGAGTAGCCGGGATTGAGGACCGGCCGTCCGGAGATGATTTTGCCCAGTTCCGCCGCGCCCCGATAAAGGATGCGGCCGTTCTTGATGGTCACGTCGGGGGCAAAGGTGAAGGGGATGGAGTCGCCCAGGCTGTCGGTGAACACCGCGCCGAGCTCTCCGTTTTTGACTTCGAAGCGCACGGCGCCCCGGGGCGCGCCGCCCACCACCGAAACCCCTTGCGCGGCCTGCGCCATCGCCTGGACGTCGAACGCGGGCGCTTGAGCCGCGGGAGCCTTGGCCGCCGCGGCCGCGTGGGGCGCGGGCGCCGCGAGAACGTGGGCGCGCGCGGCCTTCAACTGGGCCATGACCTGCGTCATCGAGGGGAGTTCCTGGGCCGAAACGGCCGCGGGCAGAAAGGCCAGGGCCGCGAAAATTTGGATGCCGAGCTTCTTTGTCATTTGAGTGTTCCTCCGATTTGCGGGCTGCATGTCCGAGGATATGATACGCCCAAGCGGGCGCCCAAGCCCATAGGCGCGGGGCAAAATCCATGTGACAGGCGCGTGACGGACGCGCTCCTAGAGGCGGCGGGTCCTGTCGTCGCGGCATCCCGTTTTCGGCATCGGCCCTTTGGGCCTGCTGGCGAAAAACGGGAGCCCTCCGCGCCGCCGCCCGCCGCCGCATGTGCGGTTTTCCGCGTTCGCGGGATGTGTGAAGGGTCGGCAACGGCATACAGCCGACCCGGAACTCAAGCGAGCCTTCAAACGGTGAGCGGTCCCGCGAACGCGGAAAATCGCGCGGCTAGGCGGCTTTGGGCTTGGCGCGGACCGCGCGCAGCTCCGAGAGCATGTCCAGGGCGCCGCGGCCCAGGCTCTGGCCGCCGTCCGTGACCACGACCTCGCCGGCAACGTTGCGGCCCAGCTCCGAGGCCAGGAACAAAACCAAGGACGAGACGTCCTGCTCCGTCCCGAAGCGGCCCAGGGGGATGCTGGAGAGAACTTTTTCCTGCATCTCGGGCGTGGGCCAAAGGTGTTCGCGGGTCTGCGGCACGTCGATGGGCCCGGGCGCGATGGCGTTGACCAGGACCCCGCGCTTGGCCCATTCCGCGCCCAAGGTGCGGGTCATGGCCACCACGCCGGCCTTGGCCGCGGCCGAGGGCAAAAGCCCGGGCGCGCCCTGCCAGGCGTAGGCCGCCACGATGCTCACCACGCGGCCCGAGCCTTGCTCCAGCATGCGCCGGCCGAATTCCAAGGTGCAGTAAAAGGTGCCGTTTAGGACGATGTCGATGATTTTGCGCCAGCGCACGGAGGTCAGGGCCTCGGAAGGCCGGATGAAGTTGGCCGCGGCGTTGTTGACCAGGATGTCCACCCTGCCGAGCTTTTGCGCCGCGCCCTCGGCCAAGGCCTTAACTTGGGCCGAGTCAGAGATGTCGCAGGCCAGGGCCGAAATCTCGCCCAAAGACGAGAGCTCCCGCGCGGTCTCTTGGAGGCGCTCCAAGTTGCGCGAGGCGATGACCACGCGCGCGCCGTGCCGGAGCAAGTCCTCGGCCACGGCGCGGCCGATGCCCGTGCCGCCGCCGGTCACGACCGCGGCTTTTCCCTTGAGCAAATCGGGGCGAAACGGCGAGGGCCCTAGGGCCACTTGGGCCTCCTTTTGCCGCGCAAAGCGGCGATGCCTTCCTGGGCCTCGGCGCCGGAGAGAAGCTCCCGCAATTCCCGGCGGCCCTCTTCCCACGCCGCGTCCTCGTCTTGGCCCAGGACCGCGGCGCGGCGCGCGCGCTTGACGGCGGCGTAGGCCTTGGGCGCGGCGCCGGACAAAATTCTGGCCTCTTTCATCACCGCGGCCTCGAAGCCCTCTTCCGGAAAAATTTTATCCGCTAAACCGGCCGAGAGGGCTTCTTGCGCGTCCAGGGTCTTGGCCTTTAAAATCATTTCCTTAATGAGGCCCGGCGCCGCGGACAGGGCGTCGACCTGGCGCAAAATGGGCGAGGTCGGGGAAATGCCCAGGCGCAGCTCGGCCAAGGAAACGCGGCCGCGCTCCGCGGACAAAAAGCGGAAATCGCAGGCCAAGGCCAAAATAAAGCCGCCCAGGAGCGCCGCGCCGCGGGCGGCCGCGATGACCGGCTTGGGGCAGCCGGCCAAGGCGCGGTGCGCCGCGACCATGGCCAGGAAAACCTCCTCCTGGGCGCGCGCGTCGTTTTCGGGAAAATCCTCCAGGTCCAGGCCCGAGGAGAAATACTTGGGCAGGGCCGAGTCCAGCACCACGGCGCGCGCCGCGGCGTCCTGCCCCGCGGCTTGGGCCGCGGCGCGAATCTCGGCGAGCAAGGAGAGGCTCAAGGCGTTGGAGGGCGGGCGGTTTAGGCGCAGGACGCGCACGCCGTCCTGGTCTAAAATCTCCAGGCTCGATTGGGGCACGGCTCGATTATAGCTATAATTTCTTCTCTATGAAGCCGGAGCGCATCCCCTGGGCGGACATCGCCGCCAAATGGCAGAAGCGCTGGGAGGACGCGGGGCTCTTCAAGGCGCCGCGCACGCCGCGAGCGGGCAGGAAGTTCTACTGCCTGGACATGTTCCCCTACCCGTCGGCCGACGGCCTGCACGTGGGGCACCCCGAGGGCTACACCGCCACGGACATCGTCTGCCGCTACAAGCGCATGCGCGGCTTTGACGTGCTCCACCCCATGGGCTGGGACGCCTTCGGGCTGCCGGCCGAGAACTTCGCCATCGCGACCGGCACGCACCCGGCCGACGTCACGCGCAAGAACGTCGCCAATTTCAAGCGCCAAATAAAGGCCCTGGGCTTTTCCTACGATTGGAGCCGGGAAATCGACACCACCGACCCCGAGTACTACAAGTGCACGCAGTGGATTTTCCTGCGCCTGCTGCAAAAAGGCCTGGCCTACGAAAGCACCGCGCCCATCAACTGGTGCCCGTCGTGCCAGACGGGCCTGGCCAACGAGGAGGTTTTTAGCGGCAAGTGCGAGCGCTGCGGCTCGGCGGTGGAGAAAAAAAATCTGCGCCAGTGGGTGCTGCGCATCACCGCCTACGCCGACCGCCTGGAAAAGGACTTGGCGGGCCTGGACTGGCCGGCCTCGACTTTGGCCATGCAGCGCCACTGGATCGGCCGCTCCGAGGGCGCCGAGGCGGACTTCGCGCTCGAGCCCGGCGGCACGGTCACGGTGTTCACCACGCGCCCCGACACCTTGTACGGCGCGACTTACCTGGCCTTGGCGCCGGAGCACCCGCTGGTCTCGTCGCTCGCGCTGCCCCCGGATCACCAGGCCGCGGTCCAGGCGTACATCGCCGCGACGAAGAACAAGACCGATTTGGAGCGCACCGACCTGGCCAAGGAGAAAACCGGGGTCTTCACCGGAATTTACGCCTTTCACCCCTTGACCAAGGCCAAGATTCCGGTCTGGCTGGCGGACTACGTGCTGCCCACCTACGGCTCGGGCGCGGTCATGGCCGTGCCGGCGCACGACGAGCGCGATTGGGACTTCGCCAAGAAATACCACTTGGCCGCGCCCTGGGTGGTCTTGCCCAAGGACGGCCTCCACCCGCGGGACAAGGCCTTCACGGAAGACGGCGTGGCGGTCGATTCCCCCGCCATCGAGGGCCTCGACACCGCCGCGGCCAAGCAAAAAATGATTTCGCATCTGGAGGAGAACAAGCTCGGCCGCCGCGCGGTCCACTACCGGCTGCGCGACTGGATTTTCTCGCGCCAGCGCTACTGGGGCGAGCCCATCCCGGTCATCCACTGCCCCAAAGACGGCCTGGTGCCCGTGCCGGAAAAAGATTTGCCCGTGCTGCTGCCCGACGTCAAGGACTACAAGCCCACCGGCACCGGGGAATCCCCGCTGGCTGCGGTGGACGCCTGGGTCAACGTTCCCTGTCCCAAATGCGGAGGCCCCGCGCGGCGCGAGACCAACACCATGCCGCAGTGGGCGGGCTCGTGCTGGTACTACCTGCGCTACCTCGACCCGCAAAACCAGGCGCTGGCCTGGGCGCCGGAAGTCGAGAAGGCCTGGATGCCGGTCGACCTCTACGTGGGCGGCGCCGAGCACGCGGTGCTCCACCTGCTCTACGCCCGCTTCTGGCACAAGGTGCTCTACGACTTGGGCGCGGTCACCACGCCCGAGCCCTTCCAGAAGCTCCGCCACCAGGGCATGATTCTGTCGTTTTCCTTCCGCGACGCGCGCGGGGTCTACCACCCCCACGGCGAGGTCAGCTATGCCGAGGACGGCGGTCCGTCCTTGTCCGCGACCGGCGAAAAATTGGACTCGCAGATCGAGAAGATGTCCAAGTCCAAGAAAAACGTGGTCAACCCCGACTTGGTCATCGCGGACTACGGCGCCGACGCCTTTAGGCTCTACGAGATGTTCATGGGCCCCTTCGAGCAGTCCAAGCCCTGGGACATGCGCAGCATCGAGGGCGTCTCGCGCTTTTTGCGCAAGGCCTGGGCCTTGGTCTGGGACGCCTTGGAGAACAAGACGCTCTCCGAGAAAACCGCGGGCCTCGCGCCCCTGCGGCACAAGACCGTCAAGAAGGTCACCGAGGACGTGGAGTCCTTCGGGTTCAACACCGCGATTTCGGCGCTCATGATCTACGCCAACGAAATTCAAAAGCAGGACGCGCCCGCGCGCGCGGATCTGGAGACGCTCTTGATTCTCCTGCATCCCTTCGCGCCGCACCTGACCGAGGAGCTCTGGGAAAAGCTCGGGCACGAGCGCTGCCTGGCGCAGGAGTCCTGGCCCGCGTGGGACGAGGCGCTTTTAGTCGAGGAGAAGGTGGAGTACGCCGTGCAGATCAACGGCAAGGTGCGCGCCAGCTTCGAGTTCGGCCGCGACGCGGGCGAAAAAGACGTGCGCGAGGCCGCGCTCGCCCTTGAGAAAATCCGGACGGCCGTCTCGGGCAAGACCGTGGTCAAGGCCGTGGTCGTGCCCAATCGCCTGGTGAGCCTGGTCGTCAAATGACGGAAGCACGGAGGTTTAAGATGAAAAAATTTCGGCCGCTTTTGCTGGTCCTGGCCGCGGTGCTCTGCGCCGCCTGCGGCTCGGAGGGAGACGTCACCTACGCGCCGGCGCCCCAGATTCTGCCCAGCAACGTCACCAAAATCGCGATTCGGCCCATCGTCAACAAGACCCAGCAGTTCGGCATCGAGGACAAGCTCTACATCGCGGTCCGCGACGCGTTCTTAAGCAACGGCCAGTATCCCATCGTGCCCGAGTCCGAGGCCAACGGGGCGGTCTACCTCACCATCACGCGCTATCTTTTAATTCCCATCCAGTACGACGTCAACCTGGTGCCCACGGCCTATAAGCTCACCGTCATCGCGGACCTGCAGTTCATCGACGTCAAGACCAATACCGCGCTTTGGGATCAGCCCAACATCGAGGAGGATCTGGTCTTCAACGCCGACACGCGGCCGGGGGGCCTCACCGAGGAGCAGGCGCGCGAGGAGCTCTGGCCGCGCCTGGCCAACGACGTGGTGACCCGCGTCATCCAGGGATTCGGCTCCGTGACCGGCGCGACCCAGCGGCAGATTTCCCCCAACGCCCCCTCGACCAAGCCCAGCGTGAACCCCGGCGCCGTGCCCTTGACGCAGCCGACCACGCCGACCTACTAGGAGACCCCCGGCCGCATGGAGCTCTCCGGCGCGGAACTGGCCAAGGACTTGAAGGCCGGCGCGCGCGGCGTCTACTACCTTTTGGGCGAGGAGGCCGCGGACAAGGACGCCGCCCGGCGGCTCATCGAAAAGTCCCTGGCCTGCGACGAGTTCAACACGCGCGTTTTTTCGGAAGACCTCGAGGAAAAAACCCCCGACATTTTGGCCGAGCTAGACACCCTGCCGGTGTTCTCCCAGCGCCGCCTGGTGACGGTCAAGGCCCCGGCCTTTCCCGCGGCGCTTAAAAAAGCCTTGGCCGAGTACCTGAAAAACCCCGCGCCGCAGACAACCTTGCTGTTGGTTTCCGACGAGCGCAAGCCCGACGCCAGGGACGCGCTGGCCCAGGCGGCCCGGACCGCGGGCGCCGTCGTCGTTTTCGCCCCCCTGAAGGACGAGGCCGCCGAGGCGCGCCTGGTCGCCGCGGCCCAGAAAGCCGGAAAGGCCTTGCCCGAGAGCGTGGCCGAGCTTTTGGTGCGCGAGGCCGGCACGGGCTGGACCGCGCTCGCGCAGGAATTGGAGAAGCTTCTGCTTTTTTGCGCCGGCAAGGCGGACATCACCGAGGAAGACGCCCTTCTCTGCCTGGGATACCGCAAGGCCGCCGATCCGTTCGCGCTTTCGCGCCTCATCCAGGACCGCCAGGCCGGGCCGGTGCTCGCGCACCTGCGGCGCTTCTTGGCGGACGGCAAGCCGCAGGACCAGGCCTTTCGCGCGATGGCGCAGATGTCCGGCGCGGTGCAAAAGCAGCTGCGCGCCCGGATTTTGACGGACGCGGGCCGTCCCGCGGCGGAGATTTCCCGCGCGCTGCGCATGCACCCCTATTGGGACCGCGATTTTCTGCGCGCGGCCGCGCGGCTGGGGGAAAAGCGCCTGCGCGCGGATCTCCTCATCTGCCTGCGCGCCGAGCGCGCCTTGAAATCCCAGTCCTGGCTCGACCCCCGGGCCGAGGTCGAGGCCGCGGCCGCGCGGCTCTGCCGGACGATCAAAAAATAATTTCGCCTCGCGGCGGTTGATTCAAGGGAAAAAAGCCGGAACTACTTGGCGGCAGCGGCTTGCGTCTTGACGGAGGCGGCGGGCGCCGCGGCGGGAGCCGGCGCCTTCAAGCGGGCCAGCAGGCGGGACTTGCGGCGGGCGGCGGCCTTCCAGTGGATGACGCCGCGGCGGGCGGCCTTGTCGAGCAACGCGGCGGCGCCGTTCAAAAGCGTCCGGGTCTGCGCGTCCGAGGCGCCCTTGGCCTTGGCGGCCTCCAGGGTCTCGCGCACGGCTTCGCGCACGGCGCGCTTGTTCGAGCGGTTGCGCAGGCGGCGGGTCTCGGCCTGGCGCGCGGCCTTCTGCGCCGAGGCGTGCCGCATGGTTTTCTTCTTGGCTGCCGTCGCTGTTCCCGCCATATCGACCATTACATCACTTTAGGGGCGGGAAAGTCAAACGCGATTGACCCGCCGGGGCGATTAAGCTATAAAAAACGGGTCCATGGTCCGCCCCGAAATCGTCGATTACCTCAAGGAAAACATCAATCTCTACCCCCCCGCGGAGCTGCGCCGCCGGCTCGCCGACGAGGGCGTCTCGGACGTGGACTTCGACGACTCCTTGAAGGCCGCCCTGGCGCCGCCGCCCAAGAAAAAGAAAACGCCCTTGAGCCGCAACCGCAAGCTTATTTTCATGGCCTCGGGCGCGCTCTTGTGCCTGGGCGCGGGCCTGCTGATTTTCCAGTCCCCGTCCTCCGGGCCCTCGTCCCCGCCGGCGGCCGGCGCGCCCATCGCCGCCATCGGCCAGGCGCAGTCCGCGTTTTTGGGGCGCTACGGCTACGTGGTGAGCCTGCCGCCCGGCTACGGCTACGCTTCGGAGTTCACCGATCCGCAGAAGACCGTCGAGCGCGTGTATTTCGCCAAAACCGGCACGCAGCGCGCGGACTTCATCGACACCGGGCTCTACGGCCAACTGGGCATCGTGCGCCTGGACGCCCAGCCCAACCCCTGGGCCGGGGAGTTGAACGGCCTCGACGAGCTCACCGCCGTGGTCCAGGCGCGCCTGAGGGGGCAGGAAAACCAGTTCACCCTCAAGAACATCCAGGTGGGCACGCTGCGCGGCATCCAAGTCGATTTCCAGGCCCCGTTCTCGCACGTGGAGGCCTACCTGCTGGGCGACAAGACCCTCTTCACCTTCTACGCGGGCAAGGACGACGCCGTCTACCAGTTCATCCTGACCAGCCTGCGCGACGAGTCCGCGGAAGGCTAGGCGGCCAGCTGGTGGATCATCTCGGAAATCAGGGATTGGTAGGGCACGCCCAGGCGCCCGGCCTTGCGCTTGATATCCTCGATGTCGCGGCGGTTGACCCTAATGTTTAGGACCGCGTCTTTTTTCCGGCGGGCGATGGCCTGGGCGGCGCGGCGGAACTCGGCGCGGCCCACCGGCTTGTAGGCCCCGCGCAGCAGCGCGCGCTCGATGCTTTTTTCCTCGGCGCTTAGCGCGCTTCTTTTCATCGCCATTCTCCCTCGCGCCGCATTTTGGTGTATTTCCGGCTTGGGAACGCGGTCTTCAAGAATATTTCGCGGCCGTGCGCCACATACGGCACGACCCAGACGTAATCCCTGTATTCGAAGAGCATGATGTTTTGGTGCCCTCGGCTGGGGTGCCGCAGGACGGCCAGGAGCTTCTGCGCGATGATTTCGGCGAAGGAAACCCCGCGCTCGCGCTTAAGCCAGTCGTTCTTGGCGGCGTCCCAGCGGATATCAGCCGGTTCCATGATAATTGTAATACATTTGTATTTTTAAATCCAGGGGCCGCGCCGATTGCCCCGTATAAGTTATACGAACAAGCTAGGTGGAAAGTTCCTTCGGGGGCCGCTGTGTGAAGGGACTTACGGCTGAAAGCCGACCAACGCCAGGCCGCGGGACGACGCCGGGCAAGGCTCTCATTGGGCGCGCAGGCGAAGCCGAGCACCCAATGGGATGGCCGGCGGCGGGACCGCGGCCCAGAAACCGCGAGCCGCGCGCTTACGCCAGGAAGTTGACCAGGTGGAAGGCGGCGAAGGACAGGGCGTAGGCCATCGCGAAGAAGCTCGCGAACTGGATTGCGGGCCACTTCCAGCCGCCGGTCTCGCGGCGCACGATGGCGATGGTGGACACGCACTGCAGGGCCACGGCGAAGAAAATCAGGAGGCTCGCGGCCGTGCCCAGAGGATAGCGCGGCAGGCCCTTTGCGTTCTTCGCGTCGCGCAGGGCCGCAATGAGCCCTTGGCGCGAGCCCTCCTCGCCGCCCATCGCGTAAATCGTGCCCAAGGTTCCCACGAAGACCTCGCGCGCGGCCAAGGACGCCAGCACCGAGACCGACACGCGCCAGTCCCAGCCCAGAGGCCGAAAGACCGGCTCAATCGCGCGGCCGGTCATGCCCAGAAAACTGCCCTTGATGCGCGCGGCGTCTTCCCGGCGGGCCAGCGTTTGCAGCAGCGCCGCCCGCTCGGGCGAGGCCGGGCCGCTTTTGATTTGCGCGATGCGCGCGTCGATGGGCGCCAAGAGCGCCTGGTTGCGGGGAAAGCAGGACATGGCCCAAAGCCCCAGGCTCACCACGAAGATGACCTTGCCCGCGCGCTCAAGGAAATGCCGGCAGCGCGTCCACACGTAGCGCGCCAAGTCGCGCGGCAGGGGCAGGCGATACGGCGGCAGGACCGTGACCGGCGATGGGTGCGCCTCGTAGAGCCTGGTCCACTTGAGCGCGAAGGCCAGCATCAGCGCGAAGAGGACGCCGAAGGCGTACATCCCCGCCATGACGAGCCCGCGGCCGTCCAAGCCCAGCGGCCTAAACGCGGCCGGGACAAAGGCGGTGATGATCAGAGCGTAGACCGGCAGGCGCGCCGAGCAGGTCATCAAGGGCGACAAGAGCACCGCCACCAGGCGGCGCTTTTCGCTCGCGATGGTGCGCGCGGCCATGACGCCCGGGATGGCGCAGGCAAAGCTGGACAAAAACGGAATGAACACCTTGCCGTCCAGGCCAAAGGGGCGCAGGGCGCGGTCGACCATCGCGCCGGCGCGCGGCAAATAGCCGGTCTGCTCCAAGGCGCCGATCAAGATGAAGAGGATGGCGATTTGCGGCACGAACACGACCACGGCCGAGATGCCGGGAATGGCGCCGTCGCACAAAAAGCTCGCGGCCGGGCCCGCGGGCAGCGCGTGCCGCAGCGCGCCCGCGAACGCGGTCAGGGCGTCCTGCAGCAGATTCATGAGCGGCTGGGCCCAGATAAAGAGCGCCTGGAACAGGAGAAACATGGTCGCGGCCAGGATGAGGGGGCCGGCCGCGGGGTGCATGAGCACGCGGTCGATGCGAATCGAGCGCTCGATGGTGGGCAAAAACGCGCGGCCGGGCAGCGTGACCGCCGCGGCGCAGGCGCGCTCGGCCTCGGCCTCGGCTTGCTCCTGCAAAAGGCGCAGGCTTTCGGTCTTGGCCGCGCGGAAGTCGACGGCGGCGCTTAAATCCGCGCGCAGGGGGCCTGGGCGAATCAAGTCCGCGACGGCGCCCAAGCCCTCGCCGCGGCGGGCCGAGGCCAGCACCACGGGCAGGCCCAGCTCCTCGGCCAGAAGCTCGCCGTTAATAAGGATGCCGTTGTGCCGGGCCTCGTCGATCATGTTGACCACCAGCGCCACGGGGTAGCCCGCGGCTTTTAGGCCCGCGGCCAGGGCCACGTCGTTCGTGAGGTTGCTGGCCTCGGCCACGCAGAGCACCAGCAGGTCCTGGCCTTGGTCCGCGGCCTCGGACAAAAATTGGAAGGCGACTTTTTCATCCTGGGTCGCGGGCAGAAGCGAATGCGTGCCCGGCAGATCCACGACGTCGGCGCGGTCTTGGCCCTCGCCGAAGCGGCCCTCGTTTTTTTCGACCGTGCAGCCGGCGAAATTGCCCACGCGCTGGCGCAGGCCGGTCAAGGCGTTAAAGAGGGTGGTTTTGCCGGTGTTGGGCCGTCCCGCCAGAGCGATGACGCGGCCCATGGCGGCCCTAGGACAAGGAGACGCGGATGCGGCGCAGGAGCCGGCGCTCCAGGGCCAGGAGCTGCGCGCCGACCTTGCAGGAGACGGGGTCTTTAAGCGGCGTGGGCATGATTTTAACCACCGCCGCGCCCGCGCGCAGGCCCACGCCCGAGAGCCGGGCCTTTTCCGCGGCGTCTGGCAGTTCGACGCTCTCGATGCGTAGCGAAACGCCGAAGCCCGCCTCTTCCAAGGTCACGGCTTTATTATAGCCTTATTGAAACGGAATATCAATAGCAAGACGAAAATGGCTGGCGCGGCGAACCGATCACAATTTGGGGATGGGTAAAATTAATCTGTTGAATTTCTGCCGTTGCACACCAGTTGAGGATGCAGCCTGATAAAGGCCGTAGCCCATCTAAGAAGCGAATTGGGATTACTTGCCGAACGGCTTCTTCGGAAGAGATCTCGAATGACTCCGCCCATGGATTCCATGACGTTTGTCGTGGTCGGCAAACCAATATCCGGATGAGCGCGGTAAGCCCGGTAATGCTCCAGGCAGACCAGGAATTCGCGCAAGACCGCCTGCATCCTGGCCGTTCCACAATCGCCTGCGGCGCGCCTTTGCAGATCGCCAAGGGTCTTGTTGAACTCAGCTCCATCGG
>DATLSD010000012.1:0-20448 GCA_035534315.1 Elusimicrobiota bacterium
CGAAGCCGGCCTGCGCCGCGATGACCAAAAGCGCCGCCTCCGCGACGAGAGTCGTTATCACGAAGCTGTGACCCGCCCATGTGCCGGCCAGGCCCGCGCGCGCGACAAAAAGCCCGGTCAAGACCGCGTTCATGGTCTGTCCCGGCACTGGCTTGGCGTCGACCAGAAGGTAGCACAGGATGATGCCGCCCGCGGTCACGGCCAAGGAGACAGCCATGTAGAACATGGTCCGCTTGCCGGTTTCGACCTTGGGTTCGCGCATGATCTGCAGGCCGTTGGAGACCGCCTCGATGCCGGTGTAGGTGCCGGCGCCCATGGCGTAGGCGTGCAGGAACACGGCGGTCATGCCGGCCAGCCCCAGGGTGGCGAGGCTGGAGCTGAAGTTGGACCCCACTTGGCTTGCGACCTGCGGGAGGGCGCGGGCGTGGAGGAAAAAGGTTCCGAAGATGAGCGTGGCGTGCGTGGCCAAAAAAAGCAGGAAAATCGGCGCCAGGAGCTGGATGGACTCCTTGACGCCGCGCAGGTTCATGAGCGTCATGAATATGATGAGCGCGGTTTCGACCGCGAGCTTCCAGTGGGCCAGACCCGGCGGCAGGAAGCTGAAGAAGGCGTCCGTTCCCGAGACGATGGAGACGGTGATGGTCAAAAAATAGTCGGCCAAAAGCGCACAGCCGGAGACCAGGCCGAAGGAGGGCCCCAGGAGTTTGGTCGCTACGGTGTAGCCGCCGCCGCCGAACGGAAAGTGCT
The DNA here is from genome assembly GCA_035534315.1 of Elusimicrobiota bacterium. Taxonomy (GTDB): domain Bacteria; phylum Elusimicrobiota; class Elusimicrobia; order UBA1565; family UBA9628; genus JAGWJU01. The sequence continues at coordinate 748 of DATLSD010000012.1, forward strand.
CGATGACGCGGGAATAGGCGTAGGCAATGATGAAGACCGTGAGCGCAGTCGCCACGGCGATGAGGATGGCCAGGCTGGTATGGACGCCCAGGACCCTGAAGGATTCCTCGGGACCGTAGCATGAGGAGGACAACCCATCCGCCCCCAGGCCCACCCAGGCCAAAAACGCGATAAGAGAAATCCGGTGAAAAATTTCCGGATCCTCGATGTCGCGGGGAGAGCCCAGTATCAGGCGCTTGAGGCGCTCAAGCATGGATTCGCGCATTATATCATGATCCTGACGCGGCGGCGAAATTGACAAATGCGGCCGAGAGCGGGCGCAAATTTTGTATACTTTAAAGCGTTTCAATTTAATTTTAATTCGAGGGCAAGAATCCATGAAAGCGGGAATTCATCCGGTTTACACCGTCGCCAAGGTCGTTTGCGCCTGCGGCAACACGTTCGAGACGCGCTCGACCAAGGAGCTCATCAAGCTCGAAATCTGCTCGAAGTGCCATCCCTTCTTCACGGGCACGCAGAGGCTCGTCGACACGGCCGGGCGCGTGGAGCGCTTTCAGAAGCGCTTCCAGTCGACCGAGGGCAAGACGGTGGTCAAGAAGCCCTCCAAGACGACGGCCCGCAAGGTGGGGCCGGTGGGCGTCTCCCGCAAGAAGGTGTTGAGCACCGCTCCCAAGAAGGAAGCGCCGGCCAAGGCCAAGGGCGCCAAGAAGGAGAAGCCCGCGCCCGCCAAGAAAGCGGCTTAGCGGCTCATCCCGAAAAAAGCTCCGGCCCTAGGCCGGGGCTTTTTCATTTATCCCCATGGACGACAAGCTCAAGAAACTGGCCGAGGAGTTCCGAGGCGTCGAGGAGCGGTTGGCCCAAAGCGGCCTTTCCGCCGCGGAGATAAAGGACTTGGCCCGCCGGCGCGCGGAGCTGGCTCCGACGGCGCGGCTCATCGGGGAACAGAAAAGCTTGGAATCCGACATTGCCGGGCTCGCGCCGCTGCTGGATTCCTCCGATCCGGAGATGAAGGCCATGGCCGAGCAGGAGAAAGCGCAGCTCGGCGCCCGCCTCGCGCACGTGCGCCGCGAACTCGATGACGCTCTTTTGCCCAAGGATCCCAACGACAAGAAAAACGTGTTTTTGGAAATCCGCTCCGGCGCGGGAGGCGACGAAGCCGCGCTCTTTGCCGCGGAACTCCTGCGCGTCTACACGCGCTTTGCCGAGGCCAAGGGCTGGAAGGCCGAACTGGCCGATTTAAGCGCCACGGGCCTTAAGGGCGTAAAGCAGGCGACGCTTTATGTCCAGGGGCAGGGGGTCTACTCCTGGCTGCGTCATGAAGGCGGCGTCCACCGGGTGCAAAGAGTTCCGCAGACGGAGGCGTCGGGCCGCATTCACACCTCGACCGTGACCGTGGCCGTCATGCCCGAGGCCGAGGAAGTCGACGTGGAGATTCGGCCCGAGGACTTGAAGCTCGACACCTACCGAGCCGGCGGCGCCGGCGGTCAGAACGTCAACAAAGTCGAGACCGCCGTGCGCATCACCCACGTTCCCACCGGCATCATCGTGCAGTGCCAGGAGGAGCGCTCGCAGTTGAAGAACCGCGAGAAGGCCATGAAGATGCTGCGCTCCAAAATCGCGGACATCGAGCGCGAGCGCGCCCAGGCCAAGAGCGCGGACGCGCGCCGCAGCCAGGTCGGCACCGGCGACCGCTCGGAGAAAATCCGCACCTACAATTTCCCGCAAAACCGGGTGACCGATCACCGCCTGGAGCGCTCCTGGCACAGCCTGCCTCAAATCATGGAGGGCGACGTGGGGCCGGTCTTGGAAGCCCTGCGCGAAGAAGCGCGCAAAAAAGCCCTCGAGTCCGCCGCGCCGTGAGAGTCGGGGAGCGGCTTTTAAAAGCCGCCGCCGACTTCAGGCGTCGGGGCGTGCCGGAATCTTCGGCTAACGCGGAAATCCTGATGGCCCACGTCCTGGGCGCCGGCCGCAATGAAGTGTTCCTGGCGCGCGGCCGTCCCTTGAACCGCCGCCAGAGCGATGCTTTCGCGCGCCTGGTTCGAAGGCGCCTGGCCCGCGTTCCGTTGGCCCATGTCCTGGGCGTTCAATCTTTTCTTGATTTCGAGCTCGCGGCCGGACCGCAGGCCCTTGTCCCCAGGCCCGAGACCGAGGAATTGGCCGTCGCGGCGATGGAAGCCCTCAAGGCCCGCCGCCGGGAGCCGCTGCGGATTTGGGATTTGGGGACAGGCACGGGCTGCTTGGCCGTCGCACTGGCCCGATTTTTTCCCAGGATGCGCGTGTTGGCAACGGATATAAGCGCGGCGGCTTTGACTTTGGCGCGTCGCAACGCCCGGACAATCGGCGTCGGCCGCCGCGTCCGGCTGCGCCGCGACGATTTTTTTGAAATCCGCCCCAAAGGCCGCGCGAGGCCGCGCGCCTGGGCCGATTTGATCGTGTCGAACCCGCCCTACATTCCCACGCGGCGCATCGCGGCGCTGATGCCCGAGGTGCGCCGGGAGCCGCGCCTGGCTTTGGACGGAGGCAAAGACGGCATGTCCGCCCTTTCAGCGGTCATTGAACGGGCCGCCGAGGCCTTGAAGCCCGGCGGCGCCGTGGCGCTTGAGTTCGGGATGGGCCAGGGACGCCGCGTAGCCGCGATGCTGGCCCGGAGCGGCTTTGCGCGCGTGTCAATCCTAAAAGACGCTCAAGGCCTTGAACGAATCGCGCTGGCGCTGGCGGAGCCGGCGGTTAGGGCTCAATGACCGCGGTCTTGACGTAGTCCAAGTTCGGGAAACTAGACTGCAAGTAGGAATTGCCCTCGCTTTGCAGCCGGCCCTGGTCGGGTCCGCTGCCGCTAGGCGGGCCGTCGCCGTAGCCGGCGTAAAGGCTCTCCACCACGTTCATTCCCTCGACGATTTGTCCGAAAGGCGTGAAGCCTTGCGAATCCAGGAAGGAATTGTTCCCGTAGTTGATGAAGATCTGGGTCGTGCGGGTATTAGGGCCCGCGGTGGCAAAGGTGACCATTCCCGTGCTGTTGGACCGGCCCACGGCCGGGTCGTCCGGAATGTCGGCCGCGTGCCAGGCCGCGTTGATCGCGGGCGAGCCGTTAATGCCGAACTGGACCATGAAGCCCTTGACCACGCGGAAAAACGCGTCGCCGTTAAAATAACCGATTTTGACCAAGTTGTAGAAACGGTCCGCACCCTGCGGAGCCCAATCACGGTGGACTTCGACGACGAAGTCCCCCTTGGTGGTGCTAAAGCGCGCTCGGAAGGTCTGCGGCGCCTGCGCGTCGGCCAAGCTGGGGTTGGTAAGCGCGGGATTTTGCGCGGAAGAGGCCGGCTGGGCGGCTTGAGCCTGAGCTTGCGGCGCGGGCGCGGTAGTTTGGGTCGGCTGGGCCGGGGCGCTCGGGCTTTGGCAGGCGCAGAGCGCGATTGACGCGACGGCGAAGAGAGAGAAAACGGCGATAATCTTTTTAGGTTCAATCATGGAGAAAGTTTATTCGGTTTGTCCGCGCGAAGTCAAGGGCAAGCATCGAGTAGTATAATTCCGGTGTGAACCAACCGAGGACGCGGACGCTTCTGGCGGGCGTTTTCCTTGCTTCTTGGAGCGTCTTTATGGCCTTAGGCGCGGGCTTTATCCGCTCTGCCGGGCCGACTTACGATGAACCGCTGCATCTGGCCTCGGGCTACAGCGTTTGGGCAGGGGCCATCGAGTCCCTGAATTACAAGAATCACCCGCCGTTCGGCGAGGCGTGGGACACGATCCCGCTGGTATTCCTTAAGCCGGCGACATTTTTCTCCAGCGCCCAATGGATGGACCGCCTTCTCTACCACTATGCCGATCTCTTCCTTTATAAGAACGTCGTTCCTGCGGACCGGCTGATGAACGACGCGCGGCTCTGGAGTTTGGCGAGTTGGGGCGCGCTTTTGGGCTTCGCGATTCTGGAATGGTCCCTGCGCTTGGGCGGGCCCGAGGCGATGGTTTTCGCCGGCATCTTCTTCGCCTTCTGCCCGCCGCTTGTCTCCAACGCGGCCTTGGTCACCACGGACGCTCCGGCGGCCGTGTTTTATTTCCTGACCTTTTGGGCTCTGTCTTTTTCTCCGCGCCGTTTTTGGCATTGGATTCTGGCCGGCGTCTTCGCGGGCCTGGGACTGGCTTCCAAGTTCAGCCTCATTGCCGTTCCCCCGTTGGTCGTGGTCGGCGTCTTGACCCAAGGGCGCCTGCAAAAAAACAAGAAAGGCGTTCCTTTCTTGGGATTGGCCGCCATGGCCGGCGCGGCGCTGCTTTGCCTGTGGGCGGCGTATCGCTTCGCGAGCCTCGGCCAATACTGGGCCGGTCTTTCCGACACGCTTTTTCGTTTGGGGCGGGGCCGCCCTACTTTTCTTCTCGGGCATTATTCCACGACCGGTTGGTGGCTTTACTTTCCGGCGGCTCTCTTGGTTAAAACGCCCATTCCCGAGTTGGTTTTAAGCGCGTTCGGCGTAATTGCTTGGTTCCGCCGGCCGTCCCTGGAACGCTTCTGGGTCCTGATGCCGGCGGCGGCTTATTTTTGCGCCGCGGAATTCTCAAAAACTCAAATCGGCTGCCGCTACATCCTGCCGGTCTATCCTTTCCTGCTCGTCGCGGCGGCGTGGGCCGCGGCGTGGCTCTGGCGGCGCGCGCCGGCCGTCCGCTTTCTTGTGGCGGGGTTCTGCCTGTGGCTTGCCGTTGGAGTTATCCGGGCCTATCCCTATTATCTTTCCTACTTCAATGAAATTGCGGGCGGACCCTCCAGCGGCTATCGATGGCTGGCCGATTCCAACGTGGATTGGGGCCAAGCCTTGCCGGCTTTGGCGGGCTATTTGCGCGCTCGCGGCAATCCTCCGGTTCTTCTTTCCTATTTTGGTTCGGCCGATCCGGCCTATTACGGCATCCGCTACATTCCTCTGGGATTTATCACCAACGTGGAACGCGACGGCGACGGCGTGCGCCCGATCCAAATAAAGCAACTGCTCTTCGCCATTTCGGCGACCAATCTAGACGGAGTTTATTACCAGGATCACGTTGTTTTCTCATGGCTTAAACGGAGAAAGCCCGTGTTCGTCGCGGGGCATTCCATTTTTCTCTACGACTTGAGCTCCGATGCCCCGGGCCGCGCCCGATTGGGCCGCGTCTTGGCCGGCGTCAACGGCGGGCGCTTGGGCCGAGCCTTGGATCTGAATCATGGCTGAGCGGCTTTCGCGCGCGGAGCCGCTTCTGGCGCGGCCGCGTCGGTGGCGCCTGCAAAAGCTTCGCGGCGTCTTGGCCGAGGAGGTTCTGCGGCTTTCGGGCTGGTCCTTGGCGGCGGCGGCCATGCTGTCCGAGGCCGATCGCTTTTGGTCTCCCGGCCACGCCGCGCGGTGGGGAATATGGTGGGGAATGCTTGCCGTTCTGGCCGCGGCCCTTTGGGTGCTATTCGTCCAGATCCGGCGCGCGTGCGGGTGGCGGGATGTCCTTTCGGCGGCGGAAAATAAATTCCCGGAACTGCGCGGGCGCCTGCTTTCCGCTTGGGACTTGGCCCGGCATCCGGAGGATCCGGCGACGTCGCGCACGCTGCGCGAGGCGCATATGGAGCGTACCCGAAATCTCCTGCGCGGGCTTTCTCCCGAGCCGCTTTTTAAGTGGAAGCCGTCGCGGGGCGCAAGCCGGGCGGCGGCCGCGGGAATTTTGGGCGCGGCTTTCCTGCTTTGGGCGCGGCCCGCGGCGTCTCTCCGGCGCGTCTTTGCGCCGTGGGCGGACAGGCCTCTGGAAGCGTTTCTGAAGGTTTCTCCAGGCAGCGCGCGGATTGCCTGGGGCCAGAGCGCCTCCGTTTCGGCGTCCTGGACTCCAGATTCCTTGGTGGCCCGCGCGCCGCAGGACCTCAAGCTCTGGATTGAGGATGGCGAGGGGTGGCGCGCGGCCCCGTGGGATCGACGGGGCGGCGGCTCGGCGGAATTTAAGGCGGAAAATTTGACCGCGGCCTTTAAATACAAGATGTCTTGGCACGGCCTCTTCACCGCAAGCTACGCTCTCACGCCCGTGCCCAGCCCCGGATGGAAGCGCTTGGACGCCACGGTGGAAGGCTTGAATCAGGATGAGACCATCGCGCTGGATGGCTCCAGCGCCCCGCGGTTTCTAATCGGCAGCCGCATTATTCTGGAGGGAACTCCCAGCGAGGGCCTTGCGCGGGCGGAGGTTCTTTTCTCATCGCCGCACGCGGTTTTACCCATGCTCCGCGGGCAGGACGGCCGTTTCGCGGCCGCGTTCGATTTGACGCACGGCGTCAGCTTTCATTTCGAATTGACGGCCTTGGATGGACGCCGAAACGCGTCCGCTCCCGAGTACGCGATTGCGGCGCTGACGGACGAGCCGCCGGCCATCCAGATGCTCGCGCCAGACGCGCCTGTTTCGGCCGATGTCGACGGCGAGATTCCAATTTCCTACGCGGTCCAAGACGACGGCGGCGTCTCGCGGGTTTCCATAATTATCCGTGGCAAGGACGGCAAGACGGTGGAAAAAGACATCAGAAACTTCAATCCGCCGCCCAAGGACGACATCGGGGATTACGATTGGAGCCTGTCGGGGCTTTCTCCGGGACGCGCCTGGTTCCGGCTCAAGGCCTACGACAACGCGGCGCCGCCTCATTGGGCGGTTTCGCGCTGGCAAGTCGCGAACGTCGCGGACTGGGAAAAAATCCGCCGCGAAGAGCGGGCCTTGTGGGGCGAGTCCCAGGCGCAACTGGACGCCCTCGCTCCAGAGGAAAGCCGGTATCTGGAATTTCTGCGCAAAAACAAAAGCGGGCCGTCGAGCCATGATGCGCTGTCCCAAAACGCCGAAACTTTGGCGCGGAACTGGCGCGCCGCGTCCGAAGATTCGACGAAGCTTTCGGACGCGCTGTCGCGGGATCCGGGCGCCAATCCCGGCTTCGCGCAAAGCTTGGCGGATTTTGCGCAGGCCCTGCGGCGAGCCGCCGCGCGGGACATCCCGGAGGCCGAGCGCGCCCGGCGGACGGGGAACCTCGCCAAAGCGGAGGGCATCCATCGGAGCCTGGCCAATTTGGCCGCGCGGGGTAAAAATCTTTTAGCCGCTGGCCTCCGGGCCCGTGATTGGCAGGCCGCCGCGGCCAAGTCGCAGGATTTAAGTCTCTCCGCCGCGTCTTTCCTGGGCGACTTGGCGCGTCGTCCACGCGCGGCTTTAAGCGGCCAAGCGCGGCAGGCGCTTGAGCAGAAGCTTTCCCGCATTGAAAGCCAGTTGAACACGCTGGCGCGGCAAATTCAAAGCTTGGCCTCGGCCGCCCCGGCGCCGCCGGGTTCTTCGGCGCAGAGCCTGCCGCTGCAATCGGCGATGGACGCGGCCCGCTCGCTTGAAAGCGCCCTGGCCTCGGGCGACGCGCGCGCGGCGGAGCGCTTGGCGGACGAGCTCTCGAAGGATTTGTCTCAAATCTCGCGGGCTTTGCAAGGAGCTTCGTCCGGCGCCATGTCACAGGTCGAGGCGGCAGCGACGCGGCAGGCCCAAGCCGCGGCGGCTTTGTGGTCCAAGGTTATTTTGGATGAGCAGGACGCGCGCGCCGTCGCGCAGGAGCTGGATTCGCGTCGGACGGCGCGGCGCATCCGGCGGCAGAAGGATGTCCTGGCGGCGCTGGAAAAAAAGCAATCGGCGCTCATTTCCTCCGCGGAAGCCGCGGCATTTTTTCCTTCCGGCGTCCTTGAGCAGATGAAAAATGTGGAAAGCCAGTTCGCCGCGCGCCAAGTCAGCGACGCCGGCGCACGTCTGCAAGACGTCATCGGGGTCTTGCGCGGCGCGACCGCGGGTGTAGGTAAGGGAAAAACTCTGGACACGCGGATTGCCCAAGGCGAAGAAGACGTCCTTGAGCGCCTGCGCCAAGCCCGGCAACAATCCGAGGCGCGGCCCGATGTGGAGTCCGCAGCCCAGGCCGCGCGCCAGGGCCGCATCCTTGCGGAGACCGGAAGCCTGGAGGAGGGTTTGCGGGGCCTTCGCCAAGACGGCTTCGAGATGCCTTCCGAGGCGCTCGGCGACGTTTCCCGAGCCGCCGGTGAGGAGAGGGCGGCGCAGGGTGCTTTGTCGGAAGGGGACGTTCGTCACGCGCTCTTTCACCAAGACAAGGCGCTGAGCCTCTTGAATGCGGGACAATCCTCCCTTTCGCGCGCGCTCGGCGGCCGACGGCGGGCTTTTTCCTTGGAACTCTCGCCCTCCGGCTCCGGCGGCATGACGCTTGGGGGAGCTTCGGGCGCAAATGCCGGCATGGTGCCCCTGCCTTCGGCGCGGGACTATCTGCCGCCCGGCGTTCTGCGCGGAGAATTGGAGCAGTCCCTGGGCGAGAAAAAACCGGCGGCTTATGCGCCCATCATCCGGGAATACTTCCAGCGCATCGCGCAATAGTCTATAATGCCCGAGCGAAAACATGGCATTTAAAGGCCTTATCGAAGCCGTCTGCCCGCAGGGGTGCGAGTCGTTCGAGACCGAGGTGTGGAGCTTCGTCCGCGGGGACAAGGACGCGGAGCTGCGCGAGACCCTGATCGCGCAGGAGTTGAACCTTCTGCTCTGCCCCCAATGCGGCGCGGCGTTTTTCCCCGAAGCGCCCGTGGTCTACTTGGACTCCGCCGCGGAGATTTTGGCCTTCGTCTTCCCGTCCTCCTATCGAGAGCGCGAAAGCTATTGGCGCGAGAAGATGGCCTCGGATTTTGCGGCCATGCGCAAGGCGCTAGGGGAGCGGGCGCTGGCGGACATGGAGCCGCGGATTTTTTTCAGCTTCGAGGATCTCTCGCGGCTTTTGGAGCAGGATGATTACTTGGACGAGGAACGCGAGGTGATGGAGTTCTTCGCCCGAGACTTGGGTCTCTCGCTTTATCGCGTTAGCCCCGGCCACGCGCGGGAGCGCCGAGTGCCGAGGTCTCTTCCCTATGTTCCAGGTCCGGCGGGGGCAACGTTGGAAAGCGTCTCGGCCGGGCTGGAAAAACTCCTGCGCGCCAACGCGCACCTCGAATCATACCGAGCCTATTTCGAGATGATTGGAAAAGGCCTTGAGAAAAAACTTCCGCCGGCCGCCGCGCGTGAGCGGTAGGCCGGAGCCGTTGAAGATTCCAGCCCGGGCGCGGGCCATCCTGGATCCGCTTTCGCGCCAGGCGCATGCCGCCGGGCTTCCCTTGTTTTTGGTCGGAGGCTGCGTGCGCGATTGGCTGCTGGGCCGCGCCGCGGTCTCGGATTTGGATTTGTGCGTCGTGGGAGATCCATCCGCCTTGGCCCAATCCTGCGCCCGAAGGCTGGGCGGCACGGTTGAGGCGTTTGGCCGCTTCGGAACACTGCGCGTTCTTGCTCCGTCCGGCTTGCGCGTCGATTTCGCCCAAGCCCGGAGGGAAACCTATCCGTCCCCCGGCTGCCTGCCCGAGGTTTCGCCCGCCGGCAGCATCGAGGAGGACTTGATCCGCCGGGATTTCACCATCAACGCCATGGCCTTGAGGCTTTCTCCCGGACCGCGCGCGCTCATCGATCCGATGGGCGGCCTCGCGGATCTGCGCCGCAAGACGATTCGCTTTTTGCACCCGGAAAGCTTTCGGGATGACCCAACGCGGGTTTTTCGCGCGGCGCGCTACCTCTCCCGCTTTGCTTTCAAGCCCGCGCCGGACTTGGCGCCCGCCGCGCGCCGGGCACTTGAGGCGGGATACGCCGCCCGACTGTCCCGCCACCGCGTGCTGCAAGAATTGTGGCGCCTTTTAGAAGAGAAAAAGCCGGCTCAGGCGCTGGGGCTTTTGCGGCGTTGGGGCTATCTTGGCCTCGTTCACCCGCGCCTGGTCGCGCCGCGCGATTTCGCCTTGGACGGCGCGACGGAGCGCTTGGCCCTGCTGGCCTTGAGTCTGAGTCCGGACGAAGCTCTCTCTTGGCTCGACTCCCTGCCCATCGATCGCGCCGCCGCAGCATTAATCCGCGAGACCCTGGTCCGCGCGCGGGAAAAGGCCGCGTCCCGCGCGCCCCTCTCTGATTTTTCCCGCCGCGCGCTCCGGGCCGCCTATCCGAGGCTTGCGGGTGCCGCGCTTAAGCCGCTTTTCCTCTCCGGCGGCGATTTGTCCGCGCGCGGCGTCGCGCCGGGGCGGCTCATGGGGGAAATATTAAACCGCGCGGCCCGCCTTCAGTGGCGAGGCTCCTTTTCCTCGCGCCGCGCCGCCCTGTCTTGGCTCGACGGCCCGGGCTTGAAGGAATCCAAAATTTCCTGAAAACCGCCGGTGCCGGCGCAGGCCGCGCTCCCGGCGGGCGCGCTGCAGGCAAGCGCGAAAAAACCGTTCGCCGCGGGCAAGACGACGGTCTTGTTTTCCAGCGGCTGGCCCGTTCCCCGCTCGGGCGAGGAAACAGTCGGAGCCTGAGATAAGAACTCTAATCCTCTCAAGCCAGCCGCGGCGATCGGCCGCGGGGTTTGCGGTCCGGGGCCGGAATGAAGCTTGAGATAATCTTTCGGGGTCGGGAAATTCGGATTGCCTTTTGGGTAAAAAACCACCGATGCCGATTCCCGGAGCCCGTCCGAATCCGAAACATCGATAAGCTCGATTCGAGGCTCTGGATTTCCCGTTATCCTGATTTCGCGCCAGCCGGCCGGAATGACAAAGGAAAAAAGCCCGTCCGGCTGTGAATAACGCCGCGCCGCGGGGGCGGGTTTGCGGCCGCAGGCGGCGGGGATGAGGAGCGACGCCGCGGCGCACAGAGCGGCCGCCCGGCGAAAAATGCGCGTCACGGCGCGGCTATGTCGCGCGCCGCGCCGCGCCGGCCGGTTCTCCGCGGCCAGCGCAGGCCGTCGAGCTGGGCTGATGAGCGCAGCACGCCGAGAGCTTCCCGGGCCTTGGCGTCGCCTTTTTTGGGCGCCGCGATCGCGATTTCATCGAGAATTTTCTGCATGCGCTCGCGCCGCGTCGGCGTCAAAAGCCCGCCCATCTTGGCGCGCGCGGCCGCGGTGGCGAAATAATAAGCCGCCGAAGGCAAATCATGATTGCCCAGGGCCATGTGCTCGGCCACCAGCACGTCGGTTTCCCAGCTGACTTCCGGCCAGCGCGCGTGCTCGCGCGCGAAGTAAGCTTGGTAGTAGCTGTTCCAGCGCCCGTCTTGGGCCAGGGCGCGCCGGGTCGGGCCGAAAAGATAGGCGGAGATTCCGGATTCATTTCCTTTAAGAGCCGCCTGCTCCGATTCGATGCGCTGCGAGAGCGGCATGCCGTCGTCGAGGCCGTCCCCGGAGTAGGTCCGGGCCACCGCGTCCAAGAAAGCCTGGTCGTCCTGCGCGTACCAGACGAGGTTGCTCATGATGGAGCCCTTGCTTTCATCAATCGGAGTTGATTTCGGCTCGAGCTCGAGCGCCTCGAGGCGGTAGTGGGCGAGTTCCTGGATGAACGCCTGCTCTTCCTGCTCGATGCAGCCGCAATTTTCATTTTGGATTTTTTGCAGCTGATGGGTTTTTTCATGGAAGAAAATCGCCGCGGTCTTTTGGGCCAGCCGGCGCATGGCTTGCGGGTGATCCAAGAGATAGCGGCCCAGCGATTCGGGATCGCTTCTAATCGAGGCGGGGATTGAATCACCGGGCGGGACGGCCAGGCGCGAGGCGTAGAGGGTGTTAAAAATAATGATATTTTTATCGGCGAGGTAGAGAGCCCGCGCGGCGGGGGCGTCTTTTTCCAAAAATATGGGCGCCGAATCGGCTCCCGTTTCCTGAACGAGCCGGCGGCCGGAGGGCGTTTTTTGGAGAACGTTATCGAGGCTCTGGTTGAGCCTTCGGCTCAAATCGCGATCTTCGCTATCGAGCGGCCGGCCGACGAAGACTCCGGCCTCGTGGAGCAGGGTCGAAAAAACGTCCGGCGCCGCGGACTGAGCGAGAAGCGGGGCGGGCGGAGGGATGCGCAGCGTGGCCCGGGCGCCGTTTAAGGCGCCCAACACGAGGGCAGCGGCGGGCTTTCCCCACGCTCCTGGGAAAACGGCGCGTTCGTCCGCTGCGGCGTTTGGCCGCGCGTTGTCGAAAAGGAGGCTTAAGGCCGCGGCCGAAAAGCTTCCGCCGCCCCGGACTTGGGCCGCGGAGAGCTTCCGGAAAGAGGCCGGCGCCCTGAAGCCGTGGGCTACGGGCGAGGAAACGGCGGGAGGTTCGAATGTTCGCTTTGCCGCGGCGGTGCGCGCGGCCGGAGGAAGGCCCAGGCACAAAAAAGCCGCCGCGCGCAGGGTTTTCCACGCCCGGCGCGCCGATCCCGCAGGCATGCGGGGAGTATAGCCTCGGTTTCACCCGACCGCAAGGGTTATGTATGCTAAAATTTCTCGCTCGCCATGACCTTTATCGCCGACCTGCATATCCACTCGCGATTTTCCCGGGCTTGCAGCCGCGGCCTTGATCCGGAAACGCTCCATCAGTGGGCGCAGAAAAAGGGCGTCGCGGTCCTTTCCACCGGCGATTTTGTTCATCCGAAGTGGCGCTCTGAATTAAAGGATAAGCTCGTTCCCGCGGAGCCGGGGCTCTTCGCGCTTCGGCCGGAACTGGCCCGGACCGCGGATGAGTTTGTGCCGCCGTCCTGCCGGGCGAAGACGCGGTTTTTGCTGGGCGTCGAAATCAGCTGCATTTACTCCAAGAACGGGCGGGTGCGCCGGATTCATCACCTGGTCTTCGCGCCGTCTTTTTCCGCGGCCGAGCGCATCGCCAAGCGCCTGGAAAAAATCGGCAACGTGGGCTCGGACGGGCGTCCTATCCTGGGCTTGGACTCGAGGAATTTGCTGGACATAGTCCTGGAGTCCGGCGAGGGCTGCCGGCTCGTTCCGGCGCACGCCTGGACGCCGCATTTCGGGCTCTTCGGCTCCCAATCGGGCTTTGACTCCATCGAGGAATGCTTTGGGGATTTGTCGCCCCATGTTTTCGCGATCGAAACGGGCCTCTCCTCCGACCCGCCCATGAACTGGAGGCTAAAGGCCCTTGATCGCGTCGCCTTGATCTCCAACTCGGACGCGCATTCCGCTGAGAAAATCGGCCGCGAGGCCAATGTTTTCGATACAGAGCTTTCTTATGAGGGCATTTTCACCGCCGTGGAGGCGCGCGATCCCCGGCGCTTTTTGGGCACCATCGAATTTTTCCCCGAGGAAGGCAAGTATCACTGCGACGGACACCGCCAATGCGGCGCGCGGCTGACTCCCGAGCAAACCTGCCGACGAGGCGGCTTGTGCCCCGTCTGCGGCAAGCACGTCACGGTGGGGGTTCTAAGCCGCGTCGAGGCCTTGGCCGACCGGCGCTTGGGCCAGAGGCCGGCGGGCGCGGCGGGCTTCGAGAGCGCCGTGCCGCTAAAGGAAATTATCGGCGAAATTTTGGGCGTGGGACCGCAGTCGCGCGCGGTGGACAAGCGCTACGGCGATCTTCTCGCGCGCTTCGGGAGCGAGCTTTTCATCTTGCGCGAACTGGACTTGAAGATTTTATCCGCGACCGGAGAACAGGAACTGGCGCAGGCGCTCTTCCGCATGCGCGCGGGCAAAGCCCGCATCGAGGCCGGCTACGACGGGGAATACGGGCGCGTCCGCCTGCTGGCGCGGTCCCGCGCGGGAAACCGCTTGCGGTCCGGAGCCGCCGTCTAAGGCCCATTATGGATCGCTTTGTCATTGACGGCGGCCGCCGCTTGAAAGGCCGGACGCAGGTGAGCGGTTCCAAGAACGCGGCGCTGCCCATCCTGATCGCCACGCTCTTGACCGACGAGCCGTGCCGCGTGGACAACGTCCCCGTGCGTCTGCGCGACATCAAGACCACCATCAAGCTTTTAGAAAGCTTGGGCAAGAAAGTGGAGGTCCGGGGAAATTCGGTGCGCGTTCTCGCCGGCGGCTCATTGAGGACGCAGGCGCCCTACGATCTGGTCAAGCAGATGCGCGCCTCGGTTCTGGCCGCAGGGCCTCTCCTGGCGCGCTTTGGCCTGGTGCGCGTGCCCATCCCCGGCGGCTGCGCCATCGGCCTGCGCCCCATCGACATCCACTTAAAGGCCTTTTCGGCGTTGGGCGCGCGCGAGGTGGCCGACGGCGGCGATATTATCCTGAGCGCGCCTTCTTTGCTCAAAGCCGGGCGCGTGCGCCTGGAATTTCCCAGCGTCGGCGCCACGGAGAACGCCATGATGGCCGCGGCGGGAACGCCCGGAACGACCGTCATCGAGAACGCCGCGCGGGAGCCGGAGATCGCGGACTTGGGGCGCTTTCTGGAGCGCTTGGGTGCCAAGGTCGCGGGCCTGGGCGCGTCCCGCGTGACGGTTCGCGGCGCTTCCGTCCTGAAGGGCTGCCGCCACGAGGTCATTCCCGATCGTATTGAAGCGGGCACGTTTCTGCTGGCCTGCGCCGCGGCGGGGGGCGACATCGACTTGAAGGGCGCGCGTGCCGAGGATTTGTCCGCGGTCATCGCGAAGCTTCGCGCCGCGGGCGCCGAGATTAAGCCGTATTCCGGCGGCGTGCGCCTGGCCATGCGCCGCCGGCCCAAGGCCGTCTCCATCGAGACCAAGCCCCACCCGGGATTTCCCACCGATCTGCAGGCCCCGTGGATGAGCCTCATGTGCCTGGCCCGGGGCGAAAGCCGCGTCCGAGAGACGGTCTTCGAGAACCGCTTTCTCCACGCGGCCGAGCTCTCGCGCATGGGCGCGCGCATCCGCGCGCGGGGCAGCGAAGCCCGCGTCTCGGGCGTCGAGCGCTTGAGCGGCGCCTGGGTCATGGCCTCCGACATTCGCGCGGGCGCGGCGCTGGTCGTGGCCGCCCTGGCGGCGCGCGGCCGCACGGTCGTTCAGCGGGTCTACCACATCGATCGGGGTTACGAGCGGCTGGAGGCCAAATTGCGGCGGTTGGGCGCGCGCATTCGTCGGACAAACCCCTAACAAGGTAGAATTTGTCCCGGATGCATTATTCCGAGGCCTTGAAAGTTCTGGAGGCCCGGCGGGAAACCCGCGTTGATTTGGGCTTGGCGCGCGTCCGGCGGGTTCTTGCGGCGCTGAGAAATCCGCAGGAGGCGTTTTTGTCCTTTCATGTCGCGGGGACCAACGGCAAGGGATCAATTTGCGCGATGCTGGAAAGCGTGCTGCGCCGCGCCGGCTACAAGACGGGGCTCTATGTCTCGCCGCACCTTTGGAGCGTCCGCGAGCGCATCCGGGTCAATGGCCGGATGATTTCGCCGGCGGCGTTCGGCCGCGCCGTGGGCGACGTCCTGGCCGCGGAGAAAAAAACACGAACGCGATTGACCTATTTTGAGCTCGCCACTTGCGCGGCGTTCCTTTATTTCCGAGACCAAGGCGTCCGCGTAGCGGTTCTGGAGACGGGCCTGGGCGGGCGCCTGGACGCTACCAACGTGGTGCGGCGGCCTCTGGCCTGCGTCATTTCCTCGATAGACTTCGATCACATGGATTTTCTGGGCCCGACGCTCAGACACATCGCGCGGGAAAAAGCGGGCATCATCAAGCGCGGGCGGCCGGTCGTTTGCCCGAGGCTTGCGCCCGCAGCGCTCTCGGTGGTGCGCCGCCGCGCTACAGTCTTGCGCGCTCCGCTGCGGGTGGCGGCCAAGCCCTGGCGCGTGGCGCGCGTGCTTTGGCGCGGCGACCGGCAGGAGTTGGCCGACGCTTCCGGCCGCCGGATTCTCATTGGAATTTTAGGCGCCAGGCAGGGAATGAACGCGGCGCTAACCCGCGCGGCGCTGGACGCGGCCAAGGCGGAACTGCCCGTGCCGGAGTCCGCGTGGCGCCAAGGGATGCGCTCGGCGCGCTGGCCGCTGCGCTTTGATGTCCGCAGAGCGGGCCGCCGGACGATCATTTTGGACGGCGCGCATAATCCGGAGGCGGCGCGGTGCTTGGCCGAGACGTGGAGGGCGTCGCCCTGGAGCCGTGGGCGAGTCCGGTGGATTGTGGGCATATTGCGGGATAAGGACGCGCGCGGCGTGGTCAAAGCCTTGGCGCCGGCGCTTCAAGACGTCGTGGTCTGCGCTCCGCCGAGCCCGCGCGCGATGGCGCCCGAAGATTTGGCGGCGGTCGTCAGGTCCGCGGCGCCCAAAGCCCGCCTGGCCTTGGCGCCCGACGTTGCCGCGGCTCTGCGCGAGTGGCGGCGCGAGAGCGACGCGCCGCCGACCGCGGTCGTCTGCGGGTCGTTTTATCTGGCCGCGCAGGCCGCGCGGGCATTGGGCGTCTTACACAGAGAGCCGCCGCGATGATTTTAACATTGGCCCTGGTGCTCTTGGCCGCGCCCGCGCGCGCGGCCGGAGCCGCCGCGGTCGATTATCCTCTCCCGCCTCCGCCCGCGGCCTCAAGCGCCACCGCCGCGCTGACGTTTTCCGCCGATCACCTGGATTACTCGAGCGCGACCGCGCTTATTCATCTCCAGGGCCACGCGGTCGTGCGCGAATCGAGCTGGACCTTGAAGGCCGATAATTTGTGGATCAACCCAGAGACCCGCCGCGGCACGGCGCAAGGGTTCTTTATCGTCTCCGACACCTGGAGCGCGGTCTCGGGACGCGGCGGAACATTTGATTTCGCGACCCGCAGCGCCAGGATGAGCCAAGCCGCGGCAGGGCACGGGAATTGGCGCGTCCACGCGCGCGAGGGCGTCGTCCGCGCCGACCGCTCCATCGATTACTACCATGCCGACTTGACCAGCTGCGATATTTACCCGCATCCGCATTATTATTTCTATTCCACCCACCTGACCGTGGTGCCCGATCATTATCTGATCGCCCGCAACGCCGTGTTTTATTTGGGGCGCTACCATCCCGTTCCTTTGTTCTACGCGCCTTTTTTCTACAAGTCCCTGAAGCCCGGGACGGACATGTCGCTGTTCGAGTGGAAGGCTCAGCCCGGCTACGACAAGCGCAACGGCTACTTCCTCGATAACACCGTCACCAGCCACTGGAGCCGCTCGTTCTACACCAGGGCCGATGTCGATTACTACAGCCAGGAAGGCGTAGGAACGGGGGGCGAGTTGGACGACCACGAAAGCCAGAATTCCCGGGGCACGATTTACGGCTATCAAATCAACGAAAGCAAGAGCCCCGACCTGCAGCCTTCCGGCGGACGCGAGCGCTGGGAATTTCTAGGCGAGCGCTATCAATCCCTCGGGAACGGGGTCAGTTTTCACGGCCATCTCCAGGCGATGTCCGACCCGATCTTCAATAACGACTACGCCCGCGCGAGTCTTTATCCCTTCACCAGCGAGCTCAACAACAGCGCCGCGCTGACCTACGCGGCAAGCTCGTTTACGGCCCACCTGAGCTACTCGCGTGTGGACTTGGCCGACGCGTCGGGCACGGGCTTCCAGAAAGTTTCCGAGAGCGCGCCGCGCCTGGATATTCAGAGCAAATCATTCACGTTGTGGAAGCTGCCCTGGCTCAACACTCTCTCTGGCTTCCAGGACAACACCTATGCCGAGGGCCAGGGCTTCATTCAGCACTCGGGCGGCGTCGGCTGGCAGGGCACGCGGTCCATCCGCTTGGCGCAGGGACTGACGCTGCGGCCCGCCGTGTCCTATAACGCGGCCTACTACAACAAATATTTCATTCCCTTCAACAACTCGCTCTATAATTTCACCTCGCCCGCGACCCAGGTCTACGTCAGCAGCCCGCTGGCCGGCAGCCCGCTCTACTCGGACGCGCTCATCAACCGCTATTCGGTGTCGAACGATTTGCGCTGGGAGTCCCGCCTGGGCTACTGGGACGCGGTCCACGCGATGACGTTTCGCTCGCGGCCCGGCTCCTTCGACATCGATTCTTCCGCGCCGGACTACGGTTTGGAGGAGAATTTGGTCACCTTGCAGGACGCCTTTCGGCCCGCGCCCAAGTTTTGGGCGAGCCTGGGCTCCGGCTACAACCTCCAGCAGTTAAGCGGCTACGACTTGGTCTTTCATCAGAGGCTTCTGCCCATCACGGGCGATTTGTCCTATTCGCCTGGGCTTTTCGAGAGCGTGGACCTGCGCGATCAGTACGTCGCGGGCGTGGGCAACCAGTCCCTGGTGGCCGACGCGCAGTGGGGCGATCCCAAGGGAGCTTTTCTAGGCGGAGGTGCGGGCTACAATCTCCTTGAGGCCGACCAGTACTACGCGGACGCGCGCTTCGGCTGGGTCTCGCCCGGAGGCGACTGGCACTTCGTGGGCGCGCTCTACGCCGGCGCGCGCAGCCCGGGAGGATTTTCCCGCGCGGGCCAAGTCGCGCTTTTCGACAAGGAACTCCAGGTGGTCAAGCTCTGGCACGACTTCATCACCCGGGCGGGCTTCATGTGGCGTCCGGGCGGAGCCAAGGTCGCGCGCGTGAGCGTGTCGCTGCGCCTGGGGCACTCGCCCGAGGCCGTGGCCCAGGCCCTGCGCGAGAATTACTGGGAGTCGGAGTGGTACCCGCAGCGCGCGACGGACATTGTGCCCGCGAGATAAGCGCGCGGGCGCTGCGTGGCGTCCGGGAAGCCCTCAGGCCTTCCGCGGCTCGTTAAGGATTTGCCGCAGATAGTTCCCGTAGTCGCTTTTGCCGTAGCCGTCCGCCAAGCGCGAGAGCTGCGCGGCGTCGATAAAATCCTTGCGAAAGGAGATTTCCTCGAGGCAGGCGACCTGCAGGCCCTGTCGCTTTTCAAGAGTCTGGACGAACTGCGCCGAGGCCAGAAGCGAGTCGTAGGTGCCGGTGTCGAGCCAGGCGACTCCGCGGCCCATGAGGTGCACGTCAAGTTCTCCGCGGCGCAGATAGGCCAAGTTCACGTCCGTAATCTCCAGCTCGCCGCGGGCCGAGGGTTTCAAGCCGCGCGCGATGTTGGCGACGTCGGCGTCGTAAAAATAAAGGCCGGTGACGGCCCAATTCGACTTCGGGCGCCTGGGCTTTTCTTCAAGGCCTATGGCGCGCCCGTCCGGCCCGAATTCCACCACGCCGTAGCGCTCCGGGTCGTTGACGTGATAGGCGAAAAGCTTGGCGCCTTTCTTGAGCGTGCCGGCTTTTTCCAGGGCCGGAGCCAAGTCATGCCCGTAAAAAATATTGTCCCCCAGAACAAGGCACACGGGGCTTCGGCCGATGAAGTCCGCTCCGATGACGAAAGCCTGCGCGATGCCTCCCGGGCTGGGTTGTTCCTTATAAGACAACGAGACGCCGAGCCTGGAGCCGTCGCCCAAGAGCTTTTGGATGAGCGGCAAATCCTGCGGCGTGCTGATGACGAGGATGTCGCGCAGTCCCGCCATGAGCAGAATCGAGAGGGGGTAATAGATGGTGGGCTTGTTGTAGACCGGCAGGAGCTGCTTTGAAACGGCGCTGGTCAACGGATAGAGCCGCGTGCCGCTGCCGCCGGCGAGGAGGATTCCTTTCATGGCGATTTTGGGGCATGATATCATTTTGGCCGCCGGCCCGCGTGGCGCCGGCGGCGGAAATTAAATAGAATTCCAGGGCAACGGAAGGCCGTAAAACGATATCCGGGGAGGAATTCATGCCGCAGGAAGCGAAGCTTTGGCTGGTGACGGGCGGGGCAGGATTTATCGGATCCCACATCGCGGAAGAACTCGTGCGGCGCGGGGAAAACGTCCGCGTACTCGACAATATGTCCACGGGCAAGGAAGATCACATGGCGTCTTTCCGCGGCAAAATCGAGTTCATGCAGGGCGATTTGCGCTCGGACGAGGACTGCCGCAGGGCGGTTGCGGGCGCGGAGGTCGTCATCCACCAGGCCGCCATCCGCTCGGTGCCCAAGTCCGTGGACAGGCCCACGGAGTCCCACGACAGCAACAGCACGGGCACGC
>DATLSD010000013.1:0-5428 GCA_035534315.1 Elusimicrobiota bacterium
GCACAGGCGCTCCCAGGCCGGGCCGCCCACCATCGCGACCTTCTCGAAATCGCCCCGGTGCTTGACGTCCATGGCGGTATTGTCGAGGGCGGCCTCCATCTCCCAGCCGTCGAAGCTTTCGTCCATCCAGAACAGGGCGCGGATCTTTCCGTGCCGCTCGATTAAAGCCTCCAGGCGCGGAATCAGGATGTCCCGGTAATCCGCGCGGGTCAGCTTGCCGCCGGCCCGGATGCCTATAATTTTTCCGCCGCCTTCCGGCATGAACGCGATCATGATCCCCCCCGTCTGCGATGTCCCGCGTCTTTAATCTTACAGATTCCGCGAGGCTTGAAACGATATCTTGATCGCGGAGCGGAGCGCTGTTATACTTAAACATATGCCGGACGTCCTGGAAACGCTCTTTTCCCGACTGAAATTCGCCGCGCCCAACGACAGCCGTCGCGCCGAAATCGATGGGCGCGCCGTTTCGCTGCGCGCGCGCGTCGCGGCCGAACTCGGCATCCTGGCCGGCCTGACGGCGGCGTTTCTGGCGGTTTTTCCGCAGCGCACGATGCGCGTCGACTTGCCCTTGGCGCTGGCGGCCTGGGGATTAATCGGCCTCAACGCCGGATATACCCGGAAGGTCATCTGGAGCGGCCGCGCCCAAGCGCCCGGTCATCATCGCCGGAGAGACGGTCTGCGGCTGCTGCTGCTCACCATAACCGCCATGGCGGCCTTCCTGGCCTTCGGCGCCGTCGCCGGATACCGCGCGGGCGGCTGGGCGGACGCCGTCCGCAGGCTCTTCCCGCTCCAGATGGCGTTCGCCTTTCTCGCCTACATCGGCTGGGCCTTCCTGCAGCAGACCTTGTTCCAATTCTACCTGCTGGGGCGGCTCATCCGCCTGCTTCCCGCGGCCTCGCCGCTGGCCCTTTGCGCGCTCAACGCAGTCGCTTTTTGCTCGGTGCATTGGCCGGACCCCATCTTGATGGGCCTCACCGCCGTCGCGGGAGTGGTGTGGAGCTATTCGTACTATAAGCACCGGCGCCTTTGGCCCATAGTGCTCTCCCACGCCGCGTTGGGCGCGACGTTTTTCTATTGGGTTTACGGCCATCCGCTGGGCAGCATCTGGCTCCGGGCGATTGCGCACTGACCGTTGCTCTAAACCGTGAAAGCTTCCGATAGAATCGCGCAGGCCGCGTGGTACGTGACCTACAGCCAGATTATTTTCTTCTCTACCCTGGCGATCTGCGTCGCGCTGGTCCATCTGCCGGTCCTCGATCACCGCGGCCTGAGCTACTACGGGACCATCCGCGCCACGCTCATTCCCTACTCGACGGGGATGATCCTGGCCGGGTATTTCATGGCCAAGGCCGCCCATGTCATGCCGAAGGGCCGCAGATCTTTGTGGATCTTGTCCGAAGCCCTGCTGGTCCTGGCGGTCTCGACCGTTGGAATCTGGCTGACGCCCTACTCGTTGGACGCGTTCTTCCATTGGGCGCACTTCGCCGCCAGCGCGTTTCTTTTCATCGTGGAACTCATCCTGGCCATGTGGCTGGCGTTGGGCCTGCGCCGGCGCGCGATCAACTTGTCCCTGCTGGCGGCGCAAATGGCCGGCGTCTCCATCGCCCTGGCCTCGGAAGTGGGCGCCCTGCGCCGCATGTTTCTCGGAGAGGTCATCACCCAGTTGGCGTTCGGCGTTCTTCTCGTCCACTCCCTGTGGCAGCTGGCGCGCCACCGGGATTTTCCCCTCAGACCTCAGCCGCGATAGCGGCCTTGAGGGAAATGAGTTAGCGGCTGCGGCGCGGTCGAAACCGGCGCCGGCCGAAATGGCCGCGCGGGCCGCTTCCGTTGTTGTCGGTCCGCGCCGGATGACCCGGAGAGCGCGGCGCGCTTAGGACGAGGTGGCCGCCTCTTTTGGGCGCCGGGGAGACGACGGCCTTTCTGGCGGCGTAATCAAAGCCCGGCACCGTGCAGCGCTCAAGCTTCGAGCCGAGCGCGCGCTCGATATCGCGGATCATGGCTTCGTCCTGGTGCGTGACGAAAGTAAAGGCGTCCCCGGTCTTCGCGGCGCGGCCCGTGCGGCCTATGCGGTGCGTATAAGCCTCGGTCGTGTCGGGAACGTCGTAGTTGATGACGTGAGTGATTTGCGAGATGTCGATGCCGCGCGAGGCGATGTCGGTGGCGACGAGAATGTTGAACTTCCCGCTGCGAAAACCCTCCATGGCGGCCTTGCGCTTGTTCTGGGAGAGATTTCCCTGCAGGCAGGTCGCGGCGAGCCCCTGTTCTTGGAGCCGCTGCCACAGGCGCTTGGCGCGGTGCTTGGTGCGCATGAAGATCAGCACCGAGCCCTCGCCCGTTCCTTTGAGCAGGCGCGCCAGCAGGTCGGACTTTAAATGCTCGGGCACGGGATAGAGCGCGTGGGTCACCGTCATCAGCGGCACCCCGTGATCGGCTTGCGCGGTGACGGGGTCGCGCAGAATTTCGTGAGCCAGCCCGCGGATATCGTCCGGCATGGTCGCCGAAAAAAGCAGGGTCTGCCGCCGCGCGGGCAGGCGCTTGATGATTTTCCTGATGCCGGGCAAAAATCCCATGTCGAACATGCGATCCGCCTCATCAAGAACAAGGACCTCGAGGCGCGACACGTTGATGGTGCCGTGCTCGAGATGATCGAGCAGGCGTCCGGGGCAGGCCACGACGATTTCGACTCCTTT
Source organism: Elusimicrobiota bacterium (assembly GCA_035534315.1). Taxonomy (GTDB): domain Bacteria; phylum Elusimicrobiota; class Elusimicrobia; order UBA1565; family UBA9628; genus JAGWJU01. The sequence continues at coordinate 2,691 of DATLSD010000013.1, forward strand.
TCTCAAGCCCGCCACCTGCGGGCCCAAACCGACTCCGCCGTATACCGTCAGGCTGCGCAGCCCGGTCTCGACGCCCAGGCCGCGGAAGGATTCTCGGATTTGGTCGGCGAGTTCGCGCGTCGGCGCCAGGACGAGCGCCCGCGTGACTCCGCGCGGGCCCGAGAGCAGGCGCTGGAGAATGGGCAGCGCGAAAGCCGCGGTCTTTCCGGTCCCGGTCTGCGCCAGCCCCAGCACATCGCGGCCCTGGAGTATGGGCGCGATGGACTGGCTCTGGATGGGCGTCGGCGTGGAGTAGCCGAGCGCCCGGATGCCGGCGGATATCCTCGAATCGAAGTTAAAGGCGGAAAAATCCATGGTCTGCGAAGACTTATTGTAGCAATTGCGGGGCTAAAGCCGCAGCAGCGCCATCTTCAAGGGCGGGCGTCCATCGAAGCTCGGAAAATCGCTTTCCGGATCAATTAGCTCCACTTCGCGAATCGGGCGGCCGGCTTTGCGGGCGCTGCGCTCGAGTTGATCTATCCACGCCTCGCGAGCGGCCTGAGCCGCGTTGTTGCAGCAGATCATGCTGCCGCCCTCGGCGACGCAGAGCAGAGCGGGCTTAAATGCCGCCGGATAGTCATTGACCAGATCCACCACGCCGAACGGGCTCTTGGCGTAGGCGGGCGGATCGATAAACACCAAATCGAACCGGCGCTGCTCAAGCTTAGGGAACGGCGGCAGGCGTCTGCCGCGCACGACCCGGGGCTGGCCCAGCCCGGAGAGCTGGCGCAGGGCGGCAAAAGCGTCGCTGTGCACGAAGCTCATCGGGGTGGGCAGATTATTGAGCCGGGCGTTCTCCGCGCCGGCCGCGAGGCTGGAGAGCGCGAAATCCACGTTCACCACGCGGCTAGCGCCCGCCTTCGCGGCGGCGATGCCCACGCCGCAGGTATAGGCGAAGACGTTGAGCAGCGATTTTCCCGCCGCTTCCCGCATCACGCGGCGTCGCGCGGCGCGCAGATCCAAAAAGAGCCACGGGTCCTGGCCGGCGTGCCGCGCTCGGATGCGGTAATTGACGCCCAACTCCCGCGCCAGGCGCGGCGCCGTCGCGGCGGCCATAAGCGCGGGTGAAAGCTCGTTGGAGATTCGCGAATTGGGCCGGCTGCGGTCGTTGTAGACCATCGTCAAGCCCGGAAAGGCCCCCGCGTAGAAAGCTTCCAACGCCGCAAGCTGAGGCGGCGGCAGCTGACTATGAAAGCTCTGCACCAACAGCAAGTCGCCGTAGCGATCCACCGTCAAGCCGGGGCGGCCCTCCGCGCTGCCATGAAAGAGCCGGTAAGCGTTGGTCTCTTCGGCGTGCAGCCGGCTCAGCAGCGCCGAGCGGCGTTCAAGGGCGGCGGCAAGGCGGCCGGAAAGGGCGTCATCCATTCTTCGCGAGGGAACTTTGGATCGCGCGATAGCTGGCGTAGCGGGGCAGGGCGCGCAGGGCGCAGGCGGGCTCTTCGTCATGGGCGCAGCCCGCGGCGCAACTCGCGGACGCGGCATGAAGTTCCGGGAAATGAGCCAACAGATCGCCCGCCGCGACGTCGAGCAAGCCGAAGTTCATCACTCCGGGCGTGTCGATGAAGCTTGAGCCGTCGGGGCCGGCCAGGAGCACCGCTCCCGACGTCGTGTGGCGGCCCTTGTCGCTCGCCGCGCCAATGGCTCCGACCCTGCCGTAGCTCTCGTCCGAGAGCAGGCGGCGCAGCAGCGAGGTTTTGCCGACTCCGGAGTGCCCGCAAAATACGGCGATCTTCCCGCGCAAGAGAGCCATAAGGCGCTCAATGCCGCTTCCCCCTTTGGCGCTGGCCTCGACGACCGCGACCCCGGCGGCCGGATAGTGGGACCAAGCCCGGACCTCGTCCGGTTTGATCAAATCTGATTTATTGACGCAGAGAATCTGTTGTATTTTTTGGGCCGAGGCCGCGACCAAGAAACGATCGATAATGCCGGCGGAGAACCCCGGCTCGCGCGCCGCGGCCACGATGACCAGGCAGTCGACGTTGGCGGCCAGAACGTGGAGCAGCGGGTCGCGGGCGTTCGGGGCCGGGCGGATAAGCCGGTTGCGGCGCTCGCAGCGTCCCACGATGACGCCGGCCTCGACGCGCACGCGGTCGCCGACGCAAACCGGGGATCTTTCCCTATGGACGGAACCGAAGGCGAGCGTCGCCATCCTGTAGCGGCACAGCGCCGGCCGCGCCGCCCGGTCGAGGCGCACGGCGCTTTGATTTGGAAAAATTTCCGTCACGGTGCCGTTGCCTTCTTCAGGCGGAAGTATTTTCGCGCGGCTTAGAACCTTTTTCTTGGCTGCCCTGGGATGAAAAACGGCGTCCGTCTCATCGAGCCATTCATCCGCGTCCGTTGAAAACTTCATGCGCTCCTCTGGCGTCGTTGGCCTTGTTAAGTTTAGCCGGCGAGCCGGCCGCAGCCGCATTAATGATACTATAGAAGCGGCGTTGTCTCATTCCGGCCGCAAGGAGCCCTCATGATCGATACCCGCGCGCAGCATAAGTCCGAAATGGAGTTCTTCAAAGACGCCCGAACCTTCTACGCGTCAACGCTCGACACCTGCGGCAATATTGAAAAAAGTCTTTCTCACCTTAAGAAAAAACTTTCTCAGTCCGGGACGAAGTTGTCCCCGGACAAGTGGGCGCGGCTCGACAGCGCCCTACGCACCGGCGAAATCACGCACGGCAAGAGAAGCACCCCGGGAGACTGGGCCG
>DATLSD010000014.1:0-13738 GCA_035534315.1 Elusimicrobiota bacterium
GCAGGGAAACACCCGTTCCCATTCCGAACACGGCAGTTAAGCCTGCCAGGGCCAATGGTACTAACGCCCATCTCGGCGTTGGGAGAGTAGGTCGTTGCCGGTCTCATGGACCCCTTGGGCGCCGTTAAGCGCGGGGATAAAAAAATAAAATCGTTAGACGGGCAGGTCGTCGTCGGGACGGCGCTCGCGGGAGCGCTGTTTTTTTCGGCTGGGCCGCTCGTCGCCCAGATTTCGGCGCAGACGGCGCGGCAGGGGACTCCGGGAGGCTGGCAGGTTTCGGCGTACTACCAGGGCGTTTCGGATCAAGATTTAAATTTCAACTTGAGCGGCGGCAGCGCGGCGTGCTCGTCGAAAAACGGCATTGCTTTCGCGTGCGGACAGTCGGCTGGAGCGCTGTCGGTTCATGGCAGCGGCGACGCGGGGCTCATCAGGGCAGTCTATCAGCCTTGGGACGGGTTCCAGTATTCCGCCGCGGTGGGCGCGGGCTACTATTCGCTGAGCGTGCCCTCGGCCAGCGCGACTCAGAATTACGCGGGCAGCGGCGCGGGACCGATTTTTTCGTTGGGCGTTCAGGACGTGATTTTTCCGGACACTATCGTCACGCCGGCCGTGGCCGTCAATATCGGCTTTTCCGGAGCGATGTATCCGCTGGATCGGATGAATGATTCCGCGGGCAATGTGTCCGCGGTCAATGACACGCTGACGCTTTTGGAGTACCAACTGGGCGTGGAGGCCAGCCATGTTTTTCCGCTGAGCGGGTGGCGGGTCGAGCCCTACGGCGGGGTCAAGTGGTATCGGGTCGACGCGGACTTAAAGGACGCGACCCTGGGCAGCCACTCGGGTGGCTTCCGGGATACGCTGGCGCCGGTCGTGGGTCTGCGGATTCCCACCTCGGATCACGAGGGGCTTTTCGCCGAGGCGGCCTACGTCGGGGGATTTCAGTACGGCGGCGGGCTGTCGCTAAGATTTTAGCATTTTTAGGGAGTGATTTAACATGAAGCTGACGAAAAACCAGAAAAAGGAAAAGGCGCAGGAGCTCTCGGGCTCCCTGACCAAGGCCGAGCATGTTTTTTTCACCGAGTACCAGGGCCTGAAGTTCGTCGAGATGGACGAGTTGCGCGGCAAGCTCAAAACCCTGGGCGGACGCTATTCCGTGGTCAAGAACTCGCAACTGCGCCATGCCTTGAAGGGCGCGGGCATCGACGGCGTCGACGCCGGGCTTTTGAAGGGCCCGCTGGGCTTGGTGGTGGCTGATGGCGACGATCCGGTCGCGGCGGCCAAGGTCCTGGCGGCGTTCGCCAAGCAGTTCCCCGTTTTCAAGGTCAAGGCCGGCTACGTGGGCAAGAAGTGGATGACGTCGGCGGAATGCCAGAAGCTTTCCGCGCTGGGCACCAGGCCCGAGCTTTTGGCCAAGTTCGTGGGCTTGCTCTACGCCTCCGGCGCCCAGGCCGCCTCCGTTTTGCAGGCGCCCATCCGCGACTTCGTGTTGGCGTTGAGCGCTTTGGAAGATAAGAAAAAGAAGGAAACACCGGCCGCGGCCGCGGCTTGAAAAACCGGCCGGCAGTCTCCGTGAGGGGATAAAGCCCGCGAGGGCGCTGCCACATAAAGGAGAATAAGATGTCTACTGCGACGAAGCTGGGGAAGGAAGAAATTGTTGACGCGATCGCGAATTTATCGGTTTTGGAGCTTTCCGAGCTCGTCAAGGCCGTCGAAGAGAAGTTCGGCGTGAAGGCCGCCGCGGCCGTTCCCGTGGCCGTTGCCGGCGGCGCCCACGCGGGCGGAGCGGCCGCTCCCGCCGAGGAGAAAACGGATTTTTCCGTCGTCCTGACCGGCGCCGGTTCCAACAAGATCGGCGTCATCAAGGTGGTGCGGGAGTTGACCGGACTGGGCCTTAAGGAGGCCAAGGATCTGGTCGAGGCCGCGCCCAAGCCCGTCAAGGACGGCGTTGCCAAGGCCCAGGCCGAGGAAATGAAGAAAAAGCTCACCGAGGCGGGCGCCACCGTCGAGTTGAAATAGCCGGCGATGTTCTTGCCGGGACATTTGGGTTTGAGCGGCCGCGCCCCCCGCGGGGGACGCGTCCGTTTTAGTCGCCTGGAACTGCGCGTATTCGGGGGTGCGGCGTGAAACAGATTCGATTCGGGAAGATTCCTGAGGCCATGGGTTTGCCGGATCTGCTCGAGATGCAGAAAAACTCCTTTAAGAGCTTTTTGCAGCTTGACGCGGCGCCGGAGAAAAGGAAGCTCATGGGCCTGCAGGCGGCCTTTTTGGACGTCTTCCCCATTGAATCCGCGGACGGAAGCTTGGTGCTTGACTTTGTGCGCTACTCGCTGGGCCCGTCGCGCTACACGACGGGCGACGAGGCGCAGAGCCACGACGCCACGTGGTCTCGACCGCTCTCCGCGGTTCTGCGGCTTTCTTCGCGCCAGCCCTCGGGCAAGCTGAAGCAGGTCATCGAGCAGGACGTCATTCTCTGCGAGATTCCCACCATGACGGACACGGCGTCCTTCGTCATCAACGGGGCCGAGCGCGTGGTGGTCAGCCAGCTGCACCGCTCGCCGGGCATTATTTTCGAGGAGGACGAAGAGAAGAAGATATCCTCCCTGGGTAAGAAGCTTTTCTTTGCCCGCGTCATCCCCTACCGCGGCGCCTGGGTGGAGTTTGAGTTCGACATCAACAACATTCTCTTCGTGCGCATCGACCGCAAGAAGAAATTCGAGGCCACGACGTTTTTGCGCGCCTGCGGCGTCGAATCCGATTCCGATATCCTGAAGATTTTTTACCGCTACGAGGAAATCCCTTTGGCCGGGACCGACCCCGAGACGCTGGTGCACCGCGTTGCCGTCGAGGATGCGGTCGACCGGGAGACCGGCGAGGTCCTCATCGAGGCGGGCAAGAAAATCACGCACGAGGCTTTAAAGCGCCTGGCCGACAAGAAAATTACCTCGGTCAAGATCATCTCCGGCGATCCGGAGAAAGACGACTCCGCTATTTTGGAAACCTTGCGCAAGGACAAAATTAAGAGCGTGCGCGAGGCCCAGCAAGAAATCTACAAGAAGCTGCGCGGCCAGGAATTCATCGTCCCCGGCCAGGCCGAGTCCTACGTGGACAACCTGTTCTTCAAGAGCCTGCGCAAGTACGATTTGTCCAAGGTCGGCCGGCACAAGATTAACTCTAAGTTGCACCGCTACCTCTGGACCCTGGCGGGGCGCCGCGACGTCGTGGCCCGCCCGGACAACCGGCGGCACAAGCATTTCGCGCTTCCCAGCTATGACCGGCGCACGCTCTGCCTGGAAGACGTCATCGCCACCATTCAATACCTGGTGGCCTTGAACTGCGGCGTCACCCATCTGAGCCTGGATGAGGCGCGCGCCACCCCAATTCCCGCAAAGAGCGGGAGCTTCGAGACCCCGGCCGAGTACAAGTCCTGGCTTTCCGAGCGCCTGAAGAAAATCCAGGGCTCGGGGCTGGAGGGCAAGCTGGCGGTCGTCGACATCCACGACAAGGATTCCGACGAGGACAACGATCCGGTCCGCCAGGGCCTGAAGAAAGACCGCTTTTCCTTCGTTGATTACGGGGATGCCGTGGCGGAATGGCGCAAGGCCGCTCCGTCCTTGTTCGACAAGAACTTCCTGGTGACCTTGGACGACATCGATCACCTGGGCAACCGCCGCGTGCGCAGCGTGGGCGAGCTTCTTGAAAACCAGATCCGCATGGGTCTGGCGCAGATGTCGCGCGTCATCCGCGATCGCATGAGCGTCCAGGACAAGCGGCAGATCACGCCCCGGAGCCTCATCAACACGGCCCCCTTAGTCGGCATCCTGCGCAAATTCTTCGGCACGTCCCAGCTGTCCCAGTTTATGGACCAGATTAATCCCCTGGCCGAAATCACGCACAAGCGCCGCCTCTCGGCCCTGGGCCCGGGCGGTCTGCACCGCAAGCGCGCGGGCTTCGAGGTCCGCGACGTGCATTACACCCACTACGGCCGGGTCTGCCCCATCGAAACGCCCGAGGGCCCGAACATCGGCCTCATCACGTCGCTGGCCGCCTACGCGCGCATCAACGAGTTCGGCCTCATCGAGTCGCCCTACCGCCGGGTCAAGAACGGCAAGCTGACCGGCGAAGTCAATTATTTGGGCGCCGACCAGGAGGGCGGCAGCATCGTGGCCCAGGCCAACACGCCGCTCGACAAGGAAAAAATCGCCGCGGAGCAGGTCAGCTGCCGATCGCATGGCGACTTCCCCGTGGTCGATCCGTCCAAGGTCGACTACATGGACATCTCCCCGATTCAGGTCGTTTCCGTCTCGGCCGCGCTGGTGCCCTTTTTGGAGCACGACGACGCCAACCGCGCCTTGATGGGCGCCAACATGCAGCGTCAGGCCGTGCCGCTTTTGAAGCCCGAGGCGCCCGTGGTGGCGACCGGCATCGAAGACGTGGTGGCCCGGGATTCCGGGGCCTGCATCGTGTCCCGGCGCGCCGGCAAAGTGCTTTATGCCACCGGCGACTTGGTCGCCGTTCACGCCGACGGCGAGGGCGGGGAAGACTCCATTGATTTGTATTCCTTGAAGAAGTACCGCCGCTCCAACCAGGACACCTGCGTCAACCAGAAGCCCATCGTGTCCTCCGGCGAGCGCGTCAAGGCCGGCCAGGTTCTGGCCGACGGCCCCGCGACGGATGGGGGCCAGCTGGCGCTGGGGCGAAACCTTCTCGTCGGCTTTTTGCCTTGGGAAGGCTACAACTTCGAGGACGCGATCTTAATATCCGAGCGCCTGGTCCGCGAGGACATCTTCACCTCCATCCACGTCTCCGAGTTCGAGGTCGAGGCCCGCGACACCAAGCTCGGCCCCGAGGAAATCACCCGCGACATTCCCAACGTCAGCACGGAAACTTTGGAGTCCTTGGACGAGTCGGGCATTGTGATTCCCTCCACCTACGTCCGGCAGGGCGACGTGCTGGTCGGCAAGGTCACGCCCAAGGGCGAGCAGCAGCTCACTCCCGAGGAGCGGCTTTTGAAGGTCATCTTCGGCAAGAAGGCCGAGGATGTGCAGGACGCGTCCATGCGCGTGCCGCCGGGCGTTTCCGGCAAGGTCATCGGCGTCAAGGTGTTCGTGCGGCGTGAGAAGATGTCCAAGGCCGACGAGAAAAAGGGCTTGGATGCCGCCACGGACAAGCTCGAGCGCGACCTGGCCGCGTTGCGCGAGTACCGCAAGCAGACCGCGGCGCGTTTCGAATCCCTGGGCGCCGCCAAGCGCAAGGAAGAAGAGGAGCGCCTGAAGTCCTTCTGCTCCCTGATGGAGAAGAGAGTCCGCGAAGAGGCGGCCCGCGTCAAGGAGAACATCAAGGAAGGCGACGATTTGGCCGTCACGGTCAACCGCGTGGTCAAGGTCTACATCGCGTCCCGCCGGAAAATCCAGGTCGGCGACAAGTGCGCCGGCCGCCACGGCAACAAGGGCGTCATCTCCAAGATTCTTCCCGAGGAGGACATGCCGTTCTTGCCGGACGGTACCCCGTTGGACGTGGTTTTGTCCCCGCTGGGCGTGCCCTCCCGCATGAACGTCGGCCAGCTGCTGGAAACCATGCTGGGCTGGGCCGCGCACACGCTCGACACGCAGATGGTCAATCCCGTCTTCGACAGCGCCAGCGAGAAGGATATTCACGAGAAGGTGGCCGAGGCCAAGAAGAAGCTCAAGGAGCAGGGAATGCCGGAGAAATACCTGCCCACCGACGACTGCCGCATCACGCTTTACGACGGGCGCACCGGAGAGCCCTTCCAGGAGAAGGTCTCGATCGGCTACATGTACGTTCTGAAGCTCATCCATTTGGTCGAGGACAAGATTCACGCCCGCTCTACGGGTCCCTACAGCCTCATCACGCGCCAGCCCTTGGGCGGCAAGGCGCAGTTCGGCGGGCAGCGCTTCGGCGAAATGGAAGTCTGGGCCATTGAGGGCTACGGCGCGGCCTACGCGCTGCAGGAGTTCCTCACGGTCAAGTCCGACGACGTCATCGGACGCACCAAGATGTACGAGTCCATCATCAAAGGGGAACCCCCCGCCCAGCCCGGCGTGCCCGAGTCCTTCAAGGTTCTGGTGCGCGAGCTCCAGGCGCTGGGCTTGAACGTCGAGCTTTTGAAGCTGGGCAAGGACGGCCACGAGAAGGCATCCGGAAAGAAAGACGCCAAAGAGATCGCGAGGAAATCCTGAGATGACATCATCCAACTCCGTCGCCGCGGAAAAAAAGCTCTCCCTGGGCGGGAAGAAAAAGAAGCGGGCCGGGGGCATCGACTTCTTCGACTTCGACGCCATCCGCGTCTCTTTGGCCAGCCCGGAGCAGATCGTGTCCTGGTCCTACGGCGAGGTCAAGAAGCCCGAGACCATCAACTACCGCACGCTTAAGCCCGAGCGGGACGGACTTTTCTGCGAGAGAATTTTCGGCCCCGCGCGCGACTACGAGTGCGCCTGCGGCAAGTACCGCTGGATCAAGTTCAAGAACATCGTCTGCGACCGCTGCGGCGTCGAGGTGACCGAGTCCAAGGTCCGCCGCGAGCGCATGGGGCACATCGACTTGGCCGTGCCCGTCTCCCATATCTGGTTTTTGAAGAAGACGCCGTCGCGCATCGGCATCGTGCTGGACATGAAGGCGCTGGACTTGGAGCGCATCATCTATTACGGCATGTATGTGGTCACCGAGGACCTCGTCGACGTCTCCGGGCGCACGGTCTATCACGCCAAGGATCTTCTCTCCGAGGAAGAGGTCCGCAAGGCGCGCGAGGAATTCCGCTCGCAGCTTAAAGTCGAAATCGGCGCCGGCGCCGTCAAGACCCTTCTCTCCAAGGTCAATCCCAAGGAGGAGGTCAAGAAGGTCACCGAGAGCCTCGCCGCGGCCGTTTCCGAGGCGGAGCAGTCGCGCCTCATCCGGCGCTTGCGCATCCTGCAGGGCTTCGCCGAGTCGGGCAACGATCCGCAGTGGATGATCTTGACGTCTCTGCCGGTCATCCCGCCCGAGTTGCGCCCCCTGGTGCCCCTGGAGGGCGGACGCTTCGCCACCTCGGACCTAAACGATCTTTACCGCCGCATCATCAACCGCAACAACCGCCTCAAGCACATCGAGGCCCTGCGCGCGCCCGAGGTCATGATTTTCAACGAAAAGCGCCTGCTGCAGGAAGCCGTCGATGCCCTGTTCGAGAATGGCGCGCGCGGCCGCGTGGTGGTCGGCGCCGGAAATCGTCCGCTGAAATCTTTGTCGGAAATTCTAAAGGGCAAGCAGGGCCGTTTCCGCCAAAACTTGCTCGGCAAGCGCGTGGACTACTCGGGCCGCTCCGTCATCGTCGTGGGCCCGAACTTGAAGCTCAACCAATGCGGCCTGCCCAAGGAAATGGCCTTGGAGCTTTTCCGCCCCTTCATCATCCGCGAGCTCATCAAGGCCGAGAACTTGACCTTGAAGGCCGCCAAGCGCATGTTCGACAAAGTGCGCCCGGAGATTTGGGACATTCTGGAGTACGTGACCAAGGATCATCCGGTCATGCTCAATCGCGCGCCCACGTTGCACCGCCTGGGCATCAAGGCCTTCGAGCCGGTGCTCATCGAGGGCAAGTCCATCCAGCTCCACCCGCTCACCTGCGCGGCCTTCAACGCCGACTTCGACGGCGACCAGATGGCCGTGCACGTGCCGCTGTCCCAGGAGGCGCAACTCGAAGCCAAGCTCCTCATGATGGCCTCCAATAACGTGCTTTCCCCGGCCTCGGGCAAGCCCATTGCGGTGCCCTCGCACGACATGGTGCTGGGCATCCACTATCTGACCAAGGAGAAGCGCGGCGAAAAGGGCGAAGGCATGATTTTCTCCGACGCCGCCGAGGTCGTCTCGGCCTACCAGAACAGGAAGGTAGATTTGCATGCGCGCGTCAAGGTGCGCGGCGTCAACAACCTCGCCGAGCAGGTCAAGGGCGGGGCCTCGGGCTGGACCGATTACACCACCGTGGGCCGCGTCCTCTTCAACGAAATTCTTCCGCCGGAACTGCGCTACCTCAATAAGGCTCAGGGCAAGAAGGAGCTTTCCTCCTTGGTCGAGCGCTGCTATAAGGCTTTGGGGCAATTCCGCACGGTCCAACTTTTGGACGACTTAAAGCGCACGGGCTACCACTTCGCCACGGCCGCGGGCCTCTCCATCTCCATCTCGGACATGCACATCCCGCAGATGAAGAAGGAAGTCATCGCCCAGGCGCGCAAGCGGGTCAAGGAAATCGAGGGCCAGGCCAAGAACGGCGTCATCACCGAGGCCGAGCGCTACAACAAGATCATCGACATCTGGAGCCACGTCACCGACAAGATCGCCGACGTCATGTTCGATTCCATGAAGAAAGAGGAGTTCGAGGGCTACGAAGCCGGGCGTCCGCGCTTCAACTCGGTCTTCTTGATGGCCGATTCCGGCGCGCGCGGCAGCCGTCAGCAGGTCCGGCAGCTGGCCGGCATGCGCGGCTTGATGGCCAAGCCGCAGAAAAAACTCACCGGCGGCGTGGGCGAAATCATCGAGCAGCCTATTTTGTCCAATTTCCGCGAGGGCTTGACGGTGCTCGAGTACTTCATCTCGACGCACGGCGGCCGCAAGGGCTTGGCCGACACGGCGCTTAAGACCGCCGAGGCCGGATATCTGACCCGGCGCATGGTCGACGTGACGCACGACTTGGTCATCACCATGGCCGACTGCGGCACCATCAACGGCGTTCGTTTGGGCGATTTGTCCGCTGGCGACGAGATCATCGAGCCCCTGGAGGAGCGCGTGCTGGGCCGCGTCCTTTTGGAGGACGTGGTCTCCGCCGAAGCCGGCGACGCGAAGAAGCCGCAGGAAGTCGTGGCCAAGGCCAACGAGCCGGTCACTGCGGAAATCGCCGCCAAAATTCGCGCCGCGGGGACCGAAGTGGTCCGTGCCCGATCTGTTCTGACTTGCGAGGCGCCCCAGGGCGTCTGCGCCCTGTGCTATGGGCTCAACAACGCGACGGGCCGGTTGGTGGAAAAGGGCGAGGCCGTCGGCATCATCGCGGCCCAATCCATCGGCGAACCGGGCACCCAGCTGACGCTGCGCACCTTCCACATCGGCGGCACGGCGTCGCGCGTGTCCAAGCGCTCACAGGCCGTCGCCCTGAAGGGCGGCACGGTCGAGCATAAGAACATCCGGACCATCGAGAACCGCGAGGGGCAGACCGTCGTTATTTCCCGCACCGGCATGATGCTGGTCCATGACAAGGGCTTGACCGAGGAATACAAGATTCCCTACGGCGCGCGACTGAAGGCCGACAATAAGGCCAAGGTCGCCGCCGGAGACATGCTCGCCGAGTGGGATCCCTACACCATGCCCATCGTGACCGAGCACAACGGCACGGTCAAGCTCGCCGACGTCCGCGAAGGCGTCACGCTGCACGAGGAGCGCAACAAGATCACCGGCATCATTGAGCGCAAGATCATCGAGCAGGAGACCCGCCGCACCGAGAAGGGCGAGGGCGGCGCCAAGCGCCTGAACCCGCGCGTGGTGGTCGAGAAAGGCGGCAAGACCGTGGCGACCTATCCCCTGCCGACCGATACGACGTTGGTCGTCGAGGCGGGGCAGGACGTCCGCGGCGGAGATATTCTGGCCAAGATTCCGCAGGAAGTCACCAAGTCCAAGGACATCACCGGCGGCCTTCCGCGCGTTTCGGAGCTTTTCGAGGCCCGCCGGCCGAAGAACCCGGCCGTCATCTCCGAAATCGAGGGCATCGTGTCCTTGGGCATCGGAGCCAAGGGCCTGGTGCAGGTCTCGGTGCGCAACGAGGAGACGGATTTGGTCCGCGAATACCTCATCCCGCAGGGCAAGCACTTGGTCGTTTACGAAGGCGACCGCGTGGGCGTGGGCGAGGCCATCACGGACGGCGCCATCGATCCGCACGACATTCTGCGGGTCAAGGGCATCAAGGAGGTCCAGGAGTTTTTGGTCAACGCCATCCAAGAAGTCTACCGCCTCCAGGGCGTGACCATTTCCGACCGGCATATCGAGTGCATCGTGCGCCAGATGCTGCAGAACGTCAAGATCGCGGCCTCGGGCGACACGCCGTTCCTGAAAGGCGAGATCGTCAACCGCTTCATCTTCGCCGAGGACAACCATAAGGTGCACGCCAAGGGCGGCCGCGAGGCCCGCGCGGAGCCTGTGTTGCTGGGCATCACCAAGGCGTCATTGGCCTCGAGTTCGTTTGTGTCCGCGGCCAGCTTCCAGGAGACCACGCGCGTGCTCACTGAGGCGGCGACTACCTCGCGCGTCGATTATCTCAAAGGTCTCAAGGAAAATGTCATCATCGGCCACATGATCCCGGCGGGAACCGGGTTACACGCCCGGGAGCTAGAACCCAAGCGTCCGGCGGCTGAAACCACCAAGGAGTCCTGAAATTTATGCCGACCATCAACCAGCTTATCCGCATCGGGCGGATCAAAATCAAGGGCAGGCCCAAAGCCCCGGCCCTGAACTCATGCCCGCAAAAACGGGGCGTATGCACCCAGGTTAAAACCACAACGCCCAAGAAGCCAAACTCGGCCCTGCGCAAAATCGCGCGCATCAAGCTGACCAACGGAACCGAGGTCACCGGCTACATTCCCGGCGTGGGCCACAACCTCCAGGAGCACTCCATCGTGCTTATCCGCGGCGGCCGCGTCAAGGACTTGCCTGGCGTGCGCTACCACATCATCCGCGGCGTCTTGGACGCCGCCGGAGTCGAAGGCCGCCGGCAGGGACGGTCTCTTTACGGGGCGAAGCGGCCCAAGGAAGCCGCCAAGTCCTAATACTATAAGGAAGGAATCAAACTATGCCTCGAAAAGGTTTAAGACCCAGGGATCGCCGGGGACTGCCGGTGCCGGATCACAGGTATCGGTCCGTGCTGATTTCCCGCTTCGTCAACAAGATGAATTTCCAAGGAAAGAAAAACGCCGCGTTGCGCGTGATGTACGACGCGCTCGACATCGTCAAAGAGAAGACCAAGGAAGACTCGCTGGGCGTGTTCACCCGCGCCATCGAGAACATCCGTCCGCTTTTGGAGGTCAAGGCCCGGCGCGTGGGCGGCGCCACCTACCAGGTTCCCATAGAAGTTCAGGAGCCGCGCTCGTCCACCCTGGCCATGCGCTGGCTCATCGGCGCGACCCGCAGCAAGACCGGCAAGCCCTCCGCGGAGTGTTTGGCCGACGAAATCCTTTTGGCCGCGAAGAAGGAAGGCGCCGCGTTCAAGAAGCGGGAAGACACGCACAAGATGGCCGAGGCCAACCAGGCATTCGCCCATTACCGGTGGTAGCTCATGGCTAGAGAATTTCCCCTCGAAAAAGTCCGCAACATCGGCATCATCGCGCACATCGACGCGGGCAAAACCACGACGACCGAACGCATTCTCTACTACACCGGCCGCATCCACAAGATCGGCGAGGTGCACGAGGGCGCTACGACCACGGACTGGATGCCGCAGGAGCGCGAGCGCGGCATCACAATTACCGCCGCGGCGACGTTCTGCAAGTGGCGCGACTGCCAGATCAACATCATCGACACCCCCGGCCACGTGGACTTCACGGCCGAGGTGGAGCGCTCGCTGCGCGTCCTGGACGGCGCGGTGGTGTGCTTCGACGGCGTGCAGGGCGTCGAGCCCCAGTCGGAAACCGTCTGGCGCCAAGCCGACAAGTACCGCGTACCGCGCATCGCCTACATCAATAAAATGGACCGCATGGGCGCGGACTTCTTCATGTCGTACAACTCCATCATCAAGATGCTGGGCGCCAACGCGTGCCCCATCCAGCTGCCTATCGGCTCCGAGGCCGATTTCCTGGGCCTGATCGATTTAATCGAGATGAAGGCGCTGGTTTGGCAAGGCGAGGAACTGGGCGCCAAGTGGGACGTCGTCGACATCCCGGCCGAAATGAAGGCCCAGGCCGACGAGTACCGCGAGAAAATGGTCGAAAAAATCGTCGAGTTCGACGACGCCATGATGGAGCGCTACTTGAACGGCGACCACAAGTTCACGCCGGCCGAGCTTAGGAAAGTCCTGCGCCGGGGCGTCCTTCAGTCCAAGATTTTTCCGGTCCTGTGCGGCTCCTCCTACAAGAACAAGGGCGTGCAGCCCATGCTCGACGCCGTCTGCGACTTCCTCCCCTCGCCGCTCGACGTTCCTCCGGTCACCGGCACCGACGCGCTGACCGGCGAGCCCTGCGAGAGAAAAGCCGACGACAAAGAGCCCTTCTCTGCCCTGATGTTCAAGATTCAGACCGACCCTTACGTCGGCAAGCTCATCTTCTTCCGCGTGTATTCCGGGACGTTTAAGACCGGCGACACCATCATGATCGGCAACAACCGCAACTCCGAGCGCGTGGGCCGCATTCTGCGCATGCACGCCAACCAGCGCGAGGAAATCAAGGAAGTCCACGCCGGGGACATCGCGGCCACCGTGGCGCTGAAGAACGCCCGCGTGGGCTATACCATGTGCGCGGAAGACCGCCCGATGGTTTTGGAGCAGATCACCTTCCCCGAGCCCGTCATCTCCATCGCCATCGAACCCAAGTCCAAGGCGGATGAAGAAAAGATGGCCAACGCCATGAGCCGTCTGGCCGAGGAAGACCAGACCTTCCGCATCAAAACCGACCCCGAAATCGGCCAGACCATCATCTCCGGCATGGGCGAACTGCACTTGGAGATCATCGTCGACCGCATGAAGCGCGAGTTCAACGTGCAGGCCAATGTGGGCAACCCCCAGGTGGCCTACAAGGAAACGGTCAAGAAAAAAATACAGGAAGAAGGCAAATTTATCCGCCAGTCCGGCGGCCGCGGCCAGTACGGCCACTGCATCATCGACATCGAGCCGCAGGAAATGGGCAAGGGCTTCGAGTTCGTCAGCGAAATCAAGCAGGGGCGCATTCCCCGCGAGTTCATCCCGGCCGTGGAAAAGGGCGTGCGCGAGGCTTTGGGCGGCGGCGCGCTGGCGGGATACCCCATCGTGGACATCAAGGTGACGCTGGTCGACGGCTCTTTCCACGAGGTGGACTCGTCGGAAATGGCCTTTAAGATCGCGGGCGCCATGGCGCTGCGCTCGGGCTGCAAAAAAGCCAACCCAACCATTCTGGAGCCCGTCATGAAGTTCGAGGCCATCACGCCCGAGCAGTACATGGGCGACGTCATCGGGGACCTGAATTCCCGGCGCGCCAAGGTGCAGGACATGGGCGATCGCGGGCATTTAAAATTCGTCCGTGCCACCGTGCCGCTGTCCGAGATGTTCGGCTACGCGACGGTCGTGCGATCGATTTCACAGGGCCGAGCCTCATTCACCATGGAGCCCAGCCACTACGAGGAAGTGCCCGGCAACATTCTTCGGGCCATCGTCGAGAAGAACGCCGCCGCCATGGCGACGCAGAGATAACAAAGAAAGAGGAGACCACCGGAACTTATGGCCAAAGCGAAATTTGAGAGGAAAAAGCCGCACGTCAACATCGGGACGATCGGCCACGTGGACCACGGCAAGACGACGTTGACCGCGGCCATCACGCACTATTTGTCCAAGAAGGGCTTGGCCCAGGCCAAGAAGTACGACGAAATCGACAACGCCCCCGAGGAAAGAGCGCGCGGCGTGACGATTAACGTCCACCACCAGGAGTACGAGACGGCCAACCGGCATTACGCCCACGTGGACTGCCCGGGACACGCCGACTACATCAAGAACATGATCACGGGAGCGGCGCAGATGGACGGCGCGATTCTG
>DATLSD010000015.1:0-2029 GCA_035534315.1 Elusimicrobiota bacterium
GACAAAGAGGGCCACATCCTCACCAACTACCACGTGGTCGAGGGCGGCAGCGCCTTCTTAGTCACCTTTAAGGATCACCGTCAGCTGGACGCCCGACTGATCGGCGTGGAGCCGCGCAAGGACATCGCCGTGCTCCAGATAGACGCGCGCAAGGAAAAGCTCGCGCCCATCACACTGGGAAATTCCGCCGGACTGCAGGTAGGACAGAAAACCATCGCCATCGGCAACCCCTTCGGCTTGGACGACACCGTCACCCAGGGCATCGTGAGCGCCCTAAACCGCCAAATCGAAGGCGCGGGGGGCGTCTCCATCCACGGCATGATCCAGACCGACGCGGCCATCAACCCGGGCAACTCGGGCGGGCCGCTCTTGGACTCGGGCGGCCGCCTCATCGGCATGAACACCATGATCTACTCCAACAGCGGCAACAATTCGGGCGTGGGCTTTGCCGTGCCGGTCGACGTCATCAAGCGCATCGTGCCGGAAATCATCCGCTACGGCCACAGCATCGAGCCCGGCCTGGGCGTCAACATCCTGAGCGATCAGCAGGCCTACGATTTGCTCGGCGGCGGATCGGGCGTGGTGGTCCTGAGCGTGCGCCCCGGCACGCCCGCCGTGCGCGCGGGCCTGCGCGGCATCGCCCGCGACCCCAACACCGGACGGATCGTCCTGGGCGACGTCATCGTGGGCATCAACGCGATTCCCATAACGGACTACGATGATCTCTACAACGCCTTGGACGCGCTCAAAAAGGGCGACGTGGTGACCGTGAAGACCCTGCGCGGCGGCAAGAAGCGCTCCTACCGCGTGCGCCTCATCGACGTCGATTAAGCGCGGCTACTTCAGGGGCGCTTGGGCCAGGGCCTCGTAGAGGTAAATCGCCGAGGCGATGGCGTTGGAGAAATCCCCCAGGTGCAGGCTCTCGTTCTCGCTGTGCGGGTTGGTGTAGGGATCCTCGACGCCGATAAGGAGAGCCGGCACGCCGCCCAAGGCCTGGGCGAATGGCCCCACGAAGGGGATGGAGCCGCCGCAGCCGATGAACACCGCGGCGTGGCCGTAGCCTTTTTCCAGCGCCTTGGCCGCGGCCGCGAAGGCCGGGCCCTCGGGGTCGGTGGTCCAGGCGGGGCTGGCCGTCTCGTTGGAAAATTCCACCGCCGCGCCCCAGGGCGCGTGCTTTTTTAAATGCGCCTTCAAGCGCTTCAAGACGTCCTGGGGGTCCATGTCTCCGGCCAGGCGCACGCCCATGTGGCACCAGGCCGCCTCGTTGACGATGTTGGCGCAGTCCTTGCGCGTGGAGGCCTGGATGGCGTTGACGGAAAAAGACGGGCGGTGCCAGACGCGCTCCAAAATCTCGCCGCTCTTGCCCAAAATCCGGGTCCGGCGCAGAAGCCCGCTCTGCTCGCGGAACTTGGCCTCGGGGTAGCGCAGGGACTTGAGGCTTTTTTTCTCGGCCGCGGAGAGCCTGCGGGTCTTGGGCGAAATCCCCGGCACAGCGAGCTCGCCCTTGGCGTCGGTCACGGACGCGATCATCTTGGCCAGGGCCTGGACGGGGTCCGGCAGCGGCCCACCCCACATGCCCGAGTGCAGCGGGTGGTCCGCGGTGCGCACGGTCACGTCCATGGAGGCTAGGCCGCGCAGGGCCGTGGTGACCGCGGGAACGCCCACGTCGAAGTTGCCCGTGTCGGTCAAAATCATGGCGTCGGCCGAGAGCTTGGCCCGAAAACGCCGCAAAAACTCCTCCAAATGCAGCGAGCCGATTTCCTCCTCGCCCTCGACGATGAGCTTGACGTTGACGGGCAGGCGGCCCAAGGTCTTTAGGCACGCGGCCACGGCGCTGGTGTGCGCCGCCACGCCGGCCTTGTCGTCGGCCGTGCCCCGGCCGTAGAGCCGGCCGTTGCGTTCCGTGGGCTCGAAGGGCGGGCTCTTCCAGAGCTCCTCGCGGCCCGGCGGCTGCACGTCATGGTGCGCGTAGAGAAGAAGGGTGGGCGCGCCGGAAGCGTGAAGCCAGTCGCCGTAGACGTAGGGGTGC
>DATLSD010000016.1:0-53349 GCA_035534315.1 Elusimicrobiota bacterium
GTGCCGCCGATTTCGACGATGGTGACCTGCGCGCCCTTGGCCGCGGCGCGAAAGCGGGATTTAATCTCGTCGGTGATGTGCGGGATGACCTGCACCGTGGTGCCCAAAAAGTCGCCGCGCCGCTCCTTGGCGATGACCGTCTCGTAAATCTGCCCCGCGGTCACGTTGTTGATGCGGTGCATCTCCTTGTTGAGGAAGCGCTCGTAATGGCCCAAGTCCAAATCGGTCTCCGCGCCGTCCTCGGTCACGTAGACCTCGCCGTGCTGGAAGGGGTTCATGGTGCCCGGGTCCACGTTGATGTAGGGGTCGCACTTGAGCATGTTGACGGCGATGCCGCGGGCCTGGAGCAGCTTGGCGATGGAGGACGCCGTGATGCCCTTGCCCAAGGAACTGACCACTCCGCCCGTGACGAAAATATATTTGCTGCTCACCGTGCCTCCTTGGCGAGGAATTTTTCCGCCCGGCGCAGATCCTCGGGCGTGTCGATGGCCACGGGGACGTCCGCGACCGCCGCCGCGAAGATGGACATGCCGTCCTCGAGCGCGCGCAACTGCTCCAGGCTTTCGGTTTTTTCGAGCGCGGAGGGGGGCAGGCTCACGAAGCGCTTCAAGGCCGCGCGGGTAAAACCGTAGATGCCCAGGTGCTCCCACTGCTTGGCCGGCGCGCCGTTGCGGGAAAACGGGATGGGCGAGCGCGAGAAATAAAGGCAGCGCCCGCTCTTGGCCATCGCGGCCTTGACCACGTTGGGGTTTTGCGCCCGCTTCGCGTCATCGAGCGGGATGACCGCGGTCGCGATGTCGGCGGCCTTGTTGGCGCGCAGGATTTTGGCCACGCGCCGCAGGGTCTCGGGCTTGATGAGCGGCTGATCGGCCTGCAGATTGATGACGAAGGGCTCGCGGCCTTTTTTCGCGGCCAGAAACACGCGGTCGGTGCCCGAGGCGCAGGCGGCCGGGGTCAAGACCGCCTCGGCGCCGAACTTGGCGGCGGCCAGGACGACGCGCTTGTCCTCCGTGGCAATAATCACCCGTCCGATGCCCGCGGCCTTGGCGGCGCGGTATCCCCGCTCGAGCACGCTTTGGCCGCCCAGCATCGCCAGGACCTTGCCGGGAAACCGCGTCGAGCCGTGGCGCGCCGGCAAAACCACCAGGACGTCGCCGCGGCTCACGCGATGGCCTCCTGAAGCTCCTCGATGGTGGTGACCGCGGTGCCCAGCTTGGCCACCACGATGCCCGCGGCGTAGTTGGAAATCTCGGCGGCGCGCTTAATGGAGGCGCCGCAGGCCAGGGCCAAGGTGAGCGTGGCGACGACCGTGTCGCCCGCGCCGGTCACGTCGAAGACCTCGCGGGCCTTGGTGGGGATGTGGGAAATCCGCCCGTTTTTCTCGAACAGGCTCATGCCGTCGGCGCTGCGCGTGATGAGCACGGACTCGCTGCGCAGGGTCTTTAGGATGGCGCGCCCCAGCTTCTCGATTTCCGCCTCGCCCGCCTTGGGCACCTGGCGCATGCCCGACCAGGCCTCGTGCAAATTGGGCGTGATGCAGGTCACGCCCCGGTAGCGCTTGAAATGCTCGATTTTGGGGTCGACCGTGACGGGCACGCCCCGGCGCTTGGCCAGCTTGATGGCCGCGGATAAAATCTTGGGGGAGATGACGCCCTTGCCGTAGTCGGAGAGAATGACGGCCCGCGCCTCCGCGATGGCCTCGGGCAGCCGCGACAAAATCTCCTGCTCGGTGGCGGCGCTCAAGTTTCCGGAGCTCTCCAAATCGTAGCGCACGATCTGCTGGCGCTCGGCCACCACGCGGCATTTCTGCGACGTGACCCGCTCGGGGTCGGCGACCAGGTTTTGGGTCAGGACGCGCCGGCGCGCGAGCTCGCCGGCCAGGCTCGTGGAGGCGTCGTCCGCGCCCACGACCGCCATCAAGTCGACCACCGCGCCCAGGGACGCCAAGTTCGCGGAGACGTTGCCCGCGCCTCCGGGAACCGAGGCCTGATCGTTGACCCGCACCACGGGGACCGGGGCCTCCGGGGAAATGCGGGAGACGCCGCCGCGGATGTAGCGGTCGAGCATGACGTCGCCGACGACGAGGACGCGCCGGTTCTTGAAGTCGGCGGCAAGCTGCCGCAAGGATTTGCGCTCGGCCGCGGTAAGGAGCCGTTTCTTAAAAGCGTTTTCCGCTTCCGCAGGCATGTTGATTCCCGATTATAACACTTTGAGGGAGGCCTCGACATGCCCGAAGAAGAGCTCGACCCTCATCAAAACGGGGATTTTGCGCGCGTCGTCGGTCAGCCAAATCTCCAGGTTGCGGCCCTTTTGGATGAAAATCCCGTCGCGGCGGACGGCGGGCTTGACCAAAATGGTGTGGAACGTGCCCGCGGGCGTCTTGATGACGCGCCGTCCGAGCACGTGGACGACCAGCGGCCAGTTTTGCTTGGTGTTGACGTCGAGGATGATGTCCTCGCCCGGCACGAGCTTCTGGCTGCGGATGTAGTAGAGGCTCGAGAGCACGTCCTGCACCGAGGCCGGCACGGTTCCGCCGTGCCAGGAAAAGCTCCCGTCGCGGTTCGTGGTCTTGGCCAGGAAGCGGTGGCGCGCCTGATCGTAGAGCACCCACTCGTCGCGGTGGAAATGGCCCTCGCGCAGCTTCTTGTAGTAGCCCAAGGAATCGAGCGTGCGCGCGTCGAGCCAGGCCTCGTTAACGTCGCGCACCTTGTAGAAGGCGTCGGCGAAATCGTTGGAGTCGGCGCGCGAGACGATGTGGTAGGCCGGCGCGCCGTTGAAGGAGACCAAGCCCGGCACCGTGAGCGTGGCCTCGCCCACGGGAATGCCGGCCCAGGAAATCTCGTAGGTCAGATGCTCCGGGAAAACGCTCAAGGGCTTGTCGTCTTTGGCCAGCGGCATCGGTTCGCCGACCAATTGGTGCGGATCGGAGACGGCGGCCGAGGAGATGGCCACCGGAGCCTGCGCCGCGCCGGCCCCGGCGGGCGCCGCCGCGGCCAGGAGCATCGCGGCAAGAAAAGCGTTTGAAAGCATGCGGGCGGCGCCGCCTTTAGCCGATGGGCGCCAGGCGGGTGAGCTGGCTGACGGCGGCGAGCTTCTCGGTCCAGGCCTGGCGGCCCTTGACGATGTTCAAGCGGATGGCCAGGGCCAAGAACTGCCCTTCGGTCGCTTCCTGCCAGCCCTCGGGCAGCCGGGTCATGTCCTTGAGCGTGGTCACGACCGGATAGTCCTTGCGCAGGCTCTCCACCGCGCGCACCTCGGAAAGCGTATAGGGGTGGTGGTCCGGGTAGCGCCATTTTTGGGCGACGCGCGCGCCCAGCCCGAGTAAGGTCTCCTCGAACTGCTCCGGGTCGGCGATGGCCGAGAGCGCGACCACGTGCTCGCCTTGGATGTGGCTGGGCTTGTATTTTTTCTGGGTCTTTAAATCGAGGAAAAAATCCGCCTCGTGCACCGACTCGACGATGGGCGCCTCGGGGTTTATCTCCTCGACGCGCTCGCGCAGGGCCTTCAACTCGTCCTTGTCCGCGCGGTCCACGTGGGTCAGAAGCACCAGGCCCGCGCGCGCGAGCCCCGAGATAGGCTCGCGCAGATTGCCCAGGGGCAGCATGTGCCCCTTGCGGCCGCGCCCGCCGCCGAAAGGGTCCGCGGCGTTGATGAGCACGATGTCCAGGTCGCGCTTTAACTTCATGTGCTGGAAGCCGTCGTCCAAGACCAGGACCTTGGAGTGGTAGAAGTGCACCGCCTCGGCGCCGGACTTGAAGCGGTTGGCGCAGACCAAAATGGGGATGTTCAGGCCCAAGAGCGTGTGGTGCATCATCCAGGGCTCGTCGCCGCAGGCGGTCCAGGGCGGCGGGTTGTCGTCCAAGAGCGTGAGCACCTCGTTGACGCGTCCCTTGCGCCCGTAGCCGCGGCTCAGGATGGAAACCGGGATGCCGCGGTCGGCCAAGGTCTGCGCGGCCAAAAGCACGGTCGGGGTTTTCCCGGTGCCGCCGGTGGTGATGTTGCCGATGCAGATGACCTTGGCGGGCAGGCTCTTGGCGCGCAGCGCGCCCAGCCGGTAGAGCCCGCGCCGCAAAAGAACCGCGGCTGCGTAGAGCAGGGATAAAATCCAGAGCAGCGCGAAGCCGAGCTTGGATTTTTTAATCTTGCGTCGGCGGTGTTCCCAATTCATCGGGCGGCTCCCTTCACCTTGGCGGCGAGAATCTCCGACAAAAACGGATCCAACTGGCGTTCGACCTCGGCCAGGGACGCGGCGTCCAGGCAGCGCAAATCCGGGCAGGCGTGCTTGCGGGCTTGGTTGCCCCGGCAGGCGCAGTCTTTTTGGATGAAGCGGTGGCGCCTGGGGTCGGGCGGCGTCCAGGAGACGGGGCTGTGCGGGCCGAAAATCGTGAACGTCGGCGCGCCCGCGGCCGCGGCGATGTGCTTGACGCCGTTGTCGTTGCCGACGTGCAGATCGGCGCGGGACAAAAGCGCGGCCAAGTCCATGAGCGAGCGGGTCTCCGGGCCGGCCAGGGGCGCGCTCTTGGCCTCGGCCAGGACTTTCTGGGCTTCCTGCCGCTCGCCCGGGCCCCAGAGGATGACGACCTTGGCGTTGAAGCGCTCCTTGAGCCAGTCGCAGAGCCCGGCGTAGCGCTCCAGAAACCAGCGGTTGAAGTGCCGGCGCGAGACGGGGGAAACGGTCACGACCGTATCCGCGGGCGCGATGCCGGACTTGGCGTAGAACTCCGCGGCGAAATCGGAGCAGGCCTGCGGGATGTCCAGGCGGGGGCAGACGTCCTTGACGGGCTTTACGCCCAGCGTTTCCAGCATCAGCATTTTTTCCAGGCCGACGTAGGCGGGCTTGGCGGGCTGCTTGAGCCGGCGGTTGTAGGCCCAGCGGTGAAAGACCCGCGCCGAGCCCGCGCGCACGCGGGCGCCGCTTAACGCCGTCACGACCGCGGTGCGGGGCGTGCCCAAAAAATCGATGACCCAGTCGTAGCCCCGGCGGCGGATGTCCCAAATCATGCCCGCGGGCCGCATGCGGTCGTAGAAGACGGCCTCGTCGATGTCGGGGTGGTCCTGCAGGATTTGCAGGGCGGGGTTCTCGCACAAAAAATCCACGCGCGCCCGCGGGAAGGCGGCTTTCAAGGCCCGCGCGGCCGGCGTGGTCAAGAGCGCGTCGCCGATGCGGTAGAGCTGGATGACGAGGATTTTGCGGGGAATCTCCGCGGCCGCGGCGTTGCTCAGAGCCTTGCCCTCCCGCGCGTGAGGTTCAGGTGAAAATCCAACATGAAGTCGTCGCCGCGGATTAAGAGGCGCTTTAAGGGCCCCGACTCCGGCTTCCAGGGCCAGGGCGAGATGCCCTGCTTGATGCCGAAGTCGTAGCGATATCCCGCCGCGCGGGCAAGCTCCCGCACCGCCGGGACATACGCGCCCGCGCCGTAGGGATAGGCGAAGCCCGTGACCGGACGGCCGAGCTTTTCCTCCAGGCGCTTTTTGCTCTCGAACATTTCCCAGCGCGCCTCTTCCAATGAAATCTCGGGCAAAACCCGGTGGCGCATGGTGTGCGAGCCGAACTCGATGACGCCCGAGCGCGCCATCTCCTCGATGTCGGGCCAGGAGAGCATGCGGATCCAGGGCTCGGTGTCCGGGTTGTGCCAGGCGTTGTGGCTGTCGAGCGTTTCATAGACCAAAAAGATGTTGCCCTTCAAGCCCAGCTCCTTCAAGATGGGGTAGGCCAGCTCGTGGTTGTTGGCGTAGCCGTCGTCGAAGGTGACCAGAACCGGCTTGGCCGGGCAGGGCGTCTTGCCGTCCTCGATGTCCGCCAAATCCTGGAAATGGAGAGTGGTGTACCCGTGCGACTTCAAATAGTCCATCTGCCGGCGAAAATCCGCGGCCGTGACCCAGAGCTTCTGCAGCTTGGAGCCCTTGGGGTAATCGCCGACTTTGTGGTACATCAAGGCGGGGATGCCGCTCGCGACTTTGGGCCGCCACCAGTTCCAGCGGGCGCTGGCTCCTATTCCGGCGGCGGCCGAGGCGCCCAAAACGCTTTCGATGATCATTGCGCTTTTTGTGAGTCCTCCAATTCGGCTAGTTTGACATATTTGAGCCAATGGTGGAACGCGGAGAGGCCCGCCCACACCAGGCCCGCCTGGCCGTCCAGAAAACCCAGCTTCAAGACCGCGCGGGCGAAAAAATCCCAGGGCAAAAGCGCGTGATGCCAGAAGTGAAAGCGCCCGCCTTTCTCGAAGCGCTTCTTGGCCGCGAGGCGGGTGTAGAAATCCATCTTGGCGACGTACTCGGAGATGTCGCGGTAGGGGACGTGGTTCATGGCGCCCGCAAGCCGGCCGACGGGTCCGTCGAGTTGAATGCCTTCGTGCACTTGCCCGCCCGCAAAGCGTCCGGCCGCGCGCTTAAAGAGCCGCAGGTGGCGCTCCGAGCCCAGGCCCCCAAAGCGCAGGCGCTTGCCCAGGAAAAACACGCGGAAGGGAATTTCAAAGCCGGCGTAATTTCCCGGCGCGGCCAAGGCGCGCTTGATGTCGTGCGCGAGCTCCGGGCTCACGCGCTCGTCGCAGTCGATGGACAAGACCCACTCGCCCGAGGCCAACTCCAGCGCCGCCTGCTTTTGCCCGGCGTAGCCGTCGAAGGCGCGCACCGAGACCTTGGCGCCCGCGGCGCGCGCGATGGCCTCGGTCTTGTCCGCGCTTTTGGCGCCGATCACGATCGCTGTTTCGTCGCAGAGCCCGCGCAGGCTTTCCAGGCATCCCGGCAAATCGCGCTCCTCGTCCTTGGCGATGATGACGGCGGAAAGCAACGGTTGGTTTTTTGAAAGCATTATTAAATACCTTTATTAATTTCCGCCATAGAAGCTTGAAAGTTTTCTTGTGCTTTTACTTTAGCTCGCTCCACGATAGATTTAATCTCATTGGAAGCTGCCTGATCACCGAGAGCCAAAGATAATTCCTCTTTTGCATCTTCCCAAAATTTTTTTGGTGCGTTGCCCCATTTTAGGGCTTTGATACGGAATATTTCGATTATGCGCTTCTTGAAAAGGAGTTTTACAATCCTTTCTCCACATAGGAATGTTAAAACACCGGAAGCGATCAGTCCGGGAAGATATACGCACAATGGAATCGGGGAAATTTTTTTATTTGAAAAAACTGTCGCTAACATCTGAAAGAATATCCCTATAAAAAGAACCACCATACCCATGAAGGACCTATACTGCCGATAGAGGGTGCTGGTTGTTACTGCACGTTTGCTTCCAAAAATCGGCCGGAATGGTTTACTGGCATCCAACATTACGGGTTGCTCAAATTCAAAAATTTCTTCATTAGATACGGTAGCTGTTCGCCAAATAAAAATTATGGAAACAATTTGAAGCAATAACCCAAACAAAATAAATTGATTCTGCAAAACACTGAAGAGGGTCCTAATTGGAAGCAGTGCCATGGCCCCATAAAACGCTTCTATCGGAAGTAGAAGATTATTATGATTCATCATCTTTTAATAGCGATAGTACTGATTTTAAGTTTTTCCAAAAGAGCTATAGATGGCCTCGTAGATTTTTTCGGTGCGCTCGGCCTGGGCGGCCAGGCCGAACTCGGGCAGGCGGCGCCGGGCCGCGGCGGACAAATCCTTTCGCAGGTCCTCGTCCTTCATGAGGCGCAGCAGATTCTTGGCCAGGGCCTCGGGGTCGCGCGGCGGGCACAGGAGCCCGGTCTCGCCGTCCTTGACGATTTCCGGGATGCCGCCGGCCGAAGTCGCGGCCACGGGCAGCCCGCAGGCCGCGGCCTCGAGCAGCACGCTGCCCATGCCCTCGCCCCACGACGAGAGCGCGAAGGCGTCCATGGCCTTTAGAAATTTGGCGGCGTCGGGGACTTGGCCCAGGAGCAGCACCTTGCCGGCCAGGCCCATGCGCCGGACTTGATCCCAGAGGTGGACTTCCAGCGGGCCCTCGCCGCCGATGACAAAGCGCGCGTCCGGGCGCTCGGCCAGCGCCAGGAACGCGGCCGCGATGAGCGTGTCGTGGTCCTTGTGCGGCACCAAGGCGGCCAGGTTGCCGATCCAAAACGCCTCCGGGTCGAGCTTGTACTCCTCGGCCAGCGCCGCGCGCAGGGATTTTTTTTCGGGAAACGTCGGCGGCGCAAAGCGCCCGGCTTCGGCGCGCGCCCAGCGGGCTTCCTCGTCCGTGGCCAGAACCGAATCGGGCACGACCGCGATTTTCTCCGCCGCGAGCCCGCCTCGCACCAAAATGTCCTTGATGGCGGCGGACACCGCGATGACCCGCGCGGCCCGGCCGTACTTGAGCGCGCGGCTCACCGGGGACTTCAAGGGAAAGTCCACGCGGCGGTGGAGCACGGCCGGCGGGCCGCCGAAACTCTGCGCCAGCACGGCAAACGACGCCGCGTGGGCCGTGTGCGCGTGAAGAATCGGGCGCTCGGCGCCGGCCGCGGCGCGGCGCAGGGCCAAGGCGGGCAAGGGGTCGAACTCGAAGGCGAAGTTGAGCTCCAAGGTTTCCAGGCCCAGGCTCTTGGCTTCCCGCGCCAAAGCCGAGCGCTTCTGGGCCGCGACCACGTTGCGGTGGCCGCGCTCCCGGAGCGCGCAGGCAAGGTAGAGCAGCTGGCGTTCGCCGCCGCGCAGCCCGGCTTCGCCGTCAATGTGGAAGATGTCCAAGGGCGTCCTCGTAGGCGTCTTCGGTGGCGATGGCAAAAGCGTCTTGGCAGAAGTACTGCAAAAAGCGCGTGCG
This sequence comes from Elusimicrobiota bacterium, assembly GCA_035534315.1. Classification (GTDB taxonomy): domain Bacteria; phylum Elusimicrobiota; class Elusimicrobia; order UBA1565; family UBA9628; genus JAGWJU01. The sequence continues at coordinate 8,726 of DATLSD010000016.1, forward strand.
GGCGGCTTCTCCGGCGCGGCGGCAAAAAGCGGGGTCGGCGATAAGCCCGGAGACGGCCTTGGCCATGGTTTGGGCGTCGCGCGGAGGAATCAAAAGCCCGGTCTCGCCGTGGGCGACCAAATCCGGCAGGCCGCCGACGCGGGTGGCGATGACCGGACGGCCGCGCGCCATCCATTCCAAGGCCGCGCGGGAAACCGCCTCCGAGCCGCGCGAGGCGATGAGGCCCAACGAGCAGCCGTCGATGAATTGGGCGGCGTCCGGCACGCGCCCCAGGAATTTTAGCTTTTGGCCCAGCCCCAGAAAATCCGCCTGCCAGCGCAGCTTGGAGAGCCGCTCGCCCTTGTCCTCGCCCGCCACGAGGAAAATCGCCCGCGGGTTCTGCTTGCAGACGATCGCGGCGGCGTCCAAAACGTCGTCGTGGCCCTTGACCGCGTCCAAGCGGCCCAAAACGCCGATGACGGGCTCCTGCGGCGGGGCTTTTAATTCCGCCGGAAAATCGGGGATGCCGGGCAGGACCCGCCGTGCGCGCACAAAGGGGAACGCCGCCGCCAAGGCCGCGGTGATGGGCGAGTTGGCGCCGATGAAGAGCGCCGTGCGCTTGGCCAAAAATTTTCGCCCGAAGCCGGCCTCGGGCAGCCGCGCGTCGGCCCAGGTGCGCACGACCGCGACGCGGCGCCCCATGGCCAGCGCGGCGGCCAAGGAGTGCGACGAGCCCGTGTGCGCGTTGATGAGCTCTATCTCCGCGGCTTTGACCGCCTTGCGTAGCGCCGGCAGGGCCGACCAGGAACGGCCCAGTTCCCGCGTGACCAGGCCCAGCGCGCGCGCTTGCTTGGCCGCGTCGGATCCGTAGGCCGCCCAAAACTGGACGTCGTGGCCCTTGTTCTGCAGCGCCGAGGCCGCGGTCAGGGCGTAGTGGGCCAGGCCCGAGTCCCAGCTCTCGTCGTGGAGATGGAGAATTTTCACGGCGCCGCCCGGCCTCCGGCGGCCTTGGCCGCCGCGGCGGGTTTTTCGGCGAGCATCGCAAGCGCGTTGCCCCAGACTTCGTCGACCAGGATGAGGCGCATGCACAAAAAATGCCCGTGCGGGCAGACCTTGCCGCCGTGCAGCCGGCAGGGCCGGCAGGAGAGCTCCGTTTCGATCACGCGGTGGCGCGGGCCGTAGGGGAAAAAGCCCAGCTCGCGCGTGGTCGGCCCGAAGATGGCCAAGGTCGGCACGCCCAGGCCCGCGGCCATGTGCATGGGGCCGGAATCGTTGGTGACAAAGAGCGAGAGCAAGGACATCAGGCCCTTGAGCTCTTTGAGGTTGGTCTTGCCGCAAAAATCAAGCGCGCCGCTTGAAGCCGCGAGCCGGGCGCAGAGCTCGGCGTCCTGCGCGCCGCCGACCAAAACGGGCGTGATGCCGCGCTCCGCAAAGCGCCGGCACAAGGCCGCGAAGCGCTCCTCGGGCCAGCGCTTGGTGGGCCAGGCCGAGCCGGGGTGGATGCCGACCAAGGTCTGCCCGACGGCGCCGGCCTCTTTGAGCCGGCGCGCCATCTTTTCTTTTTCCGCCGGATCGGCGCGCAGGTAGACCGAGTCGAACGCCGAAATTTCGTCATTCCGGCGCAAGCCGGAATCCAGACGGCTGGGCCCCGGCTTGGGGATTGCCGGGGCGACGGCGGGTCCAAGGGGATTTACGAGCGCCAGGTTTCTCTCCGCGTCGGGCATGAGCCAGGTCCAGGGCACCGTGTCGGTCAGGAAAAAGCGGCCGACGCTCGAGGAGAATCCCACGCGGCGCGGCACGCCGGCCAGCCGTGATAGCAGCGCGCTGCGAAACGAGCGGTGGGGAACGACGGCCACGTCGAATTTTCGCCGCGCGAGCTCGCGGGCCAGGCGCCGCAGGCCGCCCCAGCCGCGGTTTTGCCCGCGCTTGTCGTCGATGATGACCTCGTCGATGGAGGCGTGCGCGCGGAACACGTCCGCGGTTTTCTCCAGCGTCAAGACGGTCAGGCGCGCGCGGGGAAAGCGGCGCTTGATTTCGTCGGCCAGCGGCACGGTCAAGAGCGCGTCGCCCAGAAAGGCGCTTTGCACGATGAGAAAGGAGGCCGCGTCTTTCGCGGCCGCGCCGGCCTTGGCCGCGCCGTAATCTCCCAAGGCCACGCCGGTCCCGCGCGCGGCGATGCCCCAGCGCGAGAGCGCGTCCAAGTAGCGCTGCAGGACGTGCTTTTCCAGGCGCGGCGAGGAGCGCCCGAAAAAAACGAAGAGCCGCCGGGCCCAGGCGTCCTTGCGGTAGACCGACACCTCGGGGATGCCGGCGAGCCGGCGGATGAGCGCGGAGCGCAGGTTGGCGTGGAGATCCAGAAGGTGCGTGAATTTCTCGCCGCGGATTTTCGCCAGCGCCGGGCGCAGGCCGTCGAAGGGGATAATCTCGTCGGCGAACGGGTTGCCCTCAAGCGCGGCGGCGAAGCGCCGCTTGACCAGCACGGAGACCGAGCACTCGGGCCAGGCGGCCTTTAAATGGCGCAGGACGGGGGCGACCAACAAGACGTCGCCCAAAGACGAGAGGCGCACGACGAGAATCTTGCGCGCGGCGGCCATCCGTCGATTATACAAAAGGGCCGACGGGGCGGGGGCTCTTTGGCGGATAAAACCGCGTTGCAAATATTCGGCGCAGTGTCGGCTAAAAGTGCTACTTCGCGGCGCCGGTTTTGGCGTTCAAAAATACGCGCTGCATCACGAAGTCGGGCGTGACCTGCTCGCCGGAGAGCAGCATCGCGGTGAGCTCGCCGCCCAGGACCTGCGGGGCGATGACCACGTCTGGCTGCGCGAGCTTGACGCGGCTTAAGTGGTGCGCGTCGTTGACCGCGGCCAGCGTGCGCACGCCGGGGGCCAATTCCTTGACGGCCAGGACCACGAAGGCGTTTTCGGAGTCGTCCGAGAGCATGGCCAGCACGGCCGCGGCGCGGTGCGCGCCGGCGAGGCCGAAGCCTCGGAGATCAAGGCCAATCTGCGCGAGGAATTTCGCCGCGAGTTCTACCTCTCGCAATTCTTCGCGCCCAAGCAGCGCGACTTGATCGAGAAGAAGCTCCTCGCCCTGGCCGACCCCGACCTGCACCGGCTCGCGCAAAAAGCGCTTCAGTAAGGCGGGCGGGCGCTTAGCCCGGCAGCATCCCGATGGTCTTAAGCCAGATCATCATCAACTGCGGCCAACGCGTGATGGGAAGCTTGGTGCGCCGCAGGCCGAAGGCGTGTCCGCCGCGCGCGTAGAGATGCATCTCCACGGGGACGCCGGCCTTCTTGAGCGCGATGAAGTACGCCAGCGACTGCCTGACGCCGTCGACGTCGTCGTCCTCGGCCTGGACCAGGAACGTGGGCGGCGTCTGCCGCGTGATCGGGACGTTGGGGTTTAATTTATTGACGTCATCGCCGACGCAGAGATGCCCCGGGTAAATGCCCGCGGCGAAGTCGGGGCGGCAGCTTTCCTTGTCGGCCGCGTCCACGGGGGCGTATAAGCGGCGCTTGAAGTGCGTGCTGATCGCCGCCGCCATGTAGCCTCCCGCAGAAAAGCCGATGACCCCGATCTTGTGCGGATTGATGCCCCACTCTTTGGCGTGAACGCGCACCAGCCCCATCGCCCGCTGCGCGTCCTCCAAGGCCAGGGTCGGCATTCCCAGGCCGTGGTCGGGACGGCATTTGCAGTGCCAGTCGTAGGGCGGGCTCGGCACGCGGTACTTGAGCAGCACGCAGGTGATGCCCTCGGCCGTGAGCCAATCGCAGACCTCCGTGCCTTCCAAGTCGATGGCCAATCCCTCGAAGCCGCCGCCCGGGAACACGACTGCCGCGACGCCGGTGTTCTTGCCTTTGGGGGGATAGACCGTCATGGTCGGACGCGTCACGTTGTAGACTCCGGTCACGGTCCGGCCGCCAATGAGGGAAGAGCCGGTTTTGACCGACTCCGGGCCCGGCACGGCTTGGGCGTCGGGCGGCGTTCCCGGCCAGAGCGCCAGTTGCGTGTGCCCTGGCGAGGGCCGCCAAACCGCGGCTTGCGCGCGCGGGCCGGCCAGCGCGAGCGCGGAGAACAAGGCGAAGAATAGAGGTTTTCTCATTGGGCCAGCTCCGGGAACACTACAAAGTACTACTTTCCAGCGCTACTTTGCCGTGCCGGATTCAAGCAGGTGACGCAGGCCGCGGCGCGCGTCGGAAAAGTCCGGATTGAGCTCCAGGACGCGCTTGAACTCGGCGGCGGCTTGCGCGTTCCGGCCTTGCTTGGCCAGCGCCAAACCCAAGTTGTAGCGGGCGTACACGTAGCCCGGGTTAATCCGCACGGCCTCGCGGTAATGCGCGACGGCCTCCGCCAGTTTTCCCTGTCCGACTAAAACGTTGCCCCAGTTGTTTTGAGCCGCCGCGTAGTCCGGCTTGAGCGCGAGGGCCCGCTTGAATTCGGCGGCGGCCTCCGCGACGCGGCCTTGCTCGGCCAGCGCTTGGCCCAGGTTGTTGCGGGCCGCGGCCAAGTCCGGCGCGAGCGCCACGGCCCGCTTGAATTGGGCGACGGCCTGCGCGAGTCGGCCCTGCTCGGCCAGCGCTTGGCCCAGGTTGTTGTAGGCCTCCACGTCGTCGGGCTTGAGCCGCACGGTCTCGCGGTACTGCGCGATGGCCTCATTGACTTTGCCCTGACCGGCCAGTTCCGCGCCCAAGTCGAAGCGGGTTTCGTACAAGTCCGGATCGAGCCGCAAGGCCTCGCGGTACTGCGCGACGGCCTCGGCCGCTTTCCCCTGATCCGCCAGTTCTTCGCCCAAGTTGTGGTGAGCCATCCAGCAGGAAGGATTTTTCGCGAGCGTGTCGAGCCAAATCCGCTCATTGCTTTGATAGATTTTGGCTTGCCGCCAGGTCAGCAGCCCCAGCGCCAGCAGCACCGCCGCGGCGGCCGCCGGGACCGCTTTCTCCAAGCCGGGCGCTCCCCGCGATGCCAGCTTCCGGCAGCCCCGCGCCGCCGCGGCGGCGAAGAGCGCGATGAGCCCCAGGCACGCCAGGTATTGGAAGTGATCCGTCACGTAGGAATAACGCATGGGGTAGACGTTCACGAATCCCAGCGCGGGCGAGAGCGTGCCGGCGAAAAACAGCACCGCGGCCAAAGGCCCCCGGCCGATTTTCTTTCGAAGGGCCCATAGAACCGCCATGACCGCGGCGGCCGCGAGCGGAAAAAGATACTGCCACCAGACGGCTTGGCTGATGTCCCACCGCGGATACATGAACGTCAGCGTGCCGGGCCAAACGAGCTTGCCGGCGTAAAACCATAAGGCCCGCCCGGCCACCAGCAGGCGATCCAAAGGCGTCAGCGCCCAGGCGGGCCCCTGCGCGCCGACTTGGTACTTTTCCAAGCGCGCGGTCAAGAGGCCCATGCCCAGGCCTACGGCCGCCATCGGCGCGACCGACAGCAGGTTTTTCCGCGTTATGCGCCCCGTCTTCCACCAGATGATCAGCAGGATCGCCTCCGGCAGCGTCGCGGTGACCGTCTTGCTGCCGAGGGCGCAGAGAAACAGCAGGTTGGCCGCGAGGTAGAGCGTCCAGCGCCACCGTCGGGCCTCGTCCGTCGGCTCGAGAAACCGGATGAAGCAAAGCAGCGAGAGCAGGTAGAAGAGGCCCGAGAGCACGTTCTTGAGCTCGGCGATCCACGCCACCGATTCCACTTGCACGGGGTGAAGCGCGAAGATGGCCGCCGCCAGCAGCGCTCCCGGCACGCGCAGACGCCGCAGGATCAGCCAGACCAGGACGGCGCTCAGGGCGTAGAGCAGGACGTTCGTCAGGTGATAGCCTAAGGGCCAGAGCCGCCAAAGGTGGTACTCGGCCCAGAAGGCGCTGAAGGTGAGCGGATAATATTGGGGCGTGCCGCCCCTGAGCGGGCCGACCTTCGTCCAGATGCCCCACAGGCCGCGGGCTGAGCGCAGCAGCAGATTCCTCGTGACGTTGCTGCCATCGTCCCAAATAAACCCGCCTCGAATGGCCGGAAGGTAGGCCGCGACGGTGACGGCGAAAAGAAAGAGCGCGGCGAGCCAGGAGCGGGCGGACGCCGTCTCATCGGCGCCGCGCCCGGCAGGGGACTTGGCCGCGGGGGCTTCCAAGGCGGAAATTCTCTTGGCCGCGCTAGGCGTCTTTGCCCGCGGGGGCCTTGGCGTTCAAGAACACGCGCTGCATCACAAAATCGGGCGTGACCTGCTCGCCGGAGAGCAGCATGGCGGTCAGCTCGCCGCCCAGGACCTGCGGGGCGATGACGACGTCCGGCTGCGCGAGCTTGACGCGGCTCAAGTGGTGCGCGTCGTTGACCGCGGCCAGCGTGCGCACGCCGGGGGCCAATTCCTTCACGGCCAGGACCACGAAGGCGTTTTCGGAGTCGTCCGAGAGCATGGCCAGCACGGCCGCGGCGCGGTGCGCGCCGGCCTCGCGCAGGACCTCCTCGGTGCTGGGGTCGCCCGAGACCACGTCGGCGTCCTTGGTTTCGACCGCGGGCGAGCCTTCCTTGATCACGCGGGTCACGCCCAGGCCGCGCTTGGCCAGCTCGCGCGCGGTGTTGGCGGCCAGGGGCGTGCTGCCCACCACCACGAAATGATTCTCCCGTTTCATGCTTGAACTCCTCCGGTTGACGATGCGCTGAAAGCTGCGGGTGACCAAGGGGGCCACGACGGCCGAAAGCGAGGTGGCGAAGACCGCCATGCCCAGGACGATGATGGAGATGGTGAAGAGCCGCGCCTCGGCCGTCTGCGGGATGATGTCCCCATAGCCCACGGTGCTCATGGTGACCATGGCGTAGTAGAGCGCGGTCACGAGGCTGGTAATGGGCGGCTTGAACTTGGCGCCCAGGTAGTAGGCGCCGAAGGTGGCGTAGACCAGGAGCATGAAGACCGAGGTGAAGGCAAAGAGCGTGCTCGCGGTGAGGCTGGAGCGGTCGAAGCTCCGCCAGGACAGAGCCAGGCACGCGAGCAGAAAGGCGAAATAGGCCGCCAGGAGCTGGTGCTGGCCCGGCATGCCGATGAAGGCGTAGACAATCGCCGTGGCCGTGAGCAAGAGGGCCGTCAACCACGAGAGCCGCGAGCGCCAGAGCAGGCCCAGGCCCATGGTCACCATGCCGCCGCCGATGAAGACCGGCGGAAGCGCGCGCAATTGCAGGTGGAGCTTGCCCGCGGCCAGCGCCAGCAGCCCCGCGCGCCAGGCGCCGCCCAAGCCCGCGCGCAGGACCAAGCCGCCGGCCAGGGCCAGCAGCGCGGCCAAGGGCGCGTGGGGAAACCAGTAGCGCCCGCCCAAGATCTTGCCGGCGCGCTGGAGCTTGATGCGCAGCCGCTGGACGGGCGAGGTGATGATTTGGGGGGCGTTCATGGCTTGGGCGCCGCAGATTCGGGGAGAATCGCGGCGATGGCCGCCCGCGCGGCCGCCGGAACCTGCGGGGCGAAGGCCGGCGGCGCGCCGAGCCGGGCTCCGGCGCGGACCAACTCCGCGACCACGCCGGCATAGCCGCCCCAAACCGCGGCGGAGAGCGCCGTGTCTCCCGCGTTGTCCTGCGCGCCCAGGTTCGCCTTGGCGGCGATGAGCGCGTTGACCGCGTCCGCGCGGTCGTTTCTGGCCGCCAGGATGAGCGCGGTGTCTCCGGAGTTGTCCGCGGCGTTGACGTCCGCGCCTGAGGCGATGAGGGCCCGGACCTGCTTGGTCTCTCCGGCCGCCGCCGCGTTGATGAGCGCGGTCGCGCCGAATTCATCCCGGGCGTCGACGCCGCCGTCCTCCGAGGCCAGCGCCGGAGCCCGGCTCGCGCGGAGAGTTTTTGCTCCCAGGGCCAAGACGGCCAAAAATCCGGCGGCGGCGAAAACGCGCAGGGCTCCCCGGCTCATTTTTCGATTGTAGCTAATTGGGGTTTGGCCGGCGACGGCGGACCTCTACGCGGCAACGAGCGCGCCCATGGGCTTGCGGGGCAACTCGTCCCAGGTCCGACCTTGGAGCAGCCGCCCGGCCTTTTTCTTATTGAAGCCGCCCCATTGCTTGAAGAAAAATGGGACGCCGGCCTTTCGACACTGGCTTTTTATGTTGACGGCCCATTCCGGGTCCATCGGCCGCGAGCCGGGACCGGATTCGCCGCCGACGATTACCCAATCGATTCCGTCCAGGTCGATGGCGGGCAGCGGGCCCAAAAGCGGCTCAAGGGAGAGGAATTTTATCGCGGCCCCGGTCCGCCGCAAATGATCGATGCGGAACGTGTAATTCGAATTCTCCACGCTGACGCCCATCCACGCGTTTTGCGGCCAGGCTATTTCGGGAGACAATTCCATGAGGCGCTCGGATCGCTTCGTGAGAATCTGGAACTGGTGCCATGCCGCTTGGCGCATGACGTCGAAAGTCTTGAGAATGAAGTCCTTGGGAACGTCTTTGTGGAATATGTCGCTCATCGAGTTGACGAAAATGAGCTGCGGCTTCTTCCACGACAGGGGAAGCTCTAGTGCATCCTGTTGCAGAGTCAGCTTGAACCCGTTCGCGTAGCGCGGGATTCCCATACCTTTGAGTCTCCTGGCCATGCGCTCCGCGTAGCAAAACTTGCAGCCGGGGCTGACTTTGGTGCAGCCCGTAAGCGGATTCCAGGTCGACTCAGTCCATTCGATGGCCGATTGGGACATCAAACAAATCCTTTGCCGCGATATTTTTTGAAGATCGCTTTGGCGATGGTTTCAGCCGTCTTTTTTTGCGAGGCGAAAAAGAGATAGTAGACGTCGGCTCCTTTCGAGTTCTTCATGGCCAAAGGCTCGGGCACCACGGGGAATTTTGCCACTTTTTGAAGCCTTTCGCGAAAAGCTTCCGCGATGACTTCGTTCGGCGCCTTTTCGTCTTCTTTGCCGAAAAGCGTGTCGATCTGGCGGTAGGCGATTTGGCGCCAGCTTTCGTCGCCCCAAAAAGCCGTCATCCGCGCTACGTCTTGCGGGTCGACCTTCTCCGGGTTTCTCCAGATGGCATTCCGGTTCATGTCCATGATGGGAAAATTTAGGAAGAGGTCGATGGTTCCAAGATGCCCGGCCCGCTCGATGACCTTCCAGTCCAAGGAAAGCCCGTACGGATCCAGCAAGCAAAGCGCCCGGCGGTATTGATCGTATTGGACATCGGGGAAAACTTTTTTAATCAAGATCTCATTGGAGTCGCCTTCGTAAAAATGCACGTCCGGGCGATCTCCGACGATCTGGCGGAGCTGAGCCAGCTTCTTGCCGTCCATGTCGATGAAGTAGAACTCCTTGAAGGCAGGCTCGACTTGCAGGGCGTTTAAGGGGCTGCCCGGGACGAAATCTCCGCTTGATTTTGACAAGTGAATGCCGCCGCCCGCGAAGGCGTCAATATAAACGTGCTCGAAGCGCGCCTGCTTGTTCGACGCGAAAATCTTGGAATAAGCGGCGGCGTAGTCATTGAGAATTTCATGCTTAAGCTCGGACCAGTAATTAATCTCATCGAATCGCAGTTTCTGGGTCATCGCATGGTCTCCTAGGCTTCGTCTATCTTCCATACGATTGACAGTCTTCGAAAGTTCCACGATAAACCATAAGATTCAAAAATGGATTCGGCCGGTGCAAGCTTAGGCGAACATCCTGCGCGCGCGATAAATCCATCTGACGGCGGCCAGCGCCGTGGTCAGGCAGCGGCCTCGCCAGGTGGACTTGAACGCGGCCATACCCTTTTGATGGGAATTGCGCCATTTGAGAGCCGCGGTTTCCCGCGCTTGGTCCACGAGCGCCATCGGCTGGGAGGGGATGGAAATGAATTTCAGGCAATCGGTCCTTGGCGAGGAGAGATTCCCGAGCGAGATGGGCGTTGCCGCGCTGACGCGGTCCGTCAGTCCGCGCAGATTCCATTTTTCAATCAAGTAGCGGAGCAGGCTGGTGTGATCGAAAGTCGTCGACAAGACGCCTTTTTTCGCCCAAGGCGAAATGAGCAGCGCCGGCACCCGCACGCCGTATTGGATGAAATCGAAGTTCGGGTCGCGCGGCTTGTCGGGCGGCACGGCCTTCGGGGGAACGACGTGATCGTAGAATCCGCCGTGCTCGTCGTAGACCACCACCAGGAGCGTCGAGCGCCACAAGTCTTCGTTAGATCGAATAGCGTTGTAGACGTCCGCGATGAGCTTTTGCGCCTTCATGACGTCGTGGGGAGGATGATCGTCGTTTTGTCCCGCGTCGTTGTAGCGCGGCTCGATGAAAGAAAACGCCGGAAAGCGGGCTTCCGGGCCGCAAGCGGCGGCGTAGAACTCGTCGATGGGCGCGTATTTCATGAGATTTTTAATGCGGTGCTGATGCGTGAGCAGGAGAGAGCAAGGAATATCGTGATAATAAATTTTCCAGGGAATTTTACGTTCGTCCAAGCGGTCGAAAATGGTGTCCTGTGTTTCCTGAAGCCAGGATTTGAGCTCCGGGTCCTGCGAACTTTCGAACATCTGCACGCTTTGCGTGGTCCCGGTCAGCACGAAAAAGCGGTTGGGCCACGTGGGCCCTGGCAGAGACGCGTGCCAATGGTCGCAGATGGTAAATTCCTTGGCCAAGGCGTGAAGCGCCGGAAGAAAATCCATGGGGTAGTAGCCCATGATGCATTGGCGGTCTTGCGGCGTCGAAGCCGGATAAAACGTGGAGAAGTCCTTGACGAAGCCGCCGTTTTGCCCCGCCAATTGAATCTGCACGTGCTCGGCTTCGTGGTGAGGGTCGAGCATCATCTGCCGTTCCGTAGTGGGGCGCTGCTCATATTTGGCGCCGGCGTTGTCGAGATTAAACCGCGGCGGCGCTTTTGGGTCGATGCCTTCCAATTCCGGATAAACCGTTTTCATGATCCCGAGCATCTGATCGAAGGAATGATTCTCCATCATCAGGAAGACGACGTGCTTGATGGGGTCTTCTAAGTTCGGGGATTTGTTAGGCATAAAATGCATGAGTGAACTATTGGGATATTCTCTTTAAATAATTCGCTCGGTCACAATCATTGTTGAATGTTTTGATCAACTGCGCGTCTCCCAGAATTTTCTCAAGAGAGGCTTGAAGATAGGATTCCACCGAGAATAGAATCCCCTCGGATTCTGTCGCACCTAGTTTGACCAAGCTTTTCCCATGCGCGATTTGCGATCTCCAGTGGTAGGAATCATCCAATTCCTTTTGATCCACCCCGCTGCCTAAAAACGCGGCGAGACGGTTTTTAAGTTTTTTGCTGATTTTGCCTTCTTGAGGGGGACAAAACAACGCTTCAAGGCCAATCCAGAACCATAAGAATCTTGCTTCCCACCATGACTCAGTCAGTGCCTTGTAGCAAGCGCGGGAAGCAAACCATACCGGACTATCCGGGCATTGGCGGCGGATATCATGCAATGTCGTATTCCGGTCTTGAGCTGTTTCCATGTCCTGCTTATTTAGGCGAACGTTGCCGTACCCATTGTTCGGCTGGAATTCCGGCACTTGTCGCCATCCGCGGCATTCCCATCCGGTTTTGCAAATTTCTGCGTGATAGAGGAGATCAAAGCTCGCGGGATTCGGCTTCGCAAGCCACAGCGCCAAATTGGCGAGGCGGATGGATTCAAACGGCTCCTTGTTAAGATTTTCGGTATTTACGAGATTCGTTTCCTCGGAAGGATATTGATAGCTGTGAATAAGGCAGTATCGCACATCGCGATAATAGTGGTAAAAATTCAGAATGGAACCGCTATTCGTATTTTTAAACCCATCGGGAGTTTTTGCGAGAACGATATTATTGCCGAGGTCAAATGATTCGGAATCCCCTAAATCATTAAGCGCACTGCTGCCGCATGAAATTGGAGCAACGAGTTTCATGCTGCTCATCTCGATCATTCGGGGGTTAGGCGCGACATCTCCATTGACACCTTTTCGATGACCGTCATGGCGTCGTCCAAAAGCTTGCCGATGGTCGGCTCCTTGGCGCGGTCCTGCAAATACGTCCAGCGCGCGGCCTTGGGAACCCAAAAAATATTTTCGGCGGTGTATTCGTCTCTTTCCTCGGCCACCCGATCTCGCTCCGCGGCATTCTTGACGTAGTATTCGCTTTTGGGAGCGGCCGTTTCCCGCACCAAGAAATCGCGGCGTTCCTTAAAAGCGTCTGAGATGTATTTAAGGGAGATGAGCCCCAGGACGATGTGCTTGTACTCGCTCGGGTCCATGTGGCCGCGCATTTTATCGGCGGCCTGCCAGAGCTTCTCCTCGAAACCCAGGTTGGCGCCGTTGTTTCGGCGTTCGTTCTTCTTCGATGGACGCGGCATCGGCAAATTATGCCATTTTCAATCGTGCTCCCTCGCCCATTGACACGCCGTTTTTTTAGGCTATACTTCCGCCATGGCCGCGAGCGCCAAGACGGGGGCCTGGAGCTACGACCGCGCCGGCAGTTCCGGCATGAGCCGCGAGCTGCGCTGGGGCGCCGACCTTTTGGGCGCGGTCTGCCTCCTCAACGCCGCGGCCGAGGGGCTCTCCCAGGGCCGCTGGCATTCCTTCACCGGCATTTATTCCTGCTACTACCTGGTCCTCTCGGCCTACGCCTCCCTGCGCGAAGGCGAGAAATGGAGCGCGTACCGCGGCTCGCGCGAGAAGCTCCTGGAGCGCCTGACCGGCGAGTTCTTCGTCCTGGGCTGGATCGTCCTGGCGGCCGTGCTCTGGGCCTGGGACGCGCTCATCTACCCCGTGTGCTGGCCGCCCGATCTCTACCTGACGCTCAAGTGGGTGCTGGCGGTCTTCGCGCTCTCCAAGGGCTCGGCGGGACTGCGCGCCGCGGGGCTCATCGGCCCGGGCTGGGCGCCGCCCGATCCGGGCCCGGCTCCGTCCCCGGCCGGAGGCGGCGGGCAAGGCGGCGGCGCGGATGATTCCGGCGGCGGCGATAAGCCCGCTCCGGCGCCGGGCGGCGGAGGCTCCGGATCGGGTTCAGCCGTCGAGGCGCGGATAGCGCAGGTGTGCCGGCAGGCGGGGAAATTCACGGCCAAAGACATCGCGCAAAACCTTAATTTGCCCATGGTTCGGGTGGGCGGGACCATCGGCCGGCTCGTTGAACATGGGGTCGTCCGCAAAGACGATGACGGCTATTTTTATTGGATTGGCCCGGCCTCGGGCTAGGCCTGGCCATGGCCAGGTTGGCCGGCCAGATAGGGCCAGGTTGGCCGGCCAGATAGGCCAGTTGGCCGGCCAGAAAGGCCAAGTTGGCCAGCCGCCAGGGCCAATTGAAAGATGAATAAAACGCGCTTTTCGCCTTCCTTTATATGGCCGGCCCGGGCCATCTGGGGGGCCCTCGCGCTGGCCCTTTTAACCGGCTGCGCCAGGCCCAAGCTGGCCTACACGCCCAATGCGCCGCTCATGGCCCGCAACGCCTTTTTCCCGCAGGACGAAAACGGGATGTATTTTGACTTGAAGGCCGGCGTGGAGCCTTTCGCGGACGACACCGATTCGGACTTCGTTTTCCGGGCCCAGGGCGCGACCGGTGCGCGCAGTTTTTCGGCCAACCTGGCGCGCGAAGGCTCGGCGGGCTGGCCGCGGCTCTCGCCCGAGGTCTTGGCCCGGGCCTTGGCCGCGGAGCTTGCCGGCTCGAACCTGGTCTCGGACGCCCAAGCCGTCATCCCCGAAACGGACGCGGGCTCGGCCGACATCTTGGCCGACAATGCGGGCGACAACCTGCTTTTCCGCGGCCGCGTCCTGCAAGCCGAGCTGGACTATTCGGACCTGTCCCGCGGGCGCGTGAGCCTGAGCTTGGAGATAGACGCCTACGGGACCTTGCCGGGCAATCCGCCTTTTGCCAACGCGGTTTGGTCGGGCACCTTCAACGAGGCCGAGGACTTAAACGGCCGCCGCCCGGCCGAGGCCATGGCCGACGCGCTGCAAAAGATCTACGGCCAGGCGGTCAAGAATTTCGCGCAGGCGCTCACGGCCGCGGGCCAGGGCTCGGATTTGTGGCGAGCGCTCGATCGCGGCGGGAGTTCCGATGGATCGTGAGGCGGTCGGGCGGAGGCTGGCCCCTGCGTTCGCCCTGTCCGAAGCGTCCTGTGGCTCAGCTCGCTTCGGGGCCAAGCCCCTGCCCGACCGTGAGCGCGAGGAAACGGACGCGATCCGGAGCGAGCTGAGCCACAAGGTGCCGCCATGGGGGCGAGCGCGGGGCGCGCCCGTTTCTGAGCCATGATGCCGCCGCGCGTGCCGCCGTCGTCCCAGATGCCGATGAATGTCCTGTCGAACGTGGCGATGGGGCTGTTTTTCTGGCTGCTCTCCAGCATTCTCGAGTTTGATTTTTCGCGACCGTGGTGCGACGTCTTTAAGGTCGGCGCCCTGTTCGGCGTTATCGCGTCCATCTGGAGGCGCTTTTTTCCGGCGTTTTTTCCGGCGGGGCCGGGTTCCCTTCTCACCATGGCGGACATCCTCCTGGTGTCTTTCATGGCGATCTTCGTGTACCGGCACGTCGATCGGCCCGCGGTGGCCTCGGACTATACCGCCTGGGCCATGTTCGACCACCTCGAGTACCGTATTGCTGAATGGACCCTCGTCGCGGTCCTGATCTTGGACCTGGCGCGGCACTGGCGCGACGGGGTCTGGCTCGCGGGCTTCATGGGGTTAGTTGAGCTCTGCGCCATGCCCCTGCTCTTCGGGCTCGTGGTGCGCACGTCGCGGCTTATCAGCGCGGAGGATAGCCGCCGCCATCAGGAGAAGATCACGCGCTTTCGGAACCGCATCGACCGCGCCATCGCGGCCCTTATGGGCGACGACGAGAAAAAGCCCGAGGACGAGACGGAGGGGTGAGCTAGGCGCCCAGCAGCTTGCCCGCCGGGCCTACTGGCCGTCCTCCCCGTCAAAGCCCTTGCCGTGGTCGTGGATATGTTTGGCCTGACCACAGGCAGGACCCGAGCAGTTGCGTTGCTGCGGCGGATCGGGGTGCCAGGGCGGCAGCGGCGCAATATTAAATGGCTTATAGGGCGGCGGCGGAGGCGATGGGCGCCGATGGAAGTGCGGCGTGTTCTGGTAGTACTGCTGCGGCGGGGGCGGAGGATTGAGGCCGTATTTGTCCCGAATCTGGGCGGCGTAGTTTTGCATCCTTTGTATTGGATCGTCAATCCAGTGGCCATTGTAGTACCCATCGGCGACCGATATGAAGTCATCCATGGCTTCCAAGGCGCAGCCGGAAAGGCCGTCGCGCATATCATCCATGTTTTTGGGGAATTGGTAGCCGCCGGTCTCCGATGGATATTTGGTGAGATATTGGCTGAGCAGGATGTAGTTTTGAACGTAAGAATTCGCGTCCTGATCGCTGAGGGGCTGGCCCTTGCAGACGTTGATGGCGACGTTCCTGTCCCACTGCGCATAGCTCTCGTAATAGGCGATGTAGCTGTTCAATTCTTCTTGCGTGGGAGGCAGCGGCCGCATCGGCACCGGGGCGACCACGTGGGGCGGCGGCGCGCGCATGGCCGGCTTCATGGCGGGCAGGGACTGCGGCGGCGGCTTGAGCGCAGCGGAGGGAATGCAGGGGTGGGTAGCGTCCTCTACGCTCGAGGGATCGTTAAGATCGACAGAACCCGAACTTTCGCAGCCATCGCTGGAGGAATTGTTCTGCAGTTCATCCTTGGCGTCCGCAATGAGATTCTGCGCGCGGGTTTCCGCGGCAGCCCAGGTGTCGGCCTCGTCCCGCGCGATTTGAGCGGCTTTCAGTTGGTCCGTGCCCTGCAGGAGCGGTGCCAATGCGCGCGTAGCGAATAACGTTTTGTAATAGCCAAGCCGCTCATGCCCGCTGGAGCCGAAATGGCCGTTAGCGTAAAATCCGCCGGGGTAGACGTTCGTCGGGTCGTTCCGCGCTTCTTCGCCGCCGTCGTCCCATTGATCAGCCAGCAGATCGTTCTTGTATTTATAATAGGCGGACGGGGCCATGCAATCTTTAGGCCGGCAGCCAATCCGCCATTCAATCCACTGATCCTCAATTTGCTCTTTAGACGGGGGCGTATGATCCGAAGATTTCCACGCCACTGCTTTAATAAAATAATCATCCTTCGAGCGAAGCCAGTACACCTTGGTCCCCGTGTATTTGGAGAGCATTTCCCACTCGTCCTTGTCATTGCTGGGAGAGCCGAGCACGAAAATGACGTTGGGCGGCCGGATTTCGTTGGTCATGATGGCGTTGTAAACCGCGGCAGAGCCCCAACTATGGCAGACGATTTGGTTTATTTCCTTGCCACGGAGAGGCGACAGGGCGGCAGCGGCCCGCTTGCTGATGCCGTCATGCTGGATATCCTGCATGGATTCCGTAGTATCCTGATGCAGCGTTAATGAATACCTTAGATGGTAGGTGGCCGCGGCTCCTAAATACTTAATATACGATAAAGAAACCGAGGGCTTAACAGGCTTAGGCGGCTTATATGAACCCAGATTGGAAATGCGAATGGGGTAATCGAAAGAATTTGGGGGGCCGCCATATTTCTTGGGCTGGAAGCCGTCGTTGTCATCGGAATGCCACCCGGTGACTTCCACGCGCTGGAATTGATAATGGGCCTTCATCTTGGCCTGAATGTTCTGCGGCGTAATTCCCTGCTCTTGAAGAATTTTCCGAGCCAGAGCGGCGGGGTTTTGCCGGGCTATCTGTTCCGTCGTCATGTTGAGCTTGTCTTGCGCATTCTCCAAAGTAAAAGAATAAGCGCGCGCCAAGGCCGGCAGCGCCAAGATGATGAGAACGGCGGCCTTAAGCGTTCTCATCATGCACCTCCTCGCCGGGTTTCAAGACAAGGGAAAAAACTAGGGCGATTATAAGGCCCAGCATGAACGCAAGAATGGCGTCAGGAATTAGCGCCCCAAGCCAGGCGTTGAGCGTCATCTGCTCGGCCGTGGAATAAAATGTCCAGGCTAGGCCACCCGCCAGGGGAATGCTGATCGCCAAGGTTGTTTTGATGTTTCGCGCGCGCCAATGCCGCGCTAAAAATGCGCAGGCGATGGCAATGAAAATAAATCCTGCTACCATGATGTCTTCATATGCTTTTGTCAGCGTGAAAACTTCAAAAATTCCGGAGGCAAGATTAAAAACGGCCAAGGCGTTGGCGAATCCGAACAAGCAGCGGCCCACGATCCGGGTTTTTAATTTCTTGCCCTTGAGCGCCAATCCCAAAAAGAGGGCATTTAAGAACAAGTAGCACGCGTCGATCCAAAGAGCCGGATCCACGGGATTGGCAGGCCAGGAGGGCAGGGCATCTCCGTACAATTCCTTCGCCACCTGCCGCCAGTCCTTGAGCGGCAGCGGCGCCGGGCCCAGGCTCAGAAGATATTTGGCCAGGCTCGCCAGGTCCGGGTCATCGTAATTGGCCGGGTCGCGTCCGGTCGTCGCGATGTAGAAATTCTTGGGCGATTCGGAATAAATCTGCCAGTACTTCCAATCGTCGCCCTGCATGATGAACTCCCGGGAGCCGTCCGGCCAGACGATGAGCCCTTTGGGTGGATACTCCGTGTTGTAAGAAGGCATTCCAACGCGGGACGTGATCTTATCCAGGCTTCTCATTTTTGCGTCAAGCAGGGAATCGAGCTGATCGTAGCCGCCGGATAGGTTCTTGGGGATGACCAGGATTTGCTTAAGGCCCAGGGCCGCGAAATTTTCTGGCTTGTAGTCGGCTTTGGTGGGCTGGAACAAGACGGGCGCCCGGCCCTTGGGCACGCGCGGGTCCCACTTGGGATAAATGCGGATGTCCTCGATGGGCCCGTGCATGCGCGGGGAAACGGTCTCGTCGTTCTCGAAGGTGAGCACTTCGCCGTAGGCCCCCACGTAGGCGTTGACCGAGGGCTGGGGGTGCTCCAGGGTTTTTTCGCGGGAGGGAAAGAGCAGCCCCAGGATTTCTTCCCGGGGGCACGGCCCGTCGCCGTTCCAAAAGTTGCAGACGACGTCCGCCGCCGTATAGTCCTCGTAGTTTTTTGCTTTCGGATCGGCGCCGCGCGCCATGAGGAAGCGCACCATGTCCGCGTTGCCGTGGGTCGCCGCTTCGATGAGCGGCGTGGTGCCGCTCGGGTCGCCGGCGCGCGGGTTTAAGACCGCCCCGTGATCCAGCAGGATTCCGGCCGCCTCCGGGGTGCCGTCGTCGGCCGCCCACATGAGGACCGTATCATGGCCGTTGGCGTCGCGCGCCTTGGCGTCGGCGCCGTGGGCGATGAGCAGCCGGATCATGTCCGCGCTCCCATGGGCGGCCGCCAGCATGAGCGCCGTGACGCCCGGCGAGTCGGCCGAACTGCGCTCGTCCACCGCCGCGCCGTGGGCGAGAAGAATTCGGGCCGTTTCCAGGTGGTCTTTCACCGCCGCGCGGATAAGCGCCGTGGAGCCGTCCTCAGGGTCGTGCGCGTCGACGTCCGCGCCGCGCTTAAGGAGCTTGAGAACCTGGGCCGCGTCCCCGCGGCCGGCGGCCTTCACGAGGGAGTCGTTCAACTCCGCGGACGGGCGCCGTGAGCTTGCGGCAAAAGCGGGCGCGAAACCCAAAGGCAGCGCGAGGGCGATAATGACGGCGGCTTTAATCGTTTTCATGGACGGGAGCCTCTCTCAACGTCAGGGTGAGCGAAAAGACAAGGGCGAACGCCGCGCCCAAGGCGAGGGAAAAATCGCAATAGAGCGGGCAATAGCGGACCCAACCGGGCAGCGAGTTCATGGGCTTGCCGATGGCGCTGGCGCAGAGCCAATAGAGCGCGCCGCATGACAGGAGCAGGAGAAAAGGGCGTAAGCCTCGGGCGCGCTCGGCCTTGCGGCGGCGGGCCAGGAGCCAGCCGGCTCCGGCCGCGAGCAGCAGTTCGGCCGAGAAAATCATGCCGTAATTCTTGAAGAGCCCGGCCATGCTGAAGATTTCAAAGAGGGCCGCCGCCAGAGTGAAGGCGGCGAAGGCGTTGCCGAAGCAAACGAGGTGGAGAAGGACGCTGCGGGCCCCGGGCTTTGAGCGCAAGTCCCAGGGGAAAAGCAAAAGGAGAACGGCGGCGTTGGCCAGCAGAAGAATCCCGGGGCCCGCTATCCAGCCTAAAAAGCCGGAGAGCGGGTGATCCGAAATCGCCTCGTCCATCCAGCCTCCCGGGTCGCCGAAAATATCCCGCCAGCGCTCGAGGGGCAAAGGCGCCGGCCCCAGGCGCATGAGGTAGCGGTCCAGGCTCGCCAGGTCGGGGTCGTCGTAGCCGGCCGGGTCGCGGCCCGTGGTCCATATATAAAGGACGCCCCGCTCCTGGGAGAGAATTTGCCAGTAGCCGGTGCCGGGCAGCTCTTGGCGGGGGCCCGACGGATCGGCCGTTTTAAAATTTCCGTAAATGGATTCGGCGCTGTCGTCGGGCCAGACCAAGCGGCCTTGGGGGGGAACGGCGGAGGCGTAGCGGCCTTGCGACCTGGCGTCGAAGGCTGAATTCTCGACGGCGGTGAGGAGATCGCCTAGATCATCATTGAAGGAAACGGGGACCACGAGGAGTTCTTTGAGGCCGAAGCGCTGGAAATTCTGCGGCAGGTAGTCGGCATCGGTGGGCTGGAGTCCCTTGGGGTAGATACGGATGTCCTCGATATGGCCGCGCATGCGCGTGGAAACGTTCTCATCGAGCCCGGAGGCAATCGGTTCGCCGTAATGGCCCACGAAGACCGCTTCCAAGTCCGCGGCCCGCGCTATTAAAGGAAGGACAGCCGCCGCCAAGAGAGCGGCCAGGGCCGCTGCTGCTGTAGTCCGGCGTCCGCGCGTTGTCTCCACGTTTGGGCCTCCCCAAATAAAATAAGGAAGCGGCTTGCCGCCGCTTCCTCTGGCCGCATCCCGTTAAGGCGGGATCGTGGAGTCCCCGGGGCCGATTCCCCGGGCTACAGAGTTTCCCGGCGTCGCCGCCGGGAAGCTACGATAATAGTCTAACCCCGGACCGCCGCCGGATCAGGGGTCTAAAGGCCCGGGCCGCGCAGGAAAATGGCCCAAGACCAAAGGCCTAGGCGCGGCGCCGCGCTCCGAGCCGGCCTAGAGCCAGTCCCGCAGGTAGTCGAGCGTGCGGCCAACCGCGCCTTGAAGGCTTGCGGCGGCGTCTTTGGCGGCCTTGGCCGCGAGGCGGGCCTGGTCCGGAAGCTCGGCCAGGCTTTGAAGTTTTAGAGCTAGTTCCCCGGCGTCGCGGACCTTAAAGCCGCCGCCCGCGTCCTCCAAAACGCGCGCCACGTCCTCGACGTGCGCCGTGTGCGGCCCGAAGGCCACCGGGCAGCCCGCGAGCGCGGGCTCCAGGATGTTGTGCCCGCCCACGGGAACCAAAGTGCCGCCCACGAAGGACAAGACCGCGCGGCCGTAGAAGGCGGACAAGACGCCCAGGGCGTCGAGCAAAAGAACGTCCGCGGGCCCGGGCTTGGCGCCGGAGGCCGGCTTGGACCAGGCTTTAAACGCGAGGCCGCGCCGCGCGAGGTTCTGCGCGGCCTCGCGCGCGCGTTCCACGTGGCGCGGGGCCAAGACCAGCTTTAAATCGGGGACTCTTTGCTTCGCGGCCGCGTAAGCCTCCAAGACCGCGTCTTCCTCGGCCGGGTGCGTGCTGCCCGCCACGAAGATCGGGCAGTCCGACCAGCCCAGCTCCAAGAGCGCGTTGGCCGCGGCCTCCACGGGCCCCGGCGCGGGCTTCACGTCGTACTTCAAGTTGCCCAGCGCGCGCACGCGGTCTTCCGGCGCGCCCAAGGCCTTAAAGCGCGCGGCGTGCTCCGAGCTCTGCGCCGCGACGCGGCCCAGGCGCCTTAAAAAGGGGCGCGCGAGAAACGCGAAGGGCCTGGTGCGCGCGAAGCTTTTCTTGGAGATGCGGCCGTTGACGACCGCGATGTTGACGCCGCGGCGGAAAGAGAGCTCAATCATGTGCGGCCAGAGCTCGGTCTCGGCGATGAGGAGCAGCTTGGGCTTAATCTGCAGCAAGAAGCGCGAGACCGCGGGGTAGAAATCAAGCGGGGCCAGAAGCGCGGCGTCGACCGAAGGCAGGGCCTTGGCCCGGTCGCGCCCGGCCGCGGTCGAGCAGGTGACTACCACGGCGCGCGCGGGCTTTTGGCTTTTAAGCCGCGCGATGAGCTCCGAGACCGCCGCGACCTCGCCGGCCGAGGCCGCGTGAATCCAAAGCGTCTCGCGGCCCGCGAGCTTGGAGAGAACTTCCAGCGGGACAAAGCCCAGGCGCTCGCCCATCTCGGCGGGCAGGTCCTTTAAGAGCGAGCGCCGCCGGGAGAGCGCGAACTTCAAGACGAAGGCCGCGCCGGCCAAAGGGAAAAGCAGGTTTTCGATAGCCAGAACGAGAAAGATCATGGCTTGCTCCTCGTCGCCCCGGCAGTCCGTAAGCCGGGGCCCAGTCCTCTGGATTTGCGCCGGAATGACGAATTTTTGCTCATGCGGACACGGAGCGCTCGGCCTCGTCCGTGATGCGGTCCAAGGCGGCCTTTAATTCGGCGGCCTTTTTCTCCAAGTCGTCGTCGGGACCGACGAAGATGGGCGCGCCGTAGCGGACGATGGCGCGGCCGAAGGGCAGCGGCACCTGGAAGCGGTCCCAGCTTTTCTTGAACTCGAGCTTGCGCGACAAGGCGTTGGTGAGCGGAAGAATCGGCACGCCGTTTTTCTGCGCCAGATAGAGGACGCCGGGCTTAATCTGCCGCGCCGGGCCCTTGGGCCCGTCTGGCGTAAAGCCCGCGTCGAGGCCCGAGTTCAAGGCGTCGTCCAGGCCGCGCAGTCCGGCCAGCGCGCCGCGGGAGGACGAGCCGCGCGAGGTACGGATGGAGAACAGCGCCATGGTCTTGGCGATCATCTCGCCGTCCTTGCTGCGGCTGACCAGAATCGAGGAGGGGTCGCCGCGGTGGCTCCAGACCAGGAAAATCTGGCGCTGGTGCCAGAACACGTAGATGAAGCGCTTGCCGGCGCGGCGCAGATCGTCGCGGCAATGGGCGTTCTCGATTTTATAGCGCGTGGTCAGGCCCACGAGGGCGATGTAGGCGTAGGCGACGTAGGGGACCAGGCCGCGCCAGGACAGCCGCCGCAGGAAGCTCAAGAGGCTCTCCGATTCATGCGGCTGGGCCCCGGCTTTCGCCGGGGCGACGGGCTCATTAAGTCGTCGCCCCGGAGTGACGGCGCGTATCCGTCGCCCCGGCGAAAGCCGGGGCCCAGAACCGACGCGGGCCTGGATTCCGGCTTGCGCCGGAATGACGAATTGCCCCGGAGTGACGGCGCGTGTCCGTCGCCCCGGCGAAAGCCGGGGCCCAGCGTTCTAGGCGATGCGCTCGTAGAGGTCATCCCACTCCGGATTCTCGCGCTCGATGAGCTCCAATTTCCAGCGCCGCTTCCATTCCTTGAGGCGCTTCTCCCGCGTGATGGCCGAGTCCATGGACTCATGCCGTTCAAACCACACCAGCGCGTGAACGCCGTATTTTTTCGTGAATCCGTCCGCCAAATCATTCTTGTGTTCCCAAACGCGCTTGACCAAGTCGGACGTGACCCCGACGTAAAGCGTTCCATTGCGGCGGCTGGCCAGGATGTAGACGCAAGGATTCTTCGGCATGAGTCATCATCCTAATCCTGGGCCCCGGCTTTCGCCGGGGCGACGAACGCAATCCGTCATTCCGGCGGGAGTCGTCATTCCGGCGCAAGCCGGAATCCAGGCCCGCGGCGTCCCGGGGCGACGGCGCCGCAACGGCTTACTTGCCGCGGCTTTTGGCCGTCGATTTGGCCGTGGATTTGGCCAGCCATGAAAGGCTCGCGGCCGAGGAAGGCGCGGGGGACAAAAGGCCCTCGCGCAGGGAGACGACGATTTTCGCCGAGTCGATTTTGGCGAGCGCGCGCTCCAGGACGGCGGCGTCGGTGAACTTGGAGAGGGGGGAGATTTCGCAGGATTCCTTGGCCGCCTCGTCCGCGATGAGGCCCGACGCGAAGCGGAAAATCTCGTCGAGCGCAATGTCCTGGATGAGGCCCCACCACGCGGCGCCGGGCCGCAACGTTATTTCCTGATGCGGCTCGGCACTGCTTGCCTCCCGGCTCGCGGCCTGCGCCGGGCTCGCCTGCTCGGCCGCGGCGCGCGCGGCCTCAAAGCCCGGGCCCAAGGTCGCGAGAATCAAGCTGTAGGCCAGGCCGGGCATGGAGGAAAGCTGGGCCGAATCGGGGTCGGTTGGGGGAAAGGTCTCGAAGAGCACCGCGGGGTTGGCGGACTTGAGCGCGCCCGCGATGAGCAGCTCCACCTTGCCCGAGTCCAGGCCCGCGTCCTCGGGCTTTAAGCCCGCCTTCTTGGCGCGGCGCAGCACCTCGTGCGCGCGGACCTCGATGCGAAAGCCGATGATCTTTCTCATTATCGCCCCTTCTTCCCGGCGGGCTTGGGCTTGGCGACGACCGGCTTTGTCAGCGGCTTGGGCGCGGCCGCCGCGGCCTGGGGCCGCTTCTTGGAGCTGTGGACGTGCCACTCGTAGACCAGCGGCGCCGCCACGGCGATGGAGGAATAGGTTCCGACCATGGTTCCGAACACCAGGGCCAGGGCGAAATTGTGGATGACTTGGCCGCCGAAGAGATAGAGCACCAGCACCACGGTCAAGACGATGCCGCTGGTGATGATGGTGCGGGAAAGCGTCTCGTTCATGCTCTCGTTGATGACCTGATCCAGGGGCAGGTTGCGGATGACGCCCATTTTCTCGCGCATGCGGTCGAAGATGACGATGGTGTCGTGGATGGAGTAGCCGCCGATGGTCAGAAGCGCCGAGATGATGAGCAGATCCACCTCCCGCCCGGCGATGGAGAACAGCCCGTAGGTCGCCAGCACGTCGTGCAAAAGCGCGATGATGCCCGCGATGCCCCAGATGGGGTTGGAGAAGCGGAAGGCCAGGTAGACGATGATGCCCAAGAGCGAGAAGACAATGGCCATGACCGCCTTCTTGAAGAGGTCCTGGCTCACGGCCGGGCCGATGTAGGACTTGGAATCGATGGTCAAGGTGTTGTTCGGCACGGCGGTCTTAAGCGCGCTCAGCTGGTCCTCGGAGCTCTGCGCGGTCTCGCCCTTCTGGGGCTGGACGCGGATGGAGAACATGTTGGTGCCGGAGTAGTGCTGGATGGCGGGGTTGGAGAACCCGCTTTTCTCGATGGCCGCGCGCACCGTGGCGATGTCCACGGGGTTCTGGAAGGTCACCTGCATGACGGTGCCGCCGGTAAAATCGATGCCGTACTTGGCGCCCTTGGTGGCCAGGGAGACGATGCTGCCGCCCAGAAGCACGCCGGAGATGGCGAAGAACTTCCAGCGCCAGCCGATGAAGTCGAAGTGGGTCTTGGGGAATATTTGCATGCTCTCTCTCTAGACGCTTAGGGTGGTGACTTCCCGGTTCATGAGGTAGGTCTGGAAAATCAGGCGCGTGAGCCAGAAGGCCGTGAAGATGGAGATGACCAGGCCCAGGGCCAGCGTGACCGCGAAGCCCTTGATGGGGCCGCTGCCGAACTGGAACAAGAACAGCGAGGAAATCAGCGTGGTGATGTTGGAGTCGATAATCGCGGTCCAGGCGCGGTCAAAGCCCATGTCCATGGCGATGCGGATGGGCTTGCCCAGGGCCAGCTCTTCGCGCATGCGCTCGAAGACCAGCACGTTGTAGTCCACGGCCATGGCCACGGAGAGCACGATGCCGGCGATGCCGGGCAGGCTCAGGGTGGCGCCGAAGTAGGACATGCAGGCCAGCAGGTAGAGGATGTTCAAGACCAGGCCCAGGTCGGCGATGAGGCCCGCGCCGTTGTAGTAAAGCGGCATGAAAATCAGGATGAAGACGCCGCCGATGGCGGCGGCCAAAAGCCCCTTGTGAATCGAGTCCTCGCCCACGGTCGGCCCGATGGTCTGCTCCTCGATGATGTTGACCGGCGCCGGCAGCGCGCCCGAGCGCAGCACGATGGCCAAGTCGCGGGCCTCGTCGATGGTGAAGTTGCCCTCGATGACGCCGTGCCCGCCGGGGATGCGGCCCTTGATGACGGGCGCGGTCTGCACCACGCCGTCAAGCACGATGGCCAGGTCCTTGCCCACGTTGGCGGCGGTCAGGTTCGAGAACTTCTCCGCGGCGTCGGGCTTGAAGCTGAAGGCCACCTCCGGCACGCCGTAGTCGCCGCCGGTGTCCACGCGGGCGTTGTCCAGGTTGGCGCCGGTCAAGGGCACGTCGGAGTTCAGGAGATAGAGCGCGCCGTCCTTGCCCGCGACCAAAATGTCGCCCTTGGGCACGAGCTTCTCGGCGGCCGGGGCGATTTTCCCGTCCTTGACGGCGTCGGTAATCTCGGAAATTTTGCTCAGCGCCTTTTGCGCGGCGTCCGAGGCGTCCACGATTTGGAATTGGAGCAGCGCGGTCTTGCCGATGAGATTCTTGGCCTGGGCGGTGTCGGTGATGCCGGGAAGCTCGACCACGATCCAGCGGTCGCCTTGGCGCGCGATCAAGGGCTCGGTCACGCCGAACTGGTCCACGCGGTTGCGGATGATCTCGATGGCGCGCTGCACGGCGTCCTTCAAGTCCGCGCCGGGGGGGAGCTTGGAGACGTCTAGCTCCATCAAAAGGGACGTGCCGCCCTTAAGGTCCAGGCCCAGGTTCAAAAGCCAGTGCGGCCGCATGTGGTAGGCGTCCATCTGGGCGCGCTCCGCCTTGGGCGTGGAGTACCAGTTGATGGTCGGGTAGAGCAGGAAAACGGCCAGGACGGAGACCAGGCCCACGGCGCCCCACTTCATCTGCAGTTTCTTGTTGTTCATGCCAGGGCGAGCGGCCGGTTAAGCGGCCGTTTCCTCCTTGGCCGGGGCGCCTTGCGGCTGGCCCGCGGCCGGCTGGGTCTGCATGAGCTTGGCCACGGCGGAGCGGGCCAGCGTCAGCTTGACCGTCTCGGAAAACTTGACCTCGAGGTCGTTGCCCTTGATGCCCGTGATGACGCCGTAAAGGCCGCCGGTGGTCATGATCTTGTCGCCTTTTTTGAGGTCGGCCAGCATCTTGTCGTGGGCTTTTTGCTGCTTGTGCTGGGGGCGGATGAGGAGCACGTAGAAAATGACGAAAATGGCGACGATGGGAATCAGGCTCATGAACGGGCTGGGCGAAGACTGCATGAAATCTCCTTTAAATAAACCGGCCTCGCAGATTCTAGCAACTTCCCGCCCTTAAAAGGAAGGGCGCCGCTAAAACGTCGGGTACTAGGCCGACGCGCCGTCCGCGGCCCTGACTCGCTCTATCTCTCGTTCGGCGGCGCCGTTGGTCTGGATGCGCATCCCGTAGAACGACTGGTAGACGAAGTAGAAGGACACGAGGAAAAAGGCCACGGCCAGGCCCCGGGTGAGCTCCGGGCCGCGCGCGGCGGTGAGCTGCACGGCCAGCTCCACGGCCAAGAGGCCGAAAAGCGTGGTGAACTTGATGATGGGGTTCAAGGCCACGGAGGAGGTGTCCTTGAAGGGGTCGCCCACGGTGTCGCCCACGATGGTGGCGTCGTGCAGCGGGGTGCCCTTTTGCTTGAGCTCGACTTCCACGAGCTTCTTGGCGTTGTCCCAGGCTCCGCCGGCGTTGGCCATGAACACGGCCTGGTAGAGGCCGAAGATGGCGATGGAGATGAGATATCCGATGAAGAAGAACGGATCGGCGAAGGCGGCGGCCAAGGTCACGAAGAAGACCGCGATGAAGATGTTGAGCATGCCCTTTTGCGCGTACTGGGTGCAGATGCCCACGACCTTCTTGCTGTCCGCGATGGAGGCCTTTTCCGAGCCCTCGAGCTTGATGTTGGCCTTGATGAACTCGACGGCGCGGTAGGCGCCGGTGGTGACCGCCTGCATCGAGGCGCCCGTGAACCAATAGATGATGGCGCCGCCGGAGATGAGGCCCAGGACGAAAGGCGCGTTCAAGAGCGAGAGCTTGTCGACGTTGGCCGTCAAGCCGTCGGTCAGGGCCATGATGGTGGCGAAAATCATGGTCGTGGCGCCCACCACGGCGGTGCCGATTAACACCGGCTTGGCCGTGGCCTTGAAGGTGTTGCCGACGCCGTCGTTGGCTTCCAGAAGATCCTTGGCGCTCTCGAAGTTCAACTCGGCGCCGAAGTCCTTCTTGACCTGCTCGCGCACGTCCGAGGCCTTCTCAATCAAGGAAAGCTCGTAGACCGACTGCGCGTTGTCCGCCACCGGGCCGTAGGAGTCGACCGCGATGGTGACCGGGCCCATGCCCAGAAATCCGAAGGCCACCAGGCCGAAGGCGAAGACCGGCCCCGCCAGCATGATGCCGTCCAGGCCGTGCAGGCTCACCCAGGAGCCCACGGCCATCAAGGCCACCATGGCCAGGCCCAGGTAGTAGCAGGAGAAGTTGCCCGCGGTCAGGCCCGAGAGAATGTCCAAGGACGCGCCGCCTTCCCTGGCCGAGGCGACCACTTCCCGCACGTGGCGGGATTCGGTGGAGGTGAACACCTTGACCAGCTCGGGGATGAGCGCGCCCGCCAGGGTGCCGCAGGACACGATGAGGGAAAGCTTCCACCACAGCGTGGCGTTGCCGTTGACGACCGGGATGAGCACGCGGGAGATGGCGAAGGTGAGCGCGATTGAGGCCGCCGAGGTCAGCCAGACCAGCATCGTGAGCGGGGTCTCGAAGTTCATCTTCTTGACCTGGGAGTAGCGGCTGTGCACGTAGGCGGAGTTGATGTAGTAGGCCGCCGCGGCCGCGACCAGCATGACGATGCGGATGACGAAAATCCAGACCAGCAGCTGCACCTTGACCACGTCCTGAGGGACGGCCAGCAGGATGAAGGTGATAAGAGCCACGCCCGTGACGCCGTAGGTCTCGAAGCCGTCGGCCGTCGGGCCCACGGAGTCGCCGGCGTTGTCGCCCGTGCAGTCGGCGATGACGCCCGGGTTGCGCGGATCGTCTTCCTTCACGTGGAAGACGATCTTCATCAAGTCCGAGCCGATGTCGGCGATTTTGGTGAAGATGCCGCCGGCGATGCGCAGCGCGGCCGCGCCCAGGGACTCGCCGATGGCGAAGCCGATAAAGCACGGCCCCGCGTAGGCGCCGGGGACGAAAAGCAGGATGACGAGCATCATCAGGAGCTCGACCGAGATGAGCATCATGCCCACGCTCATGCCGGCGCGCTCGGGGATGTTGTAGACGGGCAGCGCCTTGCCGCCCAGGCTCGCGTAGGCCGTGCGGGAGTTGGCGAAGGTGTTGACCCGGATGCCGAACCAGGCCACGCCGTAGCTGCCCAGGATGCCCAGCACGGAAAAGGCCAGGATGATGGCGACGCGGGCCGCGGAGTAGTGCAGCAGCACGCCGAAGTAAAGGATGATGACCGCGGCGATGAAGGCCCACAGGAGCATCAGGAACTTGCCCTGCTCGAAGAGGTAGGTCTTGCAGGTCTCCCAGATGATGTGGGAGACGTCCGCCATCGAGCGGTGCACGGGCAGGTTCTTGATCTGGCCGTACATGTAGAGGCCGAAGAGCAGGCCAAGGCCGCAGAAGATGAGCCCGTACATCAGCAAGTGATGACCGGGCACGCCTAGGAAAGTGACCTGAGACAGGTTGGGAAGGGTGAGGTTGGCTTCTCCGCTCGGTATATTATTCATGGTGGCAGATTTTAGCGAACTCCGTTGCCGGAGTCAAGATCGCGCGCGTTTTCCGGCGGATTTCGGGCGCGGCGGACGCCGAATGACCCGTCCATTGACAATCATGGGGAGCCTGCTGTAATAATTTTGGTTGACGGCTGTCGTTAAGCTACCCAAGGCCCCGGGAAACCGGGGCTTTTTTTATGTGGGCCGCGCCCAAAGGGCCCAATGTCATGTGGTTGTTACCGGTAGTTTACGCTGCGGCCATGGGAATCTTGGCTGGAGGCTTGGTATTGTGTGGAAGACGGAAAAATCGGAGCCGTATCTAAGGACATAGACGATGACCAAAAAGACATTTTGCCGGGAATCAAGCATGGCCGCCTGGCCGCAGATTCTAGCGGCGCTCTTGCTGGCAGGAATCGCGGGAGTTGTGCCGGCCAAGGCCGCCGACATCGGCGGCAGCGACGCCATGTTTGCGGAACAACTTCATTCGCTCTCAGAAGCCGTCGTCGCACGCAAAAAAGACGTGGCCCGAGCCGCGCAGCGCAGCCTTGAAAGCGCGCGGGGCGGGAACGGCGTCGGCGCGGAGCTTCTTGACGCGGTTGGCGACGGCGACTTAAACAAGGTTCAGGCTCTGCTCGACCGCGGAGCAAATGTCAACTTCAAGGGCGCCAACCCAAGGCTCCTGCACTATAAAACCACGGCGCTCATCCTGGCCGTGGAAAACCGCAACGCAAGAATGGTCAGGCTTTTGCTATCCCGGCACGCAGACGTCAGTGAAGTTGCCGGGGGCAGCGACGCCCTTTCACAAGCCGTGGCCGAGGACTCGCTTCCAATCGCCAAGCTGCTTTTGAAGCGCTACGCCGGCTCCAAGGCGGAGCTTTCCGCGCTCCTTAACGATTGCAGCTATCCCGGCGGCGGCGCCATGTTTGAGCTGCTGGAAAAATATGGCGCTGTCGCGCCTTCGACCCATTCAGGGCGCAACTCGCTTGGCGGTCCCTCCGATGATTCCTGCGATAGCGGCAAATGGGTGGGCTACCCGGGCTGCGAAGGCTGAGCCGCAGAAGCTGTCCAATGCCCCGGGAAACCGGGGCCTTTTTTATTTCATCATTTCAGCGTCTCCGCGAGAATTTGGTAAGATAAAATCCGTTTTTAACGTCAAATAAGGAGAACATGATGAAGAAAGTCTTCGCGCTCGCCTCCGTTTTCACGCTCACCGCCGCCACCGTCCTGCCCGCCTTCGCCGCGGACAAGGCGAAGAAATCCGCGCCGGACGATGCGGAAAAGCCCGTAGCCCTGAATTTCTTCAAGCCCGGCGAGAAGACCACCGAGGGCTCCGTGACCGTCGAGGGCAAGCGCATCGACTACACGGCCGTGGCCGGGACCCTGGTCGTTCACGCGAAAGGCTGGGACGACGTGCCGCCCGTGCCGGGCTCCAAGGACGCCAAGGACGATTTGAAGACGCCCCCGGCCGAGTCCTCCATGTTCTACGTGGCTTACTTCAAGAAAGGCGCCGATCCGGCCACGCGCCCCGTCACCTTCCTTTATAATGGCGGGCCCGGCTCCTCCACGGTCTGGCTGCACATGGGCGCCTTCGGGCCCCGCCGCGTGGTCACCTCGGACGACGCGCACACGCCGGCCGCGCCCTACAAGGTGGTCAACAACGATTGGAGCCTCTTGGACGCCACGGACCTCGTCTTCATCGACGCCCCGGGCACGGGATTCTCCCGCATCGCGGGCAAGGACGCCAAGAAAAATTTCTACGGCATGGACCAGGACGCGCACGCCTTCGCCCAGTTTATCTTGAAGTTCCTCTCCAAGTACGGCCGCTGGAACTCGCCCAAGTACCTCTTCGGCGAGAGCTACGGCACCACCCGCTCGGCCATTTTGGTCGATCGCCTGGAGACCGACGACGACGTGGACTTCAACGGCGTCATCCTTCTGTCCCAAATCCTCAACTACGACTTGAGCGTGGACGGCCCCGAGACCAACCCGGCCATCGACTTGCCCTACGTCCTGGCGCTGCCGACCTACGCGGCCACGGCGTGGTACCACCACAAGCTGCCCGCGCAGTATAAGGATTTGGACGCCCTCTTGGCCGAGGTCAAGGCGTTCTCCACCGGCGACTACGCCCAGGCCTTGAACGCCGGCTTGGGGCTCGATCCCAAGGCCAAGCAGGCCGTCGCGGAGAAGCTCCACGACTACACGGGCCTCCCGGTCTCCTATATCCTCAAGGCCAACCTGCGCATCGACGGGGGCGAGTTCGAGAAGACCCTGGAGGGCGACTCGGACGACACGGTCGGCCGCCTGGACACCCGCTTCTCCGGCCCCACGCTCGATCCGCTGAGCAAGGAGGCCAACTACGACCCGCAGGGCGCGGCCATCAGCTCGGCCTACGTCTCCGCCTTCAACAACTACGCCCACAAGGTTCTCGACTACAGCACGGACGAGATATACCTGCCCGAAATCGACAGCATCGAGCACTGGAACTTCACGGTCCTGCAGCCGCCCTACGGCAACGAGAGCTCCACGCCCAACGTCATGCCCGACCTGGCCGACGCCATGAAGCAGAACCCGGACCTGAAGATTCTCTTAAACGCCGGCTACTTCGACCTGGCCACGCCCTTCTCGGAAGGGGTCTACGAGATGCGCCACCTGCAGATTCCCACGAAGCTCTTCAAGAACATCTCGTTCCACTTCTACCGCTCGGGCCACATGGTCTACGCGCACCAGCCGGCGCTCGTGAAGCTCCACGACAACGTGGCGGCCTTCATCCGCGCGACGGACAACCAGGGCAAGTAGAGCCGTCGCCCCGGCGAAAGCCGGGGCCCAGGCCATCGTGGACAAGCTGGATTCCGGCTTTCGCCGGAATGACGATTCTTTCGGTTAGGCCGCGCGGAAGACGGCGAGGAAGCTCCGCCGCTCGTCCGCGAAGCGCCCTTCGATAATCGCGCGGCGAATCTGCGCGGCGACGTCGGCCATGAGCTGCAGGTTGTGGAAGGTCAGCAGGCGAAGGGCCGCCAATTCCTTGGCGCGGAAGAGGTGGCTTAAGTAGGCGCGGCTGTAGCTCGCGCAGACAAAGCAGCCGCAGTCGGCGTCTAGCGGCGAGAAATCCTTCCTAAAAGGGCTGTTGCCGATGTTGAACTGCCCGCGCCGGGTCATGATGCCGCCGTTTCTGGCCACGCGGGTGGGGTAGACGCAGTCCATCATGTCGATGCCGCAGGCCACGGCGTCCCACAGATCTTGGGGCGTGCCCACGCCCATCAGGTAGCGGGGCTTGTCCTTGGGCAAAAACTCGGTCGTGCGGTTAAGGACGTCCCAGGTCATGTCCTTGGGCTCGCCCACGGAGAATCCGCCGATGGACACGCCGTCGGCGGGAATCTCGCCCATGTGCTCCGCCGCGCGCCGGCGCAGCTCCGGATAAAACGAGCCCTGCGCGATGGGGAAAAACAGGCACCGCTTTCCGGCCTCGCGCTCGCGGTTAAGCGCCGGCACGGAGCGCTCGGTCCAGCGGAACGTGCGCTCCAAGGCCGCCGCGGCTTCCTGTTCGGAGGACGGATAAGGCGGGCAGTGATCCAGCGTGGTCCAGCAGTCCGAGCCCAGCGCGGACTGAATCTCGATGACTTTCTCGGGCGTCAGGCGGTGCGCGCTGCCGTCGATGTGCGAGCGGAAATTCACGCCGTCGTCATCGATGTCGCGCAGGCCGGCCTGGCTTAAAACCTGGAAGCCGCCCGAGTCGGTCAGGATCATGCCGTCGTAGCCCATGAACCGGTGCAGGCCGCCCGCGGCCTTGACGGTGTCCAGGCCCGGCCGCAGGTAGAGGTGGTAGCTGTTGGCCAGAATCGCGCGCACGCCGAGGAGTTTTAAATCTTCCTGCGAGACGGCCTTGACCGAGGCCTGGGTCGCGACCGGCATGAACACGGGCGTGGGCACCTCGCCGCGGGGGGTGCGCAGCACGCCGGCGCGGGCCTTGGACGAGGAGTCTTCGACGACGACGGAGAACGGCGCGAGCTGGGACGCGGGTAGTTTCGTGGTCATGTCACCTCAGGATGAGCATCGCGTCGCCGTAGGAGAAAAGGCGGAAGCGTTCGCGGAAGGCTTCTTGGTAGGCCGCAAGGAGCTTTTCGCGGCCCAGAAACGCCGAGGCCAAAAGCAGCGGCGTGGATTTGGGCCAGTGAAAATTGGTGATGAGTCCCCGGGCGATCTTGAACTCGTGCCCGGGCCGGATGAACAAGTCCGTCCAGCCCTCGCCGGGGCCGAAGCCCTCCGGGCGCCGGGCCAAGGATTCGACGGTCCTCATGCTGGTGGTGCCCACGACCGTCACGCGGCCGCCCGCGGCCATGGCCGCGGAAATCTTTCGCGCCTCCTCGGCCGGGAGCTTGTAGCGCTCGGGCAGCATCTCGTGCGCGTCCACGTCCTCCGCGACGATGGGACGAAACGTGCCGCGCCCCACGTGCAGGGTCAGCCGCGCGATTAAGACGCCGCCTGCTTCGAGCCGCGCCAAAAGCTCGGGCGTGAAGTGCAGTCCGGCGGTCGGCGCGGCGATCGAGCCGTCTTCCCGCGCGTAGACCGTCTGGTAGCGCGCTCGGTCGCCGGAGAACTCCTTTTTGCGCTTGGCGATGTAGGGCGGCAGGGGCGCTTGGCCGCGCTCCTCGAGCAAGTTCCGGACGTCGGTCCGGTTAAAGCGCAGGACGTATTCGCCCTCGTGGTTCAAGGCGACGACCTCGGCGTTGAGCGCGTCCCCGTTTTGGCCGCCGAACTCAAGCGCCATGCCGGGCTTAAGTCCCGAGGAGAGCGCGGTCCAGGTCCCCGCTTCGGCCTCCTGGACCAAGAGCACGTCGGCGCGGCCGCCGGTCGCCTTTTTGCCCAAGAGGCGGCAGGGAAGAACCTTGCTCGCGTTGACCACCAGGCAGTCTCCGGGCTTGAGCCACCGGGCCAGGTCGCTAAAGACGGCGCGCTCGCGCCGGCCGGAAGCGTCGATGACCATGAGCTTGGATGAGTCGCGGGGCTCGGCGGGCTCGGAGGCGATGAGCTCCTCGGGGAACTCGAAATCGTAATCCGCGAGATTTCGGCTCACTGCACCACCACCGCGAGGTAGGATCCCGGAAAATAGAATTTCAAGATGCGCTGGTAGCTGCGGCCGAGCTTGGCCTGCTTGCGCGCGCCCCATTGGCTCAAGCCCACGCCGTGGCCCAGGCCGTGGCCCTCGAACTCGACCGCGTCCTGCAGCACCTTGACGCGGTAAATGAGGTCGCTCTTGAGCAGGGCCGCGCCGATGCGCCGCCGGAAATTGTTCGCCGCGATTCTGAGCGGATCGCCGTCTACGTCGGCGACGAAATTTTCCACGTAGCCGTCCCAATAGCGATGCCCGATGCGGAGGGACTGGAGCGGCCCCGCGATGAGATTGCCGGGTTCGATGGCTTCGATGACCTTGGAGAGGGGCACGTAGGCCGTCCAGTCGTAGTCGGGACATTTTCGGCTGTAGGGGTCGCGGACCCCGCGCAAGGGCGGCGGCGGCTCGGCCCCGCCCCAGATTTCAGCCTCGTCCGCCGTGTGGCCGCCGGAGCAGGAGTGGTAGTAGACGTCCAAGATTCGCCCTTTGTAGCCCAGGACTTGGCCCGCGGTCTCATTGACCGCCTTGCGCACGCGCGCGGGGACCTGCCCCAAGCTTCCGAACATTTGGGATCGCGTGTCGTCGGTCAGGTCGTAGCCCTCGTCCTCGTATTTGTCCAATTGGGTGTAGGCGTAGGTGCGCGCGACCACGGCCTGGGCCTTCAAGGCCTCGAGCGGCCAGGAGGGATCCATTTCGTAGGGCAGCACGCCCATCAAGTAGTCCTCGATGTCGAGCACGTCGACCGCGGTCACGGTTCCGTCCGCGTCGCGGCGCAGGACTATTTTCCCGCGGTAGCAGCGGCCGTTCAGGAGCGCGCAATCGGTTATTCGCTTGGTCCGGATGGTCGTGCGCGGGCCGATGACGAGGCCGCCGAGCTTCAAGTCCTTGCGCAGGGCCCGCACGTCGTATTTCTTGCCGGGAACGAGATAGTAGAGCTTGCCTGCCGCGTCGTCGAACGTGCAGCGGCCCTCGCAAGCGAGGCGGATTTTGTCCGCGTGCAGGACCACGCCGATGCGGATTTTGCGGGTCGAGGGCTGCGTCGCGGGCACGAAGTCGGAGCTCAGGATGCGCAGGCGCTTTTTCGCCAGGGCCGGCGACGCGCAGAGAAAGAGGCCCAGGATCGCAATCGTCGCCCCGGCGAAAGCCGGGGCCCAGCCTGGGTTCCGCCTTTCGCCGGAATGACGGTCCGGCCTAGAACAACTCCCGGGGTTTCTGCGGTGGCGTGCGTTCAAGATGGGCATAGGCTCTGGAGGTGGCGGTGCGTCCGCGCGGCGTCCGGGAGATGAAGCCGGACTGGATGAGGAAGGGCTCGATGACGTCGGTCAGGGTGTCTATCTCCTCGCTCACCGCGATGGCCAGGCTCTCGACGCCGACGGGTCCGCCCTCGAACTTGTCGATGATGGCCTCCAAGATTTTCCGATCCATGGCGTCCAAGCCCAGGGCGTCGACCTCCAAGCGGTCCAAGGCGTAGCGCGCGACCGGGGAGGTGATGCCGCCTTCGCCCTTGACCTCGGCGAAGTCGCGCACGCGGCGCAAGAGCCGGTTGGCGATGCGCGGCGTCCCGCGGCAGCGCCGGGCGATTTCGCCCGCCCCGTCGCTCTCCGCCTTGATGCCGAGGATGGCGGCCGAGCGCCGGACGATGTCCGAGAGTTCCTTCTCGCCGTAGAAATTGAGGTTGCCGATGATGCCGAAGCGGTCGCGCAGGGGTCCGGTCAAAAGCCCGGCGCGGGTGGTGGCGCCGATCAAGGTAAAGCGCGGCACGGCGAGCTTCAAGGTCTCGGCCGTCGGCCCTTTGCCGGTCGAGATGAAGAACGTGTAGTCCTCCATGACGGGATAGAGCGACTCCTCGACCAAGGGGTTCAAGCGGTGGATCTCGTCGATGAAGAGCACGTCGCCGTCGGAGAGATCGGTCAAGAGCGCGGCCAGATCCCCGACGCGCTCCAGGACCGGGCCCGAGGAGGTGCGCAGGTTGACGCCCATCTCGCGGGCCAGGATGTTGGCCAGCGTGGTCTTGCCCAGGCCCGGGGGGGAATAGAACAGGCAGTGATCGAGCGGCTCCTTGCGGTTCCTGGCGGCTTCCAGGAAAACCTTGAGGTTCTCCTTCAGGTGATCCTGGCCGATGAACTCGTCCAAAGTCTTGGGCCGCAGCGCGCGGTCCAAGGGCTCGTCGCCGGGCTGTTTTTGGGCGCCCAGCACGTCCTCCGTTTCATTTTTAGCCATCAAAGTTTCTTGAGCGCCAGGCGCACGATTTGCTCGACCGGCAGGGCGCGGCTTCCCGTTTCGCCGGCCACGGCTTCAAGGGCCGCGCGCGCCTCGGAGGGGCGATATCCCAGGGCGGACAACGCGCCCAGCGCCTGGGCGAGCGCCGGGCTTGCCAGCGCGCCCTCGCCGTCGGCGCGGGTCAAGCGCTCCTTGCCCGGCACGCTGATGGCTTCCATCTTGTCCTTGAGCGCGGCGATAAGCTTGTCCGCGGTCTTCTTGGTAAAGCCGAAGACCGCCGAGAGCATCTTGGCGTCCTTGTCGAGCACCGCGCGCCTGAAATCCGGCAGGGACTTGGACGCGCGCTCGAGGTACTCGAGCGCTTTTTTGGCCCCGGTCGAGGGCACTTGGTCCCGGAACGTGGCGAACATGGCTTTTTCCACCGGCGTCAAAAATCCATAGAGGGTCGGTCCGCCGCCGTACATGGCGAAGGATTCCTCGATGAGAACAAGGGCTTCCTGGCCGGCCTCCGGCAGGCGGCTCAAATCCGCGGAAGTCATGAAGACCTCGTAGCCGACGCCGCCCACGTCCAAGACGACGCTTTCCCTCGTCCGGGACGAGACGCTGCCGCGCAAAGACGCGATCATGGCTTGGCCGCGTTCACGCCCGCGCTCCGTGCCGCTCCAGCACGCGCAGGCGCGAGGATCGCTCCGAGCGCAGGTGGCACAGAGCGATGGCCGCCGCGTCCGAGACGTCGTCCGGGCGCAGGATGTCCGAGAGGCCCAGGGCGCGCTTGACC
The DNA here is from genome assembly GCA_035534315.1 of Elusimicrobiota bacterium. Taxonomy (GTDB): domain Bacteria; phylum Elusimicrobiota; class Elusimicrobia; order UBA1565; family UBA9628; genus JAGWJU01. The sequence goes on from DATLSD010000016.1 coordinate 45,296, forward strand.
GCGCTTTGAATCTGCGGCTTCTTGGCTTGGCCGCTGCCGGTCAAGGACAGCTTGATGGTGCGGGGATTGTACTCGCGGATGGGAAGCCCGCGCTGGGCCGCGGCCAAAATCAGGACGCCGCGGGCCTGGAGCGTCTTGCGGATGGTGTGCGCGGCTTTCAGGAAAAACATCTCCTCGATGGCCATGGAGGACGGCTCGTGCTCCTCGATGATGGCGGCCAGAGAACTATGCAGGAAGGTCAGGCGCTCGGGAAACTCCGTGTCGGGATAGGTCTTGATGAGGCCCGAGGCCATCAGGCGCGGCGCCCCGTCCGCCGCTTCGAGAACGGCCCAGCCGGTCTCCGAGACTCCCGGGTCGACGCCCAAAACGGAAGCGCTCATCCCAGTTTGGAGAGCACCTCGTCCGGGATGTCGAAATTGGAGTGGACCTTCATCACGTCGTCGTGCTCCTCCAAGGCCTCGATGAGGGCCAAAACTTTTTGGGCGTCCGCTTCGCCGAGCGGAACCCGGGTGGAGGGCTTCATGACCAGCTCGGCCGAGGCGATCGCGATGCCGGCGGCGGCCAAGCCGTCCTTGACCTTGTCCAGGTCCTTGGGGTCGGTGTAAATCTCGTAGTTCTCTTTGTCCTCGGCGGTGAAGTCCTCCGCGCCCAAGTCCAAGGCCTTGGACATGACGGCGTCCTCGTCCGGGGCCGCGCTCTTGGCGACGGCGATGAGGCCCTGGGCCTTGAACATCCACCCGACGCAGCCGACCTCGCCCTTGTTGCCGCCGTTTTGGGTGAAAATGAGAGCGATCTCGTTGCCGGTGCGGTTGCGGTTGTCGGTGGTGACCTGGACTAAAATCGCGGTGCCGCCGGGCCCGTAGCCTTCGTAGACCAGCTCCTCGTAGGTCGCGCCTTCGAGTTCGCCCGTGCCTTTCTGGATGGCGCGCTTGATGTTGTCGGCGGGCATGTTGGCCGCGCGCGCGTCGTCCATGGCGCGGCGCAGGCGCGGGTTGGCGTCCGGGTCGCCTCCGCCCATGCGGGCCGCCATCGTGATTTCGCGCACGATTTTGGTCCACACCTTGCCCTTTTTGGCGTCGGTGATCGCCTTTTTATGCTTGATGCCGGCCCAGTGCGAGTGTCCGCCCACGGTCATTCCTCCTGATAATAAATCAGATCATATCAAAAGCCGGCCGCGCCTGACTACGGGCGATTATTATTGTAGAATCGCCGGGCGGGCCCGTAGCTCAATGGATAGAGCACGTGGCTTCGAACCACGGGATCCGGGTTCGATTCCTGGCGGGCCCACGCGCTTTCCCCGGCAATCTTAACTGAAACGTTATTTGGGCGAAATATTTCCGTAAAGCGGCGGAAATACCATAGGATTCTCATGCGGCGTTCGTCATTGAATATCTGCGCTCTGGCGCTTTTGTGCGCGCTGCCCGTTTTGGCCGCGCCGTCTCCGCGGCTCAACGCCCGCGCGGCCCTGGGGCGCGCGGCCCTGGCGCTTCTGGTCCGGGCCGGGGCGAACTCGAACCCCGAGGTCCGCGCGGCCGCGGCGGCGGCCTGGGGAAAAATAGGCAATCCGGCGGCCCTGCCGCTGCTCAAGAAAATGGCCAGGGACCGCGAGGAGTCCGTGCGCTTGGCCGCGGCCCAAAGCCTCTATTCTCTGGGCGACAAGGCGGCTTTCCCGATCATTCTCGATATCGCCAAAGCGCAGCCGAAAATGCCGGCCAACCCCACGCCCATCGACCAGTTGAAAATGATGGTCAAGGAGAGGCTGCGCATCGACGCCATCAACGAGCTGCGTTCCATCGGGAAGGCCGACCCGAAGCTGGGGGAAAAGGCCGTCAAGGCGTTTGAAACGACCTTGGGAGATCCCTACGGCCCGGTGCGGGACGCCACCGCCATCGCTCTGGCCGCGATGGGTCTAGACGAGTTCACGCCCCGCTTTCTGACCGCCGCCCAGAGCCAGGACGAGGCCGTGCGCGTCGCGGCGATCCGGGCGCTGGGCCAAATCGGGACGCCGCCGGCGGTGGCGGCCGTCTCCACCGCCGCGGCCGATTCCTCCGCCGACGTGCGCTCGGAGGCCATGTCCGCCGCCGCGCATTTTGCCGCGGCGGACGCGGTCCCCCTGCTGGAGAAGGGCCTCAAGGATTCCGACGCCGGCGTGCGCGCGCAGGCGCTCCAGACCTTGGCCGGCTTCGACGACGAGCAGAGTTCCGCGGCCGTCCGCCAAGCGTTCGAGAACGCGCCGGATTTGTCCACGGAGATGATCGCGATGGCCGGGCTTTTGAGGCGGGGACAGAAAGCCGATTTGTCGGCCGCCCTTCCGGCGCTTAAAAACTCGGACGAAGACATCCGCAGGCTGGGAATCAACGTCCTGGCGCTTTCCCCGGACGCCCAAGCCCTGTCCTTGCTCAAAACGGAAATCGAAACGGACGACTCGACGCTGCTCAAGGTGGCCGCGGCCCAGGCCGCGCTCCTGAGGCTTGAGTCCAAGCGGGGGAAGAAGCGGTGATCGGCCCGCGCCGGAAAATCCTCTTCGGCGCGGCGGCGCTTTTGCTCGGCGCGTGGCGGCCCGCGCTGGCCATCCGCGCGAATGTGGAGAGCAGCCAGGACGTCCAGCGCTTCCACCTGCACAGCCTATTCCCCGTCCACAAGCCGGCGGAGTACGGCCCTTTGCGGGCTTTTAACTCGTTTAACCAAGCGCGCCAATGGAAATGGCGGGCGCGGTTCAGCGCCCGAAACGGCGTCCTTTCGGCGCTGATTGGAGGGCATGCCGCCCCCGTCGCGGGCGGCCCCAGGCGCGCGGCGTTCCTGTTTTTATCCCAGAACGCCGCCATGCTGGGAATCGATCCCGACGCCCTGGTCCTGACCAAGGAAATTTCGGCGGCCGGCGTCGCGCACCTTCTGTTCTCGCAGATCTACCAGGGCCTGCCCGTGGAGTTCGCCCAGGTCAAGATGGACGTCGACTCCAAGGGCTCCGTGTTCAATTATCACTCCAGCTACGAGCCTTCCTTAAATCTCGGCGTCGCGCCCTCCGTGCCTCAATCGCGGGCGGCGCAAATCGCCGTAGCGGACGCGGGGGGCAACGCCAAGGCGAGCGCCGGCGCGCTGGTGGTCTGGCCCAACCGGGAGACGGGCGGCGACAACTTGGCCTGGCGAATTTTGGTGCAATCTCCCTCGGCCGCGTGGCGCTACTACGTCGATGCGAACACGGGGAATGTCCTTTTCCGCTACGACGACTACCAGTCCGTGACGGAAGCGGGGACCATCAACGGCCTGGTTTACGCCATCGACCCGAGCTCGACGCCGGCCTCCGTGCAGCACTTCGCCCACGAGCGCGTCTGCGCCGGATCCTCGGCCAATTGCGCCACGACCGATGCGAGCGGCGCCTATTCCGGTCTCACGGGGCCCGCCGAAGTTTTCACGACCCTTCAAGGCTCCTACGTCAGCGTGGCCAATTTCCAGGGCCCCAACGCCCACTATGAGAATAACGGCGCCTCGTGGCAGATCGTTTCCACGCCGCTGTCCTCGCCGCATCCCTACGCGCCGTATTCGATTTCTTTCGCCACCATCAACGTCAGCGCCCTGGCTCCCAACGCGGTCGAGTTCCTGCCCGTTTTCTCCGAGCTCAACGTGGGCATTTATTCCAACCAGGGCTTTAACAGCAGCGGTAGCGGCGGCGAGGCCAGCGGCATCCTGCAAGACGATCAGCTGACGGCTTTCGACTCCTTCGGGAACCCCATCGCGGATTACGTGGGCACCTACCCCGCCTCGTTTAAGGGCGCGATGGGAGTCGGTCAGAAGATGGTCCTGGAGCTTGACGCGGCCGGCGGCGGCTCGGGCGGCTACGGCTTTGACGTGGCGACGTCGAGCTGCCTGGTGCTGAGCAACCCGAACCTTTCCGGAGCCTCGGATAACCTGACTTGGTGGCCGTCTTCCTATACGTACAACGGCATGCACAGCGAAATCAGCCTCTACTACCAGTTGAATGAGATGCACGATTATTTCGCCAACACGATGGCAGCTTTGGGGTCCACCGGCATCACGCTCAAGCCGACTACGGCCCTGGCCCTGGTGAACAACCTCACCGACGCGTTCTACGATCCGGCCCACGACGACCTGTTCTTCGGCGACAGCCTGGACTCCCTGCCCTCGGACATGTTCGCGGACGACGCCACGGTTTCGCACCACGAATATACGCACTACGTCGTGCAGAAAATCTGGAACATCCAAAATTATGGGCAGGCCGGCGCGATTTCCGAGGCCAACGCGGATTATTGGTCCGCGACGTCCTTGAACGATCCGAACATCGCGGCCTACGTGCTCCAGCAGCTGGGCTACGGCTACACGCCGCTGCGCGAGCTCGACGACAATTCCACGCAATGGGGCAACTGCCCCGGCGCGGCGTCCTGCGTTTCCTGCGCCGAAGGGCCCCACTGCGACGTCCTGACTTCCGGCACGAGCAACGATTGGACCGGCGAAATCCACACGGACAGCCTGTTTTTGAGCCAAGCGCTTTGGGACATCCGCCGCCATCTGGATAGTTCCGCCACCGGCGTCGACTGCGCGAACCAGTTGGAGTTCACGGCGCTGCTGTCCTATCCGGAGAGCTTTGACGAATTCCAAGACGCGCTGGACGCCGCGGCGCAGAACTACGCCTCTGCTTCGGCCTCCCTGCCGGCCTGCGCCAGCGTGGGCGTCAGCGCGAGCAGTCTTCAAGGCTATGTCGACAACGCCTTCACGGCCCATGGGATCAGCGGCTTGTCCGCCGGCCAAGGATTCGAGAGCGCGGTCGACGTTTCCACCACGCCGAACGTCCAGGGGAGCATCGCGACGGCCGGGCAGACGAACTTCTACACCTTCGGCGCTGGGCCGGGTCCCGTGGAAATCACGCTGACTCTGCCGGCGTCCGCGGACGGCCAGGGCTATTACTCCGCCTACGGGATCACCCTTTTCGATCGCGATCACAACGTGGTGGCCGACGTCCAGCCGGCGTTGAACGGCGTGGGCACGGGATTCGCCGGCGGCGTGCAGGTGTGCAGCGCCCAGGACTGCACCACGACTCAGCAGCAGGTCGTTCTCTCCTACACCAACCCAAGCGCCAATCACTTCTACGTCCGCATCGCGGCCTCTCCCACGGGAAACAATTCCAACAGCGGGGTCAATAATTCCCAGCCCTACACCCTGACGGTTTCCTATGTCGCGGCGGGCGCCTTGAGCAGCCAAATCGTCAACGCCTCGTTCGACAACGACGTCATCAGCTTCGACGTAGCCACGCCGGTTTCCGGCTCGACGCCGACGTACAGCTTCGCCTACGCCCAGCTGCGCGACCAGGGCCAAAACATCATGGCCGAGACCCAGACCAACCAATCGTCGCCTTATTTGGCCGTCGTTTCAACGGCGGCGGCCGTCGGCTCCATGAGCGGGCAGTTGAAAATCCAGCCGGGCTTCGCGGCGCGCTATCCCGCGGTCGGCTCCGTATACGTGGAAATCTTCGGAAGCGACAGCGCCGACGACACGGTTTCCTTCGGCCTCTCGAACGCCTTGAATTTAGGGGCCGACGCGACGGACATGCAGGCCTGGAACAACGTTTTCGATCCGTTGCAGGGGCAGAAGACCACGATCAAGTATCAGCTGCAGAGCCCGGGGCACGTTTCGCTCAAGCTCTACACCCTGAGCGGGACGCTCGTGGAGACGCTCCTGGACTCGGACGAGCCCGCGGGGCAGGGCTCCGTCGATTGGTACGGCCAGAACCTGCGCGGTTCGACGGTGGCCAGCGGCGTCTATTTGATCCACATCAACGGCCCGGGAATTTCGAAGACGCAGAAGATCGTCGTCGTTAAGTAGTCGTCGGCATCGGCGTTTGCGCTTGCGTGGCATCATGAGAACACGACAACTTGTTTGGGCGGCGCTGGCTCTCCCGGTTCTGGCCGGTGGCTTGGCCTTTGGCCAGGCCAACCCCGGCGTGACCGCGGAGTCCGTCCTCCAAATTCCGCTGGGCGCGCGCGCCTTGGGCATGGGCGGCGCCTTTACCGCCGTGGCGGACGACCCGGAGGCGCTCTACTACAATCCCGCGGGCATCAGCCTGCTCCAGTCCCAGGAAGTGCAGGGAACCTTCTACTCGGGCCTGGCCGGCAACACCCTGCAAAACGTCGCCTACGCGGCGCCCATTTCTTTTTCCGGAGTTTCGGGCTCGGGCTACGCCAGCGTGGGCGCCAACGTCGTCTATTCCCAGGACGGCACCATCCAAGTCAACAAAACAAACCCGGACGGATCGTTTTTGAGCAGCAACTCGATGAGCGCGGGCTCGGACCTTATCGCCGGCGTCTCTTATGCCGAGAGCATCGGCCAGGTCTCCTTCATGTCCGGCCAGGACGATACGACCGAGCACCAGATGAACAATTTCATCGGCGTGACCGGCAAATACATCCGCTCGACCTTGGTCCAACAGTATCACGCGCAGACTTTTTCAGGCGACGCCGGATATCTGGGCGTCATTCCGGACTTGGGCCTGAGCTTTGGCCTCTCGGCGCTTAACGTGGGGGGGAGCTTGAAGTACATTTCGGCTTCCGATCCGCTGCCCACCACCTTCCGCGGCGGCGCGGCCTACACGTTCGCGGCCGGCCGCCTGGCCACGCTGCTTCTGGCCGCGGACGGCGAATGGCTTATGCACGAGCGGATGTGGTACGCCAACACGGGCTTTGAGTGCTCGTTTCCGCTGGGCTTCGCGTTCCGCCTGGGCTACCAGCTGCACCAGCAGGCTTTGGGCCTGACCTTGGGCTTCGGCGTCAAGTGGCGCAGCTTCTCCTTGGACTACGCCTGGGCCATGAGCGGCCCATTGAACAATCTTCAGTACGCCACGCTGGGGTTCCGCTTCGGGAGCGTGGTTCCCTCGGGACGGGAGGCTCAGCCCCGGTCCCAGAATTTCGAGCTTCCCACCGGGAGCCAGCCCAATCCCGCGCCCAACTTGGAGCAGCGCATCCCGGTCTCGCCGGCCAATAACACCAAACCGCAGGGCGGGCCGCTCGACAGCAGCGGCGTCCCCGGCTGGGTCTATTAGGCGCGTCCCGCTTACTGGTTGGTGTTGAAGGAGTAGGACTTGACGGTGCCGTCCGCGTTGAACTTCACGTAGAGGTCGTTGGCCCGCTGCAGTCCCATCACGCTGATCTTATAATCGAGGAAGGTCCACGTGGGGCTGCCGTCATCGGTCCCGGTGCGCGTGGGAGTTCCAAAAATCTGCTGGATTTGGGCCTGGGTGGTCTTGTTCAAGACGATGGAGCCGACCTTGGAGGTGTCGAAGGAATGCCCGATGGAGACGCATCCGGCGAGCGCGGCGGCCAGGGCGAAAGAGGCGAGAGCGGCGATGAGCGGCTTTTTGGTTTTGGTCATGGAACCCTCCTTGCTGATGTTCACTGAGTCCATGCTATCAATTTTTAATCCCGCTCCGAGCGGCGGCGATAGCCTTCGGCGAGCACTTTCTTGCGCAGCCGGATGTTGAGCGGCGTGACTTCGACCAGCTCCGAATCCTCGATGAATTCAAGCGCCTGCTCCAGGCTCAGGAGCAGCGGCGGGGTGAGCATGATGGCGTCGTCCGAGGCCTTGCTGCGCATGTTGCTCATGGCCTTGGCCTTGCAGGGGTTGACGACCATGTCTTCGTTGCGGGCGCCCATGCCGATGATCATGCCTTCGTAAACGTCCACGCCGGGGCCGACCAAAAGCGTGCCGCGCTCCTGGAGGTTGGAGAGCGCGTAGCCCGTGGTGCGGCCTTGCTCCTTGGCGATCATGACGCCTTGGCCGCGGGCGGCGATGTCGCTTTCCCGGGGTCCGTAGCCGTGGAAGCTGTGGTGCATCATGCCCAGGCCCTTGGTCAGGGTCAGCATCTCGGATTTGAACCCCATGAGGCAGCGCACGGGGATGAGGTACTCCAAGCGCACGCGCGTCTCGCCTTCCTGCGTCATGTTGAGCATCTTGGCCGCTCGGCGGCCCAGGCTCTCGATGGCCGCGCCTTGGTATTGCGAGGGGACGTCCAAGACCAGGTGCTCGATGGGCTCCAGCACCTTCCCGTT
>DATLSD010000017.1:0-18963 GCA_035534315.1 Elusimicrobiota bacterium
TTTTCCTACAATAGGCCCGGCAAACGCATGAATCGACCGCCTCGCGCCCACTCCATGGACACAGCCGCTCCTGTCGTTTTCCAGGCGGCCACTAAAATTTATCGCCGACCGGGATTATTCCGCTCCCGGGAATTTCGGGGCGTCGAAGGATTGAACCTCAGCGTGTCTCCCGGAGAGGCCTTCGGGTTGCTGGGCTTGAATGGCAGCGGAAAAACCACGACCTTCAAGCTCATTCTTGGCCTCATCCGCCCCACGCACGGAGAAGCTTCTATTTTTTCGCAAAAACCCGGCAGCCTCGGCGTTTGCGCCCGCGTTGGATACCTGCCCGAGTTGCCCTGCTTTCCCCCCTTCGCGACGGCGGAAGAATGCCTGCGCTTCTATGGACGGCTTTCCGGCATCGCCCCGGGCGCCTTGGAACAGAAAATAACCGATACGCTCGTTGATGTGGGGCTGGCAGCCGCCCGCAAAACCCGCGTCAAAGAAATGTCCAAGGGCATGGTACAGCGCCTGGGCCTGGCTCAGGCGATTCTGCACGACCCGGATCTTCTCGTCCTCGACGAACCCTCCAGCGGGCTCGATCCGCTGGCCATCAAGGACATGCGCGATCTTCTGGCCAGCCTGCGGGACAAGGGAAAGACGCTGCTCATTTCCTCCCACGGCATCTCCGAGGTGGAGAAGCTCTGCGACCGGGTCGGCATCATGAAGGAAGGCCGGCTCATCCGGCTGCTCGAGCAGGAGGATTGGCGCAATTCGCCCGGAGGGCTCGAGAGCCTCTTCGTGGAGACGGTGAGATCGTGAAAAACGCGGCGGTCGTCGCCTGGAATTCTTGCTGGGAAAACGTCCGCAGCCGATTCTTCGCCGTCTGCGTAGTCTTCGCCGTCGTCCTGGTCTATACCGGCATGCTGCTGGGCATTCTGGCCCAGGAGCAGCAGACCCGCATCCTCCTGGATTTCGGCTTGAGCCTTATCGAACTAACGGGTCTTTTGGTCGCGGTTTACGGCGCAGCGACCGGTCTTTTGGGCGAGATTGAAAGCAAGACCGTTTACTTGGCTCTGACCAGGCCCGTCGCCAGGGCGCAGTATCTTCTGGGACGCTTCGCCGGCCTCATGGGCTCGGTCCTCGCCGCCATGTGCCTCATGGCGGCTTTCCACCTTGTTCTTCTTTTCTGCAAGGGCTGGTCGTGGAACGGCGCCTATCTCTGGGCCCTGGCTGGATCCTTCCTCGCCATTTTCATCACAGCGAGCGTCGCCTTGTTCCTGTCCCTGTTCTTCAGTTCCGCGCTGACGGCGCTTCTCATCACCGGAATTCTTTGGACTCTCGGCCATTTCATACCAGAAATCCGATTATTGGCCGGCCGAGCGCCTGGCGCAGCCCTCTGGTTTTTGAATGCCGTCTCCTACCTCATTCCCAATCTCGGGCTCTTGAACTGGCGCGACAATCTGGCCTCCGCGGCAATTCCGCCCTTGACGCTTTGGGCGTCCTACTGCGCCCTTTACGCCGGAATCTGGCTGGCCGCCGCGGCAAAGCTTTTCTCGCGACGCGAGCTTTAGCATGGAGTTTTTGTGGGCCCTGGCCGCCTGCGCGGCCTTAAACGGCGGGATGCGCTTGGCCGCCCCGCCCCCGCCGCCGCTTAATCCGCAGTTCATCACGGGAGAAAATGACATTCTTTCTGCCGCCGGATTTTTGAGCCTGGGCATGCGCCGCGACGCGGCTGATTTGGGTTTCATCCGCCTTATCCTTTACTATGGCACTCCACAGGTGGGTCTTCCCGAAAATGTGGTGGAGAACGGCGGCGGGAGCTACACGGAAATACTTCCGCGTGCTCAACGTATCCTAAACCTGGATCCTCATTTTGACTACGCCGTCATCTACGCGGCAGGCTCTCTCGCCTTCAATTTAAATCGAACGAACGAAGCCGTCGAACTGCTCAACCAGGCCATCGCGCTCAACCCCGCCAATATCCGGTTTCGCGCGCTTTTGGCCGCGGTCGGCGTTAGAAACCGCAAGAACCGCGCCGACGCCGAGCGCATCCTGGGATTTCTTGCCCCGGTTCTCGCGTCGAAAGATTGCCCAACATTTATCAAGAGCATGGCCGCCTTTCTCAATGCCCAAATTGGGCGCACGCAGGCCGCTATCGCCCTTTACCAGGACATCGCCGCGACCACCACGGACGATGGCTACCGTCTCCTGGCTCAGCGCAATATCAAAGAGTTGCGTGCCCGCTAAAAATCCACCATGCCCGAGCGCTGCCCCGCCTGCAAAAAACCGGTGCCTCCGGGAGCTCTGGCCTGCCCCTATTGCCCCATGTCCTTCGAGACCGATGAGGACGCCGAGCGGGAGCGCGCCACCAGGATTTCCCCGTTCATCAAACTGGCGGCATGGCTAACGGTGCTTCTGGCCCTGGGCTTGGGCGGCTGGAACGTCTTGAGCTTCGTGCTGCGCTACGGCAGCGCGAACGCCGCGGGAGGAAGTTCTCTCTTCGGACTTCCCGGCAGCGCCTCCCAGCCAGGCGGCGCCGCGCAGCCGAGGGCTGGCCAATACCCCTGGGATGGCGTCCACTCCAAGACCACGTATCTTAAACCCAAGGACATTTACAGCGGCGGCGACGAGGGCGACGCAGTGACCATGGTCACGCCCCAAAACGCCCCGACGCAGCGCTCCGGCTGGATTTTTGAAGGAACCGTCTTCAACCTGGAAACGCTGCGGCCCGTGGCCGGCGCGGAGCTCGTCTTCTCCGCTCCCCGCGCGGAACGCAGCTTCCAGATCAAGACGGATGACAAAGGGCGCTACGGCCTGCGCGTCCCCTTCCTAGGCGGAGAAGCCGCTTACACAGTCCGCATTATCCGGAAAGGCTACGCTCGCTCTTATCTCGATCCGCAGACTCAGGGCGTCATGGACATGCCGTTAAACGAGCGGCGGAAGCTAAGCCGCTCCCTCAACGGCTCGCTTCTTGGGCCTTATCCGCTTCAAGGCCTGGGCGCGCGCCCTCTTGAGGTCGATTTCTACCTCGCCCCGATTGAGCCCGGCTCCGGCGGCTAGAGCCGTTTAGAGCAGCGCCGCGAGCTCTTTGGTCTTCTCGCCCACGGCCTTGCCCACCGCGTCGCAGGTGATGTTGCCGCCGTAGATGTTGACGCCGCGCGCCAGGGACTGGTCGCGCCGAATCGCGGTCTCAAGGCCCTGCTTGGCGATGTCGCGCGCGTACTTCAAGGTCACGTTGGTAAGAGCGTAGGTCGAGGTGTAGGGCACGGCGCCGGGGATGTTGGGCACGGCGTAGTGCAGCACGCCGTGCTTGACCACCACGGGCTTGTCGTGGCTGGTGACCTCGCAGGTCTCGATGCAGCCGCCCTGATCCACGGCCACGTCCACGACGACCGAGCCGGGCCGCATCTTCTTGACCATGGCCTCGGTGACGAGCTTGGGGGCCTTGGCTCCGGGGATAAGGACGCCGCCCACGACCAAGTCAGCTCCGATGACCGAGGCGGTGATGTTCTCCTCGTGACTCATGAGCGTTGTGACCGCGTTGCCAAAGACGTCGTCCAGGTAAGCCAGCCGCGCCGCGGAGACGTCCAGGATGTTGACGCGCGCGCCCATGCCCACCGCGATTTTGGCCGCGTTGATTCCGACCACGCCGCCGCCGATGATGGTGACCACGCCGCGCACCGTGCCCGGCACGCCGCCCAAGAGGATGCCGCGCCCGCCGTAGTGCTTCTCCAAAAACTGCGCGCCCAGCTGCACCGACATCTTGCCGGCAACCTCGCTCATTGGAGTCAAAAGCGGCAGGCTGCCGTCGTCCTTCTGGATGGTCTCGTAAGCCACGGCCTTGATCTTCTTTTTCTGCAAAAAGCGCACCAGCTCCGGCACCGCGGCCAAGTGCAGGTAGGTGTAGAGGACCTGGCCCTCGTGGAAATACTCGAACTCCTCGGCCAAGGGCTCCTTGACCTTGATGATCATCTCGGCCTGGTCGAAGAGGTCCTGCTTCTCCGCGACGATTTTGGCGCCCGCGTCCTTGTACTCGGCGTCCGTGATGCCCGAGCCCACGCCGGCGTTTTTCTCGATGAGGACCTTGTGGCCGTCCTTAATAAGGGCCTTGACTCCCCCCGGCACCAAGCCGACGCGGTGCTCTCTGTTCTTGATTTCCTTGGGAACTCCGATGATCATTTTAAAATTCCTCCGTGGTTGTCGCGCCCTGGCGGGCGCCTTGTTTTCTTATAGCAATTTCGCCCCATTTGACTCCAGTTCGCAGCATAGGCCCTTAGCCCCCTTCGTTTAGGACCGCTGGACCCCTGCCAAAAGACCGAAAGCGCTCTATGCTTTGAGCATGGAACACAAAAGCTCATTCGCTTGGATCCCCACCGCTTGCTTAGCGGCCGCGCTCTTCCCATTTCCCGCCGCAGCGGCCTCTTCGTGCCTCAATCCGCAAAGCCGCGCGCCGCAATGTTCCTGCTCAGTGATGTTTCCGGAAGGCTCGCCGCAATACCGCGAATGCGCCGCGAAGGGCGGACATTCATCTGGTCGCGCGCGCATCCTGCCGCGCCTGCAAAAGCTGAACGCGACCCTGGCCAAGGCCCGCGCGAACGATTCCCGAGGCTCGGCAAGCCTTGATGGTTTTTTCGATGCCTCGATTGACGGCTCCCCCGATCAAGGCGCCGCGCCGGTCCAAGCCGCGGCGCCCGCCGACATCCCGTCCAAAGCGCCGGCGCTTAAGGCGCCGGAAAAGTCTTCTGGCTTTTCAAGTTCACTGATGGCCCCTCCCGCGCCGGATTTGCCCGACGCGCCCAAACCGCAGGTTCGCAAGAGCCGCCCCGACTATTTTTACCGGACGCTTTTGCCCACCAGTTGGGCCGCCACGGGCCTCGATGCCTATACCACGGCAACCGTGCTGGGCCGGGGCGGTTATGAAATGGATCCCCTCTACACTGCCTTCGGGAACAAAAATGAGAAGGGCGTCATTACTTCGATGATTGTCGGGCAAGCCTTGGTGACGACCGCGGCCATTTTGCTCCACCGGGCAGGCAGGAAGCACCGCGTTCTGCGTTGGCTCTCGGACGGCCTCTTGGCTTACAAAACGGAAGCCAACGTCCAGGGCGCGACGCACAATTTCCTGCTTCTCTCGCGCTGGCCCTCGAATTCGCCATCAGGGCTCCGGCCCATAAAAGGACCGCGCCGAATTTGGTAAAATCCAAATAAGCGCGCAATGACTCAACTGCAACCGTCCTTTAAAATAGAAACCGAAACAGTCTTGCTTAAGGTCTCCGACGGCACGTCCATGAACGCCTACGCCGCCAGGCCCGCGGGAGCCGGCCCTTTCCCCGGGATGCTGGTATTCCAGGAAGCTTTCGGCGTCAACCACTATATCCGCGGCGTGGCCGAGCGGCTGGCTCGCGAGGGCTTCTTCGCACTGGCGCCGGAACTCTTCCACCGCAGCGCGCCGGGCTTCGAGGGCTCCTATTCGGATTTCGACGCCGTCATGCCGCACGTCCGCGCCGTGACCGAGACGGGCTTGGAGGCCGACGCCAAGGCGAGCTACGAGTATTTGTCCCAAAATACACTCGTCGCGTCCGCGCAAGTGGGCGCTATCGGCTTTTGCATGGGCGGGCGCGCGAGCTTCCTGTCCGCGTCGGCCTGCCCACTGCGCGCGGCGGTGTCGTTCTACGGCAGCGGCATCGCCCCCATCAAGACCGCCCTGATTTCCAATCCCGGGCTCTTGGAACGCGCGCCTAAAATTGCGGGACCTCTGCTGTTTTTCTGGGGCGGCCAGGATAAGCACATCACGCGAGATCACCACCGCCAAGTGGCCGATGCGTTGAGCCAAGCCGGCAAGAAGTTCGCCAGCGTGGAGTTTTCCTACGCGGACCACGGATTTTTCTGTGATGAGCGCGCCAGCTACAATAAGGAAGCATCAAAACTAGCTTGGCCGCTAACGCTGGATTTTCTTAAGACGAATCTCTCAAGCTTGAACGGATAAGGAGCGTATCATGAGAATGGAATATTTCGCGGCATTCGTGGGGCTGGTGTGCGCCATCGCGGCGATCTTGGTCGCGGTCGCCGGCATCGAGATTTGCGGCGGCGGCGCCGAGGATCACGCCTAGCCTCCTCCGCCCCTTCTTGAGTTCCCTTCTGCGCGTCGTCTTTGAGGACGGCGACATCCTGGTCGTTTGCAAACCCGCCGGACAAGCCGTCATTCCCGGCCGAGGACTCGCCGAGGAACCGCTTTGTCTGCAGGCCCAGAAGCGCACGGGCGGCAAGATATTCGTGGTGCACCGCATTGATCGCGAGGCCAGCGGATTGGTCATCTTCGCGAAGAGCGCCTCGGCTCACCGTCGGCTCTGCCAAGATTTCGAATCGCGCCGCACGCGCAAGACCTATTGGGCCGCGTTGGCAGGCAGGCCAGAAGACGCCGGGGAAATCGATAAGCCCCTGCATTTATTCGGCTCGGGACGCATGGGCGTCGCCGCTTCCGGCGGCAAGCCCAGCCTCACGCGCTATCGCACGCTTGAGCGTTTCCCGCGCGCGGCTTTAATCGAGGCCCATCCCATGACCGGGCGGCACCACCAGTTACGCGCGCATTTTTTCAGCATCGGCTGCCCCATTTTGGGCGATCCGTTCTACGGAAAGCCGCCGCGCCCGGTGGGCGGCGTTACGCGTCTGATGCTTCACGCCTTGGAACTTGAACTTCCAGCGCTGAACACGGCGTCGCAAGAAGCCACGCCGTTGATTTTTCGCGCCGAGCCGGACGAGGATTTTTTACGCCTTCTCTCCCGCTTGCGGGCCGGAAACTGATATACTGATTTGCTTCTCCGCCGCAGCAAAGTCCCCCCGGAGCCGCAAGGAGGCCTTAATGGCAGGTTATTTTAAAAAACGCAAAATTCACCATGGTCCAAACAAGAATGAGCAGAAAGTCATCCGCTCCGAGCAGGCCAAAAGAGCCGAGCGCATGGCCGGGGTTTTGAGCGGCAAGTTTCCCACCGTCAAGCATTTGAACCTCCATCTCACTTTCGTCGACCACGATCACCTCATCGATGAGCAAGACCTGTCGATTGAACCCAACCAGACTCCCTCTCTCGCCGTGCCCTGCCCGGGCCGCTGCGGGCGCGGCTCCCTCGATATGACCGAGAAGCTCTCGGCCATGTTCGAAGCCAGAACCGAATCGGCGGAAGACCGTCTTGCGTGCGCGCTGCCGCTCTATGCCGGTTCGGGGCAGACCTGCGGTTGCGAGGTGCGCTGGCGCGCCCAGGCTGAATATTTTCCGGAAGAAGATACCACGCTTCAATCTGAAGATACCGAGCCTCAGGCCGAAGAAGCCGCTCCGCAGCCCGAAAGCGACGCCTGAATCCGCGGACTCGCGGGAGACACTCTTTTCCGTGGTCATCGTCTTCCACAAGCCCTACGGCGTTGTTTCTCAATTCACGCCGCTGGCGGGCAAAAAAACCTTGTCCGCGTTCGGGTTGCCCAAGGGCGTCTATCCTTGCGGCAGGCTCGATCACGACAGCGAAGGGCTACTGATCCTCAGCGACGATGGCCGGCTGCAAAGCCGCCTCTGCGAGCCTCGCTTCCAGGTTCCGCGCACCTATTGGGCGCAGGTGGAACGCATTCCGGACGCCGAGACCTTGGCCAAGATTCGCCGCGGCCTCGTTTTAAAAGACGGCCCAACCCGACCCTGCCAAGCGAGACTTCTCGATGAGGAGCCTCGACTGCCTCCGCGCGTGCCGCCCGTGCGCTACCGCAAAAATGTCCCGACCGCGTGGCTTGAGATTACTCTTCAGGAAGGCCGCAATCGGCAGGTCCGCCGCATGACCGCCGCCGCGGGACATCCCACGCTGCGCCTGGTGCGCGCGAGCCATGGGCCTTTTAAGTTGGGAGCGCTCAAGTCCGGAGAATGGCGCGAGGCACAGGCTCCGCCGAGGTTCTAGAGAACGCGAGAGCGGACGGCGGGGAATTCGGCGCGAGCCCGGGACACGTCGCCCAGATCGATATCCGCTTTAAGAATGGTTTCCCCCTCGCCGGCCTCGGCCAGGACTTCGCCATAGGGATTAAGCACCACACTGTGGCCGCAGTAGCGGCTGCCGCGGTTGGTTCCGGCGCAGTTGGCCGCCGCCAGAAAGCATTGGTTCTCGATGGCGCGGGCCCGCGTAAGCACGCGCCAATGCTCAAGCCGCGGGTGCGGCCAGGCGGAAGAGACTAAAAGCATCTCGGCGCCGGCATCCAGAAGTCTACGATAGAGCTCCGGAAAGCGCAGGTCAAAGCATGTGGAAAGTCCGAAGACGCCCTTTTCGGTCGCAGCAGAAACGACGTCTCGGCCCGGGACGAGCAGACGCCGCTCCTGCGATCCGTAGCCAAAGAGATGGACTTTACGATAGCACGCGGCGATTTCTCCTCGCGGAGTGATGAACACCGAGGTATTGCGCAGACCTTCGGCGTTTTTCTCAAGAAAACTTCCCATCATGATGCAGGTTTTCAATTCCGCGGCCTTGGCGCGCATCGCGCGCACCGTCGGCCCGTCCATCGGTTCGGCATCAAGCGCGTAGCGCTCGAAAGCGAAATAGCCCACGTTCCAAAGCTCCGGCAGCAGCACCAAGTCCGCGCCGGCGGTTTGGCCCAGCAGGTATTCCGCGCGGGCCAAGCGCTCCGCCTTATCCTCGTCGCCGACGCGCATCTGGATGAGCGCCAGCTTGAGCGGCCGCCGCGCGTCCCGGGAAAGTTCAGTCATGCTAAAAATTCAACTCCTGCCTCACCTTCACCGGCGAAGCCCGAACCGCATAGCGCTCGGGCTTGATATTTTTAATGTTGACGATGCACCGAGGGCGCGTCGCTTTCACATGAATATCCTATCAGATCGAATGGAATGCTTCGTCCGCTTCCGGCAGGACGCAGGCCCTTCCAAAATATCCCAGATGATTGTAGAATCAGGCCATGACGAAGACAAGCGCCCCCGCGGCCCAAAAAGAGAAGATTTTTTCCTCCGCGCTCTCGAAGAACCTGGACTGGCGCCAGGCCGCGCAGGAAGCCGCCGCGAAAGCCAAGGCGGGCCTCTCCGGCCGCGCCTGCGACTGCGCGCTGTTCTTCGTCTCGGAGCCTTATCCCGATCTCAACCCCGCGGAGCTCTCGGCTTTGATTTCCAAGGAGCTGGGCGCCGCGTCCCTCTTGGGCTGCAACGCCAGCGGCGTCATCGGAAAGGAAAGCGAAGTGGAAATGGAGCCGGCCATCACCATCCTGGCCATGAGCCTGCCGGGCGTCAAAATATCCCCTTTCTCCCTGTCCGAAACGGAAATCGCGGCGCTGACCTCGGGACCTGACTTGGTCCGGCTGCTGGACCTTTACCCCACCGAGAAGCCCAATTTTCTCTGCCTGGCCGACCCCATGCTCTGCGACGCGGAAAAGCTCATGGGGCTCTTCAACGCCGGCTATCCCGAGCGCCCGGTCATCGGCGGAATGGCCAGCGGCCCGGCCGTCGGGCTCAAGGGCTGGATCGTTTTAAACGGCGAGGCCGATCCCGGCGCGGCCGCCTGCGGCCTGGCGCTCTCGGGCGAGATTTCCATCGAGACCGTGGTCTCGCAGGGCTGCCGCCCCATCGGCGAGCCCGCAATCGTCACCAAGTCCGACGGGCACGTGCTCTACGCCCTGGCCAGCCGCCCGGCCGTCGAGGTGCTCTTGGAGACCATCGAGAACCTCTCCCCCCGCGACAAGGAGCTCGCGCGCCATTCCCTGCTGGCGGGCCTGGTCATGGACGAGTACCAATCCAAGTTCAAGCGCGGCGATTTCCTGATCCGCAACATCATGGGCTCGGACCCGGACAAGGGCGTCCTGCTGGTGGGGGCGCCCCTGCGCCCGGGCCAGACCCTGCAGTTCCAGCTGCGCGACGCCAAGACCTCGGCCGAGGACTTGGACGCGCTGCTGCGCGCGCCTGCCAAGGCCGCGGCCCAGGCGGCGCTTCTCTTTAGCTGCTGCGGCCGCGGGCGCGGGCTCTACGGCGCGCCCGACCACGACGTCAAGCTCATCCAATCCCTGCGCGGGCCGCTGCCCCTGGCCGGATTCTTCGCCAACGGGGAGTTCGGGCCGGTGGCCGGGAAAAACCACGTCCACGGCTACACCGCGAGCCTGGCCTTCATCCGATGAGCGCCGCGGGCGGCTATCCCATTTCGGCCGACGAGGCCGAGGAGCGGGCCTTCATCGTCGAGGTCTACCGCTGGATGACGGGCGGCCTGGCGCTGACCGGCGGCGTGGCCCTCTACATGGCCGCGCATCCGGCGAGCATCGTCGCGCTCACGTCCAACCGCGTTCTCTTCTACGGCCTTTTGATCGTGGAGGTGCTCGCGGTCTTCGGCCTGGCGGCCTTCGTGCGCCGCATGTCCTCGGCGACCGCGTCCTTCGTGTTCCTGGGCTACGCGGCCCTAAACGGCGTGACCTTGTCCTCCATTTTTCTCGTCTACACCCAGTCCTCCATCGCCAACGCCTTCTTCGTGACGGCCGGGACCTTCGCGGCGATGAGCCTTTACGGCTGGATGACCAAGACCGACCTGACCTCGCTGGGAAACATCCTCTTCATGGCGCTCATCGGCCTGGTCATCGCCTCGTTCGCGAACATGTTCTTCCGCAGCTCCACGATGTACTGGATCACGACCTACGCGGGCGTGCTCATCTTCACGGGCTTGACCGCCTACGACACGCAGAAGATCAAGGGGATGCTGAACCCTTCGGACGAAGGGACGGACATGGAGACCAAGGAGGCCATCTCCGGCGCCTTGGCGCTCTACCTGGACTTCATCAACCTGTTTCTGGACATCCTCCAGATCATGGGTCAGCAGCGCGAGAGCTAGTCCTGCGCAGCGCGCCCGGGCTTCGAGCTAAATTTCTCCCGCAACAGCGTTCAACAGCTCGCGCACGTTTTCAACGCGGCCGCCGGTGCCTTGCGGCGATTGCAGGTGGCCCGTCAGAGCCTCCAGGAATTCAGGCTGCTTTAAAAATTTCGCGAATTTGCTTTTGAGATAGGTCCGGACCGCCGGCGGAGCCTGTCGGATTTTATCCTTGGCGTCGGGCGCGCCGTCGAGCACGGCGATCAGGTCTTCCATGTCGGTGCTCCCCATGAAATCGCCGCGGCCGCGATCTTCGAAGGCCTCGATCTTGGAGGCGAGCAGATAAGGCAGGGAGAATATCGCGATCTCCTGCCGATCCGGCAGAAGCGCCTTCTCCGCATGCTTATAGCCGTCGGTGTACCATCGGTTCGTGAAATTCAGGATTTCCCCCTCGGTGGGCATGACGTCCACCGGAATCCCCCGGTATTCCCAGCGGCACATGGGCGCCTTCTTGCCAAGGGGCTGCTTGAAGTCCAGGCTTCGGAGCCGCTCCTCAAGCTCGTAGTAAGCGCGCCGCGTCACCATTTGCACGACGCAGTCCACGTCGTCCGTGGCCCTGATTTTGGGCGCCGCGATGTCCTTCACGTAGAGTTCGATAGTCGCGCCTCCAACGAAGACCACCTGATCTTTGAGCGGGCCAAGGCCCTTGGCCACCACGGCCAGCATTTCAAGATTTTTCATGGGCATGGGCTTTGCGGGAGAAGCGCTGCTCTAGCGTCTTGAGCGCCAAGGAGCGTTCGCGGGCCCGGCCGACGCGCAAGGCGTCGACCAAGGCCAGGAGTTCGTGAAGCTGCGGATCTTTCTCGGCCGCGAAAGGCGCGGATTCATAGATGGGTTCGATGGCTTGCCCTCGCATCGTGCCGTGATCGCTGGGCCAGACATACTGATCGTTCTCATCAGATACGATGACGCGGGAAAGCGGCGCTGCGGAATGAGACGTGGGGATGCCGCGGCAAAGCGGTCCCGGCTGGGCCGGACGGACGTATCTTAGGCCGTAAATCAGGAAATCCAGCAACGGCGAGCGCAGGACTTTCTTTTTGGAAGAGTCGAGCAGGCCGAGACGGCGGCAGCGTTCCAGGGAAAAGCTTATTTCCGTCTGCGAGAGACCGAGTTCCCCCGCCAAGTCTACGTGCCGCCACGGGCGGTCTTCCCACAGGATTATCTTGAGGAGAACCAGAACGTCCTGCGGCATGAGGCCGTGCAGCTGTCTTTGGGCCATGGCGTCTTAAGTATAGCCCAGGATATTGCAAATTGCAATATGCAATACGCAAATCAAAGATGCGTCTTGGGCGGGCGACGCCCCCCCAAAAACCGACTCTTTAGGCTAGCCCCGGAACGCGCGGATTGCAAGAAGGGCGGGCTTAGCGGCCGCGCGCCCGGGCTTCGAGCTCCCGCACCGCGTCCTCAACGACCTTGGTCGCCGCGCGGTTGTCGTCCGCGCCGCCCGCGGCCGCCGCGGCCGCCTTGAGCGCCGCCGCCGGGATGACGGGGCCGAAGGCGGCCTTTAAGCGCCGCGCGCGCGGCACGAGCGCGCCCTTGGGCAGGGCCTCGAAGGCGCCCGAGATGTAGACCGGCAGCACGTCGGCGTCGAAGTTGAGCGCCAGGTAGCCCAAGGAGGGCTTGAACGTCCCCATGCCGCCGTCCTTGGTGCGCGTGCCCTCGGGGAAGATGAGCAGCGTGCGCCCGTCCTTAATCACGCGCCCGGCCGCGAGCAGGGATTCCTTGAAGCCCTTGGAGCGGTTGAAGGACAGCAGATTGGTGAAGTTGCCAAAGAGCCAGCGGTTGAAGGGATTGCTGAAGAAATAATCCTGCGCGGCCAAGGAGACCAAGCCGCGCCCGGCCGGGCCCATGGCGTGCTTGACGAGGCCCATGTCCAGGTGGCTGGTGTGGTTGGCGGCGACGATGAAGCCGCCGCGCTCAGGCACGTGCTCGTGCCCCGAGACCTCAACCGAGAAGAGCCACGCGTAGACCGCGTGCTGGCCGAACGCGACGAGGCGCTTAAGGAAGCGCTTTATCACGAAGCTCGGAGCGTCAATGCGCGCCCGCGGCGGACGCGGCCGAGCCGCCATCCATGAGCCGGCGGTAGAGATAGGTGTATTCCAAGGCCATGGTCTTGGTGGTCCCGTTCAGGGAGGCCTCGCCGCGCTCGTGCCCGCCCTCGGGGCTTTCGTAGAAATAGAGCGGGTCGCCCATGGCCTCCATCTTGGCCGCCATCTTGCGCGCGTGCCCGGGCTCGACGCGGTCGTCGTCCGAGGAGGTCACGAAGAAAACCTTGGGGTAATGCACGCCCGGCCGGACGTTCTGGTAGGGCGAGTAGCGCAGAATCGCCGCGGCCATCTTGGGGTCGGCCGGGTTGCCGTACTCAGCCTCCCACGACGCGCCCGCGCCGATGTGGGTGTAGCGCATCATGTCCAGGAGCGGCACCTCGCAGATGACCGCGTGGAACAGGTCCGGCCGCTCGGTAAAAGCCACGCCGACCAAAAGCCCGCCGTTGCTGCGTCCCATGATGCCCAGGCGCCGCGGCGAGGTGACGCCGGTCTTTATGAGGCGCTCGGCGACCGCGATGAAGTCGTCGTACGCCTTTTGCCGGCGGGTCTTCAAGGCGGCCTCGTGCCAGCGCGGGCCGAACTCCCCCCCGCCGCGGATGTTGGCCATGACGAAGACGCCGCCCTTGGCGAGCCACTCGGGGCCGATGACCGGCGAGTAGTAGGGCATGTAGGCCGGCACCATGGGCAGGCCGAAGCCCCCGTAGGCGTAGAGGAGCGTGGGATTCTTGCCGTCATGCTTCATGCCCTTGGGGTGCACCAGGAAATAGGGAATCATCGTGCCGTCGGCGCTCTTGGCCCAGTGCTGATCCACCGTCAAGGGCGCGGCGTCGAAGATGGCGGGCTGCTTCTTGATGGCGCGCGGCGTTTGGCCCGCGGCGCCGTCAACCTCATAGAGCGTGGGCGGCACCAGGAAGCTCTCGTAGCTGATGAGCGCGCGGTCCTGGAACGGATCGGACGCCGCGACCGAGGCGCTGCCGTCGTCCGGCAGCGGCACGCGCGACGAGGTCCAGCCCTTGGGCCCCAGGCGCATCGCCAGCACGCGGCCCGAGACGTCGTGCAGGGCGTCTATGTAGAGCGCGTCCTTGGCCACGCTCAAGTCGGAAAAGGCCGAGGCGCGGTCGGGAAGGTAGACCAGGCGGACGAACTTGCCGAAGTCCGGCGCCGCGATTTTATCCAAGGGCAGGGAGATGAGCGCCCCGCTCGCGAAGACGCGCCCGCCCGCCTTCCAGTCTTTTTGCAAGAGAGCCAGAATCTGCCCGTGAAAGACCCCCTCCACCTCGGCGCCGGGCGGCAGCGGGATGCGCGTAAGCTTGCCGTCTTGGCCCAGCAGGAACTCGCGCGAGGTAAAAAACGTCAGGCCCTGGGTCACGATGCTGGCTTGGCCGCCGGGCCAGAAGAAGGTCTGCGGAGTGTCCTCCACGTCCGAGGTCTTGCCGGTGAAAATGAGGCGCGCCTGGGACAAGGGCGTGCCGCGCGTCCAAATCTTGACCTCGCGCGGATAGCCGGAGGCGGTCAAGCTTCCCGGGCCGAAATCGGTCGCGACGAGCAGATGATTTTGGTCCAACCAATCCACGTCCGACTTGGCCTGGGGCACGTCGAAGCCCCCCGGGACGAAGGACTTGGTCGCGACGTCGAACTCGCGCACCACCGAGGCGTCCGTGCCGCCGCGCGACAAGGACAGCAGGCAGCGGTGGTTCTCGGGCGGCAGGCAGTCGGCCCCCTGCCAGAACCAGTTCTGCTTTTCCTTCTTCGACAAGGCGTCCAGGTCCAGCACCGTCTGCCAGGGCGGGTTGGGCTTGGAATAGCCGGCCAGGCTCACGCGGCGCCAAAGCCCGTGCACGTGCGCGCCGTCCTGCCAGAAATTATAGACCCAATCGCCGCGCAGCGCGGGCTGGGGCAGGCGGGCCTTGGACTTTAAAATCCGGCCGATGTCGCTCTTGAGCGATTGGTAGCGCGGGTCCTTGGCCAGCACGGCCAAGGTCTTCTCGTTTTGCGCCTTGGCCCAGGCCAGGGCCTTGGGCGAGCGCAGGGGCTCGAGCCACAGGTACGGATCGGCGGGCGCGGAAACCTTGGGCGCCGCGGCGGCAAAAGCGGCGGCGGGAAAAATCAGGGCGGCGAGGGCAAAAACGAATCGGCGCAGCGTCTTCATGGGCGGTCCATCCTAGGCTAGCGTCCGTCCCAAGGGATGGACGCTGAATTGGCCCGAACGAGGAGAGTCATCAAGGGCGCGGGCTTGAACCTAAGCGGCGCAAGCGCCAGCCGCTGGGCGGGGCCCTTCGCGGTCCAGGGGCCCATGTTGCAGGCGTTGGCCAAGTCGCTCCAGCCGGGCTCGACTTCGCTCACCAGCCCGCTCGCGCCGGTCACGTAGGAGGTGCTCACGCCGTCGCAAAGGTCCGAGATTTCATCCCCCGTCGCCGAGTTCCAGGCCTGCGGGTAGGCCGGGTGCGTGCCGTTGGTCGGGAACGGATCGGTGACGGCCTCGATGGTCTCGTGCGAGGAGGTGACGCCCAAGTCCGAAAAGCCCGTGCCGCAGTCGGGGATCACGCCGTAATAGACGGGCGAACCACCCTTCGAGACAAAGCCCTCGTGGTAGCCCTCGAAGTCCTGGCAGGAGACGCTGCCGTCCGGCAAAAGGACGCTCACGCCGGCCGGAAAGTAAATCATGTAGAGGGTGTCGGCGTCCGGGGCCGGCAGATGCCCGGCCGCGATTTGCGCGGCGAGCTCCGCGCGGATCATCGCGTCGGTAAGGCTTTGCGATTTGTTTTGCGGCGAGATGGTCGCGGCGCCCGCGTAGCGCCCCCGGCCGATGGTCTGGTCGGTGCCCGCGCGGCCGTCCATCGCCTGGACGTCGGTGCCGTACTCCGAAAGCCAGTCCATGTAGCCGCTGTCGAGGATGTTGGCGTAGAAGGGGCCGATGCTGGAGCGCACCTCTGCGTCGACATTTTGGCCCCAAAAAACCGCGTAAACCTTGGCTCCTGAAATAACCGGCCCGCCGTAATAGCGTACGAGGCGAGCGCCTGTGGCGCTAGCAAAGCTCGCGGGCAAAAACTCCGGCTGGAAGGAGGGCTCGGGGTGAATCCGGAACATTCCGTAGGGCGCGGCAAAAACGGTTCCAGCGCAGAGCCATAAGGATGTTATTAAGGATGGACTCACGGCGCAGGCCTTTTTCATGAGCAATCTCTGTTTAAGAGCGGCGAAGGCCTATTATACCGCTTCTTTGGCGGAGCCGAGCGCTACTGGACGCCATTAAAGAAACTGCTTTGGCGTCCGGTACGGGTTTCCCCTCGCCATAGCCCGCCCCACACCATATTAAGCAAGAATTTGACTACCTAGACCCTTGTCTACCCCTTCGAGCTTTGCCGCCCAGGTTCCGGCTGAGTCTAGCGCTTAATGTCTTGATTCCAGTCCGCGAAGAGGGACGCGTAGGAGGTTCCGTAGATTTTCTGGTAGGCCGCCGGGGTTCCCCCGGCGTCGATGAGCGTCCAGAGCTTGGCCATGCCGTCTTGGCGCAGCAGGAAGTCGACGAAGGACCAGGACGCCCAGTAAAAATCCACGCGGATGCGCTGACTGGAAAAGCTGTAATGGCCGGGCTCGCCCAAGCCCTCGACGAGTCCGGGCGGGTCCTGCGCCAGGATTCTGCGGGCCTCCTTGTCCGGGTCGGCGTGGGCGACCATGAAGGGCGCCGCGGCCACGCCGGGGCGCAGGCGCCCCTGCACGGCGCAGGCGACGCCCTCGGCCAGGGACTGCGAGCGGCCGTAGCCGGCCAGAAGGTGCGTCATTTCATGGAAAATCGGCGCGTTGCCCTCCTTGACCCAGGCCAGCATGATTCCGGTTTCCCCGGGCAAGGCGCCGGGCACGCCGGACTCCGAGATGGGGCCGCGGTCGTAAACGTAGACGGTGAAGCGCTTGCGCACCAGCGGCGGCCGCCCGGTCAAGCGCGGAACCTCGTAGACGGCCTGCTGCAGCTCGAAGACCAGCCCCGCGGTTTGCCGCGCGTCTAAGTAGCCTTTCTCGACGACCAAAAGAATTCCCCCCAAGTCCGTGCGGACGAGGTATTCGTCGCTGTGTCCGGGCGCAAGCATCTGGCGGCGAAACGCGTCGTTGTCGTCGTAGGAATCGGGGTTCGCGGCCACCGGCGCGATGGGGCGATAGGACGGGGCGGCTTTGGTCGGCGGCGCGGGCAAAGGCCGGGCCTGCCCGGGCGCGAGGCGCCGCAGAGACTCGAGCGCGGAAGGCTGCTCTTTAGCCCGCGCGCCCAACGGCGCGGCGAGCAGGGAAAAGACGCAGAGAGCCGTCCCCCACCTCGGCCTTGCCGACGCTTTCTTGCCGCGAGAATCCGTCATGCGGCTTTGAGTTTACTACGAGATCATTCCCGCGGCCAGGGCCCTTTGGCCCCTTTGCGCGGGACGGAGGGCGGGCGCGGGCGGCAGCTAGAGTTAAGGACCAAGATTTTACGGCCGAAATCCGATAACGGGCTTGGGATTTTCGGGCGGACGTTGATCCGGATGGCGCGCTCGCTGCGCAGCACGCTCGAGAGCATCGCGATGCCGTGCTCGGTGAAGGCCAGCGGCATTTGACGGGAGAATTTAAGCGTTTGGAGGTGATCGCATTTTGCGATCACCTCCAGGGTTTCCCGTCGGTTGAGCCGGAACATGAACCCTTCAGGGAAGCGGCGGATGTTGCGTTTGACTTGCTCATTGAGCCGCCATGTCGGGACGCCGTAGAGCTCCGCCAAGTCGCGGTCGATCATCACCTTGTGCCCGCGGATGATGAGGATGCGCCGCTCCACGGCCTCGGCCGGCGAAGGCTGCCCCATGCCTTAGATACGCGCGAGGGCGCGGAAAAGTTCCGACAGCCTTAATTCTTACCTGCTCGCGCCCGCCTCGCACACAAACGCATAGTGGTAGGCAAACAATCTCCGGCTTAGAATCTTGAAGCCGAAGCCCTTCAGGCGCCGGGAGGCTTCCTCGGGAGCGTAGACGTGGCCCTTGGGCGGGCCGACCGGACGCTCCACCGCCGCGTTCCAATCGATGAACACCGCGCGGCCCTCCGCGGCGAGCAGAGCCGACAAGGACCGCAGGGCCTCGTCGCCCAGCTCGTGCAGGACGTTCAAGGCCAAGACGCGCGCGGCGCGGCCGGCCAGGCGGCGCTCCGCCGCGGCGCCCGACAAAACCGGGACCACGTTTGCCTGCGGCCGGCGCTTGAGCTTGGCCTTTAGCTTTTGGAGCATTTCCTTCTGCTCGTCCAAGGCCGCGATTTTAAGATCCGGCCGCAGGCGGCCCAGGGCCAGGGCGTAGGCGCCGGTGCCCGTGCCGAAGTCCACCACCAGCGCGCCCGGCCCGGGCGCCAGCAGTTCGAGCACGTCTTGGGGCGGCAGGTAGGCAAAGCGCGACTCGTCGTCTAAGGCCGCGGCCTTGGCCGGATTAAAGCGCTCCGGCTGCCGCGCGCCCGAGCGCGAGCGCTCTACGGGCGGTTTTCCCCGTCCCACCCCAGCTTCCTTAATATGTCCTCCATGAGGCACCAGCGGGTCAAGGACGACTGCACCAGGTTGGCGCCCACGAAGGCAGTAAACCACAGAAACTGCCGGCTGATCCAGTAGGCCAAAGCGAGGCTAATCAGGATGAAGCTTCCGGCGATGAGGCGGATGCGGCGCTCAAGATTCATGGCGGCCTCCTTTGGCCAGCAGGTAGTAGAGCACGGGGACGAGCACCGGCGATAAGGCCGTGGAGGCCAGCTCGCCGGCCATCAGGGACAAGGCCAGGCCCTGGAAGATGGGGTCGAACAAGATGACCGAGGCGCCCACCACCACGGCCGCGGCGGTCAGCAAAATGGGCCGAAAGCGCACCACGCCCGCGTCGATGACCGCTTCCTCCAAGGGCATGCCCTCGCGCAGGCGCAGCTGGATGAAGTCGACCAGGATGATGGAGTTGCGCACCACGATGCCCGCGCCCGCGATGAAGCCGATCATCGAGGTCGCGGTGAAAAACGCGCCCATAAGCCAGTGCGCGGGCAGGATGCCGACCAAGGTGAGCGGAATGGGCGCCATGATGACCAGCGGCACGCTG
>DATLSD010000018.1:0-61390 GCA_035534315.1 Elusimicrobiota bacterium
AGCCCTCCGCCGCCAAGCCGTAATCTTGCAGGCTTAAACGGACGTCGGCTTGATTGAAAAGCTCGGTCGGGGAATTGAGCACCGCCTTGGCCTGCTTGGCCAAGTCGGCCTTGGTCTGGGCCAAGTTCTCCGCCTGCGCCTTGGTCAGCTGCGTGCCGATGGATTCAACCCGGCTCGAAATGGCCGCGCTCAAATCGTCGATTTTCGACGAGAGCCGGCCCATGTCCGTCTGATAGGAGTTGATCGCGTCCGTGAAGGCCGAGAGCGTGTCGTGAAGCTGGCCCATCTGGGTGGACAAATCCGCCTGGTTGGCCTGCATGGAGGAAATCGTCTGCTGCAAGTCCTGAAGCTGGACGCGCAGGCTCGCGGTCTGATTCTCCAAATCAAGGACGTCGTTCTGGGTGGCGACGCAGCCGGAAAGCGCCACGGCTAAAGCGGCAAGCACGAATACGCGCTTCATGTTCGCGCCTTATGCCTCCGGAGACCTATTGGCCGGAAGAAGAAGCGGGCGCTGGCGCGGAAGTCGTTGCAGGCGGAGCCGCAACCGGGGCCGCCGCCGGCGTGGGCGCGACGGGAGCGGCGGACTCGTTCGCGCGGACCCCCGTTTCGGCGCGACGGTTTTGCGCCCAGCATGCCTCGGCGTGCTCGAGGCAGACCGGGTTTTCTTTCCCATAAGAAATCGTCGCGATGCGTCCGCCGTCGACGCCGAGGAGGATGTAGTAGTCGCGCACGGCCTTGGCTCGGCGCTGGCCCAAAGCCAAATTGTATTCCACGGTGCCGCGCTCGTCGCAATAACCGGCCACGCGAGCGTCCAATTCGGGATGTTCCTTCAGGTAAGCCGCATTGGTCCGGAGAATCGCCCGCGTCGCCTGGGTCAAGTCGGCTTTATTGAAATCAAAATAGGCCGTCTTCACCTCGGGAATCGCGGTGAAGGCCCCAGTGCGCAAATTGGCCTCGGCCACGTTGACCGCGGGAACGGTGGAAACCGCCACGGGCGGGGCCTGGACGGACGGGGTCATCTTCACCTGTTTTGGCGTGCAAGCCGCAAAAAGCAAGACTCCGGCGGCGAGAATCGTTCCAGACCATTCGCGAGCGAAAAAACTCTTAAGGTTCATGTGTGTTTAAACGCCTCCGTAATTTTACGACAACATCTTCCATCGGCCCGATTATAGCAAAATCCCAAAAAATGGACGCGCCGCCTTCAAGCCGCCAGCGCATGGTTAAGCGCGCGGCCGTTGGCATCCATCTCGTAGGAGAGCGGACGGCACGTATCTATATTGACGCTCGGAATCGCTTCCGGACCGATACCCTCCAATTCCATCACCAGCGCCCGCAGGCTGTTGCCGTGAGCGCAGACCAGGACGTTCTTGCCTTCCTTAATCATCGGGAGAATTTTGGCGTGATAATAAGGCATGACCCTCTCCGCGGTATCCTTGAGGCTCTCGCCTCCGGGAGGCCGGACGTCGTAAGAGCGCCTCCAAAGGTGAACCTGCTCATCGCCGTACTTCTTCGCCGTCTCCGCCTTGTTAAGCCCCTGCAAATCACCGTAATGCCGCTCGTTGAGAGCCTTATCCTTGAAAACAGGAATGGCCGGACTTCCCATTTCCTTAAGGATGATGTCCAACGTCTGCTGGGCCCGCAGAAGAGCCGACGTAAACGCCACCGAGAATTTCTGGCCCTTCAGGGCCACGCCCGCGGCGTGCGCCTCTTCCTCTCCCTTGGGCGTAATGGGGACATCGACCCAGCCGGTAAAGCGATTTTCCAGATTCCACTGGGACTGCCCATGGCGCAGCAAGACGAGATTAGCCATCCTTCCCTCCTATCAGTTCGGCCACGACCCGGCGGAATTCCGCCAGCTTGACCGGCTTGGATAAAAATCGAGAGGACCGGGAGTCCGCTATCTCGCCCAGAATCTGCTCCGGATCGGCTTCGCCGCTTAAAAATAGAATAGGCGTTTCATGGCTGCTGGGATTGCGCCGCAGCGATTCGTAGAGATGCGCGCCGGTCATTCCGGGCATATGATAATCCATGATGACCAGGTCCGGCTGAAGGGTCCGCACCTTGCGCATTCCCTCGGCGGGTTCGTACGCCGCTTCAACTTGATGGCCCTCGCGGCTCAGAATTTCGGTTAGGAGGCCGACGATTTCGAAATCGTCGTCTACGATCAAGACCTTGGCCATGGGGAAGCTTCCCCATTATACACGACTTGTTCGAGGGATGTCTGCGTTTCCGACGGGAGGAGGCGCTTTACGCGACGGCTTTGGATTTGCGAGCGGACTTCATGCGGTACATCCGGCGATCGGCGCGTTCCAGCAAATCCTTGGGCCCCATCTCCGCGGACAAGGAGGCGACGCCGTAGCTGAACCGCAGAGCCTCCCGGCCCGTTTTGCCGGCGCAGGCCGCGATGCGCTCCGCGATGGCGCGCGCCCGTTTTTCTGACAAGCCCGGAAGCAACGCGATAAACTCGTCTCCACCGTAGCGGAACGCCGCGTCCACGTCCTTGCGGACGGACTGCAGGATGAAGGCGGCGAAGGTCTTGAGCAGCCTATCCCCGGCCAGATGCCCGTATTGGTCGTTGATCGCCTTGAACCCATCCATATCCATGAGAAGAAGACAAAGCTTCTGCCGCTGACGCCGGGCCCGGCTGATTTCCTGCACGATGCGCTCCCGGAAAAACCGCTGGTTGTAAAGGCCGGTCAAGCTGTCCGTGACGGAGAGCTGCTTTAATCTGCGCTCCAAATCCACCCGCTGGGTGATGTCCTTGGAAATCCCCAACGTGCCGATGATGCGTCCGGTCTTATCGCGCAGCAAGGACACGGACATGATGACGTGAATACGGCGGCCGTTGGGAGTCTTGAAAACGGTCTCGCAGTTTTGGATGCGCTCTTGGCGGCGCAAGAGGCGCATGATTCTTTGCGCTTCTTCCATCCCCGCGGCGTAATAGCTGCGCGCGTAGCGTCCCACCAACTCACCGCTTTTAACTCCGAACATCCTCTCGGCGCCCGGACTGACGTAAACGAAGCGCCCGCGCATGTCGGTCGTGCAGATGGCGTCCGTGGTGGAACTCACGATGGTCTCCAGGTAGTCCCTGGCGCCCGTATAGTCCGGAGCTTCCTTATTCATCGCTGACTAGTTTAACTCGCGCGCGCCCTTCCGACCAATGTCTTTGGGCCCATCCATTGATGGGCCCTTGGACCTATTTTTTCTTTCGGCGCTCCACGGCCGCGAAAGCCCGCTCAATCTTGAGCTTCAAGGCATCGACATCGATGGGTTTGACGACATAGTCGACCGCCCCGAAAATAAGCGCGTCGTTAAGAGTTCCGGCGTCGGCCAAGCCGCTGACCACGATGATGGGGACATCGGAAATCTTGGAGTTGGAGCGGAACTCCCTCGTCAGGCTGATCCCGTCTTGATCCGGCATCATGACATCCATCAGGATGAGGTCCGGCCGCCGCGACGCGACGTATTCCTTGGCCTTTTTGGCATTCGAGGCGCAAAAGACGTCGTAGCCGAGGGCGGCGAGCCCCTGCTCGTAGAATTCGCACATGGAGGCGTCGTCGTCGACGGCAAGGATGATTTTTTTATCCGCCATGATTAGCCTCTCGGTTGCGTCCCTTGGGAGGGCTTCGCGCACCAATTATCCAGGCTGCAGCTCAAGCCGCCGACCCGGTACGCGAGGAAAGACAGGCCGAACAAGAACGAATCCAGAATGAGCCCTTCCGTAATGGTGGGGTGGAAAGCGCCCCCGAAACAGCCGCAATTAGGAAGCGGGATGCCGCGAAGCTTAACCGAGGCCAGGGCGGAAAGAAATGAGAGGAACAACAAGCCCGCGGCAAGGGCAGCCTGCCGCGAGAAATAGCCCGTGGCCAAGCACCAACCCACCACGAGCTCCACCCAAGGCAGGAAAGCGGCTAAGCTTGGAATGGCGCTAAGAGACAGGAATGGAAGCCGGTAATATTGGATGACCAACGCGAATTCAGCCGATGGCGCCGCAGCCTTCATGGTTCCGGCCGTGATGAGAACCGCGCCCACGGCCAAGCGGCTCAACAGTCCCATCCACGCGGGAACGGCATCCGGCAGTTTTGTTCGGACCGGCGGCGTCATTTTTTCCCCTTCAATATTTGATCAATCCATGGAACGCCCAGGCCAGCCAATTGCTCCACCCCCACGAAACGTTTGCCGTTGATGAAAAAAGTAGGCGTTGCCCCCACCCAGCGGCTGTTACCCTCGGCGATATCCGCGTTGATGGACGCCAGAACGCCGGGCTCGGCCGCGCAGGCCTTGATCTTCGCGGGCGCCAACCCCGCCTCCCGGGCATATTTAAGCAGCTGTTCCGCTGGGGACTGGGCATCCACCCAATCCGGCTGGTGAGCGTAGAGAAGGTCATGATACGGCCAGAATTTGCCCTCGCGGCCAGCGCACTCCGCGTCCAACGCGGCCTGCAAAGCCCAGGGGTGGATTTTCTCCAAAGGGAATTGCTTGAAAATAAAGCGCACCCGCGAGCCGTAAAGGGCGAGGATTTGCGCAACGGTAGGCTCCGCCGCGCGGCAGGCCGGGCACTCGAAATCGGAGAACTCGGCGATGACGACCGGCGCGTTGGCGGGGCCTTTTTCTCGAAATGCCGGAGCTTTTTCAGGCGTCTGCCCGCCAAAGCCGCGAACCCCATAAACCGCAACGACGGCGACCGCGGCCAGAACCGCGCCGCTAATAAATCTCCTGCGCACTCCTTGAGGCACGGCCCGATTCTACAATATATTCGCGTCTTTCTACCGGACCAGCTTGGCCGCGTTCACGACGCCGACGCCGTAAAGATGGGTGTCGATGCCGTCAATGGGCGACGTGGCCTTCAGCAGGGCGGCGCGGACGGCGCGATAACCGTGTACCTGCGCGCCGGCAATGGCCAAAGCCGCCAATCCGGAAACATGGGGAGTCGCCATGGACGTTCCGTCCAGGCGCCCCACCAAGGTGCAGGCCTTGCAATAACCGTCCGGATCGGCTCCGCCGGCCGGAATATCCCCGCCGGACTGGTTTGACGGCGGCAGGGTCGAAAGCACGTCCACGCCGGGAGCGATGACCGCGACCTGCGGGCCCGCGCTCGAGAAATCGGCCGCCTGATCGTTTCTGTCCATGGCCGCCACGGCGATGGCTCCGGGATACGCACCGGGGTAATCTACCGAGGAAGAGGAACCCTTCTGCGGTGGGCCGTCGTTGCCCGCCGCCGCGACCAGGACGACCCCGGCCTTGACCATGGCCGCGACCGCGGCCTTGATGTCCGGATTGTCCACGGAAGCGCCCAAGGACATGCTGGCGACGTCCATATGGTGCTGGACGGCCCACTGCATGCCGGCCACCACGTCGTCGAAGGTGCCGGACCCGGTGGCATCCAGAACCTTGACGCCGTAAAGAGACGCCTTGGGCGCCACGCCGATGACGTTGCCGTCCTTGCCCTCGGCCGCGATGGTCCCCGAGACGTGAGTCCCGTGGCCGTCGTCATCCATGAAATTTCCGTTATTGGCGATGAAATTCCACCCGCCCTTGACGTTGTCCTTAAGATCGGGGTGATTGTAATCGATTCCGGTATCGATGACCGCGATCTTGACGCCCTTGCCCTGGGTCTTTGTCCAAGCGGCCGGAACATCCAGGCGCTTTAAACCCCAGGTCAAATACGGAGCGGACTCTTCCTTTACCGCTCCGGGCACCGCCACCGGGTGGGCGCTGCGCAGCGGCTTGACGCTGATATCGTTAAATGGCATTTGGGCAAAACTGGGAGAGACGTCCTTAAGCCAGTTGATCCTGGGATCGGCGTCGACCCGGAGAACGCCGGGCATGACGCGCAGGCTCGATTGAAGGGCATGAACCTGCCCATGCGGGGCTTCGACCACCACGGCGTCGATGAGCGGCAACTCCCGGACCACCATGGCCCCGGTCATCTGCGCGATGCTGACGCGATCCGCGGCCGCGATGCCGGAATTGAAAACCACAATGCTGCGCTCCGGTTGGCTTTGCGTCGCGGCGGCCCTAATCGGCGCCGCAAAAGCGAAAAAGACTCCCGACGCGGCGACTAGAATGGTAACAGCCCCTGCCGCCATACGGCCGAATGTTTTCTTCATTCGTTTTCCCTCCATGCCTTTATCGCGCCCCACTTAGACGCGGCGGGAATTCTAGCATACTCTAGGCTAAAAGACCCAATGGAAAATAGGACCTTCGGTCCCGGCGGCGGATAAAGGACGCGACGGTCCGGCCTAAAAGAAGCTTAGGAAGCGGCCTTCGTATTCGGAGAAAAGTCCGTACTCGCGCAGTTTGCGCCCCAGGAGATCCAGCACGGAGCGATCGGAGGCCGCGGATGAAAACAGGGCCTCGATTTCTCGCCGCTTTCTGGCCTCGTCAGCTTCGCCGGGATTAAACAGCCCCCGACGATCCATATCTCGGACATTGACCGGAAAGGAACGCATGGATTCGTCAAGGGAAAATTTCATCAGCGCCAGCGACCACGCCGCATCCGGGCAGGAGATAAGCGCCTTGGAGCCGGCATTGCTGCCCTCGATCTCCCCGCGAATTCTTCCGGTCACCAAAGGCGGCGCCTCGGAAACGACCTGCGTGCTCATGTCGCGGTTCTTAAAATTGTATTCCAGCGCTCTCAAAGCGGCGTTGTAGCGGCCGGAAATCCACTCGGAAAACTCCCTGGCCTCCTCGCCGAAGCCGCTGAATCGCTCGCTCCAAGATTCCGGAGTCAGGATTTTGGGCTTTTCCGACAAGACCCTGCCGCGACGCAGGCGGGTCCTATCCTTCATCTCTTCAATTGGAGACACCAAGTAATAATCGATGGAAGTCGCGCCGAAAGTGGCCAAGGCGTGCTTGGGCTGGCAAATCACGTCGGTTTGCCGCAAAAACTTCTCAATTACCTCTTTTTCCATAACCTATCCTTTAAATAATAGTATAGCATCCGCTTTCCACGGCTTCTCCATTGATTTTTGATGCGGACCGGCTATACTAATCATGGATGACGATTCCGCTGTTGGCTCTCATTGCGATCCTAGGAAAGTCTCCTGTTTGGGCCGGACAGAATTCCGGCCTATCCGAAGCTTTCTCCAAGATTAGCTCTGAAATAAAACACGTTCCAGCGAACCTCGGAATATCTAAAGCCGCCAGCTACGGGCAGCGCTTCGTCGATCGGGGCGGCCTCGTCCGTCTGGACGTCTTCGTCTGCGCCGGTTCCGGAATCAGCGACTCCACCGTTACGGCGGACATTAAAAGAGCGAGCAAGACTCTGAGCCAATGCGGGCTTAAAGTCGCAGCGCCTGCCGCGCCGTACCCCAGATTCTCGTTCCCGAATGGGCGCTGCAACCTGGAAACAGATGAAGACTCGCCCCGGCTATCCGACCAAGAGCGGGGGCTCGTTTCAAAATATCATGACGGCCACAGCGGCGTTTTGACCGCCTTCTACCTGTCCTGGGATTCGGAAAGCCCAAATGAAGCCGGGACCTCCCTTCCCTCAGACTACCTTGATGAAGTTAAAACATCGGAAAGCGCCTCTTTCCGAAAGCGAGCCGTAGGCGCCTTCTTCATTTTCCAGAAGGCGCGGGACGCGATGGCAACCGATAACTATACGTTGCCGCACGAAATGGTCCACATCTTGACCGAGAACTCCGCCCACCTGCATGACCCCGGAGATTCGAGGAACCTGATGTATCGGCCTACGGGATACGCTTCGCCCGATTCCGTTCAGGGAAACGCCCTTACCGGCGCCCAGTGCGCGCGAATTTGGAAGGTGTCCGGGCGGCCTTGACGCCGCGCGGTGTTTGATCCGGCTCACCGGCAGAGGTATACTTCCCCCATTATGATCTTGGGAAAGCCGCAGTGAAGGTTATTGCCGTCCTCCCCGCCTATAACGCGGAAAAAACGCTCGAAAAGACGGTCCGCGACATACCCGAGGGAACAGTTTCGGAAATCATCCTGGTGGACGACGCCTCCAAAGACAAGACCGCGGACGTCGCTCGCAGCCTCGGCGGCCTGACCGTCATCGTGCGCGACAAGAACGGAGGCTACGGCGCCAACCAAAAAACCTGCTACGGCGAAGCCCTGCGCCGCGGCGCGGACGTCGTCATCATGATCCATCCCGACTACCAGTACGACGCGCGCCTGGCGCCCATCATGTCCCGGATCATCGCCTCCGGCATCTGCGACGTGGTAATGGGGAACCGCATCCGCACTCGCGCTGAAGCGCTGGCTGGTGGAATGCCGCCCTACAAGTATCTTTTCAACCGCCTGCTGACCGTCCTGGAAAATCTGCTGACCGGGCAGAACCTGGGCGAATGGCACTCGGGCTTGCGGGCCTACTCGCGCCGCGTGCTGGAAACTATCCGCTGGGAGGAAAATTCCGACGATTTCGTGTTCGATCAGCAGTTTCTCCTGCAGGCTTCAGCCTGCGGATTCAAGATAGGGGACGTGCCTGTTTCCACGCGCTACTTTCCCGAGGCTTCTTCCATCAATTTCCGCAGAAGTGTGGTTTACGGCCTCTCCTCACTCCTGGTCTTGTCCCAATACCTTCTTTGCCGCATGGGCGTCCTCCGTCTCAAGCGCTTCTCTCCGAAATCATGACCCGCTGGCCCCAAGTCGCGGCCTTACTGAGCCTGGTTTTCGCCCTAACCGTCCTAACGGAATTCTGGCGCCCCTTTTACGGCGCGGCCTTGGCCGGCGTGGAAATTTCGGTTTTCGCGCTTATCGCGACCGGCGCGGGCAGATTTATTCTCTCCGGCCTCGGCCTCTCCGACATAAGCGAATCGCAAAGAACCCTCATCGGCGCGACGCTGGGGCTGGGCGTCCTGAGTCTTTCCATCTTTGCACTGGCCGCCGGGCATCTTCTGCGGGGATGGGCCGTTTCGCTGGTCCTGGCCACCTTCTGGATTTTCGGATGGACCGAGATGCGCGCGGCCCTATCGTCTCTTTCCTCCAACCGAAACCTGCTTAAGGAGCGCCCGCTGGCCGCGGCGGGGCTTGCCGCGCTCCTAGGCTTGGTCTTCCTGGCATGTCTCGTTCCGCCCCATCAATATGACGAGTTGGTCTACCACTTGGCCTTGCCCCTAGCCTACATCCGCACAGGTTCTTTTGCCGGAGCCGCAAGCCCCGTCTATTCGCGCTTCCCGCAAAACGGGGAAATGCTTTTTGCCCTGGCCCTGCTCATGAACTCAGATATCCTGGCCCACCTGTTCATGTGGCTGGCGCTGGCGCTTTGCGCCTGGTGGATTTTCGAGATGGGAAAGCTTGAGGCGCCGCTCTCCTGCGTTCTCATCGCGTGCCTGCTCCTGCTCGGCCACCCCGCGGCCATGCTTTTATCCTCGGCGGCTTACACGGATCCCTTGGCCATGCTCTGGATCACGGCCGCGGCGCTGTGCTTCCTGCGCTGGAACGAAATCGGGGCGGCGCGGCCGGGCGCCCGCGGCTGGCTTCTGCTCTCCGGCATTTTCACGGGGCTGGCCCTGGGCACGCGCTACTACGCCGGAGCCGCCGCCGGAATTTTCGGCGCGGCGCTTCTCTGGAAAGCCGCGGTCAAGAATAAAGAGCGGAGCGCCAGGCTTGCCGATTTTGCAGTCTATTTTATCGCCGCGACCGCCTTGACTCTGCCTTGGCTCGTTAAAAATTTTTTAAACTGCGGCGACCCGTTTTTTCCTTTTTTCGCCGGGATATTCCCGCTCAAAAATCCGTCGGACGCGCGGATCGCGGGCGCCTATTTCCAAGTTTTGGGCCAATACGAGCACGGAGGAAGGGCGCTTAAGGACGCGCTGCTCTTCTTCCCGCGCTTGATTCTCGGCGGCGGAGCGTTTGGCGGCGGAATGGATGTCGTCGGCGCTTTAGGATGGCCCCTGGTTATATGGTTTTTCCCGCTGGGCGCGTGGGTATGGCGAAAAAATAAGTTTTGGCGCGGGTTATGGTGGTTCTGCGCCGCTTACGGAGCCATCTGGTTTTGCACGGCTTCAGCCCTGCGCTTCTTGGTCGCGATTCTGCCTTTGATCTGCCTTGTGGCGGCGTCGGGCATTCATGGCATCTGGAAATCCGCCTCCAAAACGGGCCGCGGCGTCTTGGCTTCATCAGTTGGTCTTCTGGTCGCCGGTAATATTTTTCTGTTTTTTTTCGTGCAATTGGGAGTCTTTAGGAGCGCGGGAGTCCTTCTTGGCGCTCAGAGCCGCGACGCTTTTCTCTCCCGCCGCTTGGCTTATTATCCCTGCGCCGCCTACGTCTCCGCGCATCCGAAGCAAAATGATAAGATTTTGATCGTGGGAGAGCAGCGAAGCTACTACGTCCGCCCGGCCCATGTCGCCTCGACAATTTACGGGCCAAATCCCTACGTGACCTTGGCAAACGAAGCTGAAAATCCATTAACTCTAGCCAAGCAAATAAAAGAACGGGGATTTTCCACCCTGCTCGTGGTTCCGGAGGAATCACGCCGCCTAGGCGCAAGCCTGGGAATTCTTTCCGCGCGCGGTCGGATGAATCTAGCGGGGCTTTCCCGCTTTCTGACTCCTATTTTTCACGCCCCGGGCTGCGCCGTCATGGCGCTCCGCATGTCGGCGGGTTCCGGCCGGTAGAACATGAAAGCGGTGCTTTCCCATTGGGAACTCTACGCGGGCGCCGGCGCTATCGCGGCCGCGATTTCACTTCTCCTGACTCCAGCCGTCCGCATCGCGGCGGTCAAACTCGGATGGTTCGACACGCCCTCCGCCCGGCTTAAGACGCATAAAATAGCCACCCCCGCGTTGGGCGGCGTCGCCATCTATTGCGCTTTCGCCGCCACCCTCATTTTTCTGCGCTATGAAACTCAATTTCCAACCGG
Organism: Elusimicrobiota bacterium; assembly: GCA_035534315.1. Classification (GTDB taxonomy): domain Bacteria; phylum Elusimicrobiota; class Elusimicrobia; order UBA1565; family UBA9628; genus JAGWJU01. Next base: position 10,829 of record DATLSD010000018.1, read on the forward strand.
CACGCTCAGAAGCCTGCGGGGACTGCTCATCGGCGGCACTCTTGTTTTCCTCCTCGGACTCATCGATGATCTCAAAAAGCCGAGCGGCCTGGGATTTAAGACGAAGTTTGTCGTCCAGGCCGCCGCGGGCGCCGTACTCCTTGCCTTCGGTTTTCGCATCCACTTCATCAAGCCCGATTACCTTGCCGAGGTTCTTACGCTCGTCTGGATAGTGGGCATCACCAACGCCTTCAATATCATCGACATCATGGACGGCTTAAGCGCCAGCCAAGCGGCGATTTCGGCGCTGGCCTTCCTGCTCATCTCCCTTCCGCGTAATGAATTCTATGTCAATTTCGCCTCCGCGACCTTGGCTGGCGCCGCCGCCGGCTTCCTGCCGTGGAATTTTTCCCCCAAGCGCAAAATTTTTATGGGAGACTGCGGAAGCCTGCTTGTAGGATTTCTCCTGGCGGGCATTTCATTGGGCACGCATTACAGCAAGGTCAACAACCTTGGCGTTTATGCTCCCATCATTATTCTCCTTGTGCCCATGTACGACACGCTCTTCGTCATGGCGCTGCGCATAAGGCAAGGTCTTTCCCCATTCCTTGGCTCCAACGATCATTTCGCCTTGCGGCTTGAGCGCATGGGCTATTCGCGCCACCAAATCGTCGCGATGGCGGCCGGCGCCACGACCATTTTAGGGGTCTGCGCGTTTCTGGCGACCGCGCTTAGTGGGACCTGGGCTTTTTGCCTTTATCTTATGCTGGCGGCGGAAATTCTTATCCTAAGCCGAGCGTTGGCGCGCGTGGCCATGCGCAAATAACGTCCATGCCCTTGAAAACCGACGTGCTCATTTTGGGCGGCGGCTTGGCCGGCCTCTCGACCGCCTATCATCTAAACGCCTTGTCGGCCGCGGATTCTCTGGTCGTGGAGAAAAACGCCTCGCCCGGCGGCACCGCCGGATCCACCGTCAAAGACGGATTCACCTTCGATCAGACCGGACACTTGCTCCATCTTCACGATCCTTACGGGCAGCGCCTCATTGAGTCGCTTCTAGCCGGCAACTTGCGCGTGCTCCAACGCTCATCCTGGATTTATTCCCGCGGCGCCTGCACCCGCTACCCGTTCCAGGCCAACACGTACGGACTGCCCGAACGCATAGCGGATGACTGTGTCGTCGAGTTCCTCAAAACCGTTCACAAGCCCCGGGCCGCGGCGGCGCGGGCATCTTTCAAGGAGTGGTCCCTCGCCAACTTCGGGAAAGGGATCAGCCGGAACTTCATGTTCCCGTACAATAAAAAACTCTGGCGCACACCGCTGAACCGGCTGACCACGCAGTGGCAGGGGCGCTTCGTGCCCAAGCCCAAGGCCTCGGAGGTGCTGCGCGGCGCTCTATTGGAACAGACGACGGCCTTCGGCTATAACGCGATTTTCCGCTACCCGCGGCGAGGCGGAAGCCAAGCCCTGGCCGACGCCTTGGCCGCCAGGCTCAAGCCCGGACAATTGCGCCTGAACTCTCCCGTTGTCTCCGTCGATCTCCGGGAACGGGTCGCTGTCATGCGCGGTTTGGGCGAAATCGCCTATGAGCGATTGGTCAACACTTTGCCCCTCAAGGACTTCATCGGCTTGGCCGGACCATGGCCCCGGAGCGTGCGCGACGCCGCGGCCAAGCTTCACTGCAACTCGGTTTATTGCCTCAACTTGGGGGTCGCCCGCCCCCGCGTCTCGGATAAGCATTGGATTTATTTCCCTGAAAAACGATTTCCGTTTTACCGCGTCGGGTTCTACAGCAATTTCTCCGACGCGGCCGCCCCTCGAAACATGAGCTCTCTTTACATCGAAATTTCCGCCAAGGCCGCCGAAAAAATCAGGCCCCAGAACTTGGAACCCTCAATCCTGAACAGCCTTGTCTCCTGCGGTTTACTAAAAAAATCTGACAGGCTCCCCGTCAGGCTTTGGACGCCCATCCCCTGCGCCTACGTCGTTTACGATTTCAACCGCGAACCGGCCGTCCGAAGTATTTTCGATCATCTTCGAAAATCCGGCATCGAGTCCATCGGACGCTACGGGGCTTGGAAGTATTCCTTCATGGAAGAGACCATCCTTGACGGCAAGCGCTGCAGCGAGCGCTTGTCGGGCCGCGTCGCGGCGGACCCGGAGCAGAGCCGCGCAGAGCTTCGGCCGCGCAAATAGATATAATCGGGTTCGCCATGCCGCCGAAACGGACTCTGCTTTCCCTCATTTTTCCCTTAGTCTTGTGCGGCTGCGTGACGGAAATGGTCCAGGAAACCGCCCCGCGCAAGGGACCCGTCGCCCAAGTCGGCTACATCGTTCCCGGCGGCGGCGAAATCCGCTATTCCGCGGAAGGGTGGAGTCCCGTCGTCGCGGCGCGGCGCAAAACCGCCTTCTTCCGCATGCGAAAAGTCTGTAAAGGCATGGGCCTAAAAATTATCGATGAATTTATACACACCGACGCTGTGGTGCCTTATAACGGCGGGAATTTGGAAACGGACACCGAATTCGGAATCCAGCATTACGATCTGGCGAAATACCACCACATTATTTTCCAATGCGTGCCGCCGCCCATTACATCGCCGCCGCCCGCCCCCGCTGCACCCGCCAAAAGGTGACCTGAAATGCTTATCGAACGCCCCATGGTTTTCCTGGATCTTGAAGCCACGGGAATCTCCCCTTACCAAGACCGCATCGTGGAGATCGCGTTCTTGAAGCGCTTCCCGGACGGCCGGGAGGATTTCTTTGGCTCGCTGATCAATCCCCAGCGGCCCATGCCTAAGGAATCCATGGCCGTCCACCACATCACCGACGAAATGGTGGCGCAGAGCCCTTCATTTTCCCAGATCGCCGAACGCGCCTTCTTATTCCTGGACAATTGCGATCTGGGAGGCTTCGGCATCATAAAATTCGACGTTCCTCTGCTCGCTTCGGAATTCTCCCGCTCAGGATTTTTCTTCTCCACTGACGGACGACGCGTGGTCGACGCGCTGACAATCTACCACCGAATGGAACCGCGCAACCTGGAAGCCGCCTATCGTTTCTACTGCGGCAAGACGCTTGACGGGGCCCACCGCGCGGAGGCCGACACGCGCGCCGCGGCCGAGGTGTTCCGAGCCCAGCTTGCGCGCTACGAAGCCGTCCCAAAGGACCTGGACGACTTGAGCGACTGGTGCCGCCGCCATACGGGCGTCCGGCGGTCCTCCTGACGTGCCCGCGCGCAAGCCTCTGGCGGTCGTACTGCTCTCCGGAGGACTGGACTCCTCGACCTGCCTCTTCTGGGCCAAGAGCCGCGGATACTGCTGCGTCGCACTTTCGGCTGCCTACGGCCAACGCCACGATAAGGAACTCGACTCCGCCAGACGCGTCGCCAAGGCCGCACGGACGCCTCTTCATGCGGTGCGCCTGAACCTTCCCTGGCTCGGGACATCGTCTCTTGTCAACCGCTCAAAACGATTGCCCCAAACAACCCTCTCCCGCATCGGCCATGGGAAAATACCGTCGACCTACGTTCCGGGAAGAAACACGATTTTCCTGGCCTTGGCAATTTCTCTCGCGGACGCCTGGGGCGCCCAAGCCGTCGTCATCGGCGCCAACGCCATCGATTTCAGCGGTTACCCGGACTGCCGCCCGGCGTTTTACCGAGCATTCCGCTCCGTTTTCCGGCAGGGCACGCGGCGCGGGAGCTCGGGAAAGCCCGTCAAAATCCTGGCGCCTCTCCTCAAATTGGATAAAGCCGGCATCGCGCGCTTGGCGCGGAAACTCCGGGTGCCGCTCCACCTCACTTGGTCCTGCTACGCGGGGCTAAAAAAGCCCTGCGGCGTTTGCGATTCATGCAAGCTCCGCGCCAAGGGATTTACCGAAGCGGGATTCGCCGATCCAGCCGCATGAAGCCCCGTATCGTTGAAGTTTTCTCATCGCTGCAAGGGGAAGGACTCTGCCTGGGACAGCGCCATGTTTTCGTCCGCTTCGGTGGATGCAACCTGCATTGCAGCTACTGCGACGAGCCGGACACCATCCCCATGGGCGCAGGGGAAGCCTGGAGCCTGGACAAAATCAAGGCCGCTGTTTCCCGGCTGAACTCCGAGCGGGCTCATACGTTCGTCTCCTGGACCGGCGGCGAGCCGCTCATCCATCGCGCGGCGCTGGGCGAGCTCATGCCGTGGGCCAAAAGCGCCGGCCTTAAAAACTATTTGGAGACCAACGGCACCCTGCCCCACGCCCTGGAGAAAATCGCGCATCTTTGCGACGTTGTGGCCATGGACGTGAAGCTTCCCTCGGCGACGCAAGAAGAGCTCTGGAGCCGGCACTTGGAGTTCCTTAAGATCGCCCCGGAAAAGACCTTCGTCAAGGTCGTCCTGACGTCCGAATCGACGCCTGCGGAATGGAGGCAGGTCATCCGGCTTTTGCAGGAGGCCTCGCCGGGGATTCCGCTCGTGCTCCAGCCGGCCACCGCTCGGGAAGGAACCAAGCCGGCGCCTAGCCGCCTTACGCTCGGATTTCTACGCCAAGCGCGAGTTCTCTTGAAGGACGTGCGCCTGATTCCGCAATGGCACCCTCTATGGGGAATGCCCTAGCTCAGGTCTTTGGAATCGAATAGCCGGCCTGCTTCTCAATCCATTCCCAAAAATCAGGGTTTAACCGGTAATAATACGGCAGGAGCGGCGGCTCAGCCACCGCTGAGAAAGCCTGTGCGAACTCATTAACCTGCTTTTTCTCCGCCGGATTCGGTTTGCCGCCCTGCCAATAAGCATCAGCGACGAGGTTTAAGGAGGAGAAGACGCGCTCTTGCTGGCGATAGTAATCGGCATTCGAAAGATTGAGCGGCACGGGAGGCCCCAGCGCCCGTAGCTTGACTCCGGCAATCTTGGCGCAGGAATCAGCCTCTCGCCCCGCTCCGAAGAGACCCTTCACGATGGGAGTTAACGCTTCGACATGGCCAGGTGACGACTCCAATGGGTAAAACAGCACGGCAAAGCCACTGCCGCGTTTCATGGGAACAGGCAACATCTGCCCAAACTCCGCCGGCACCAGCGTCGTGCAGCCGGAACTGGCACGCAGTTGATTCGCGCGCTGATACATCGGCTCCGAATGGAGGCGCGCCAACCAATCCGTTTTTCCGCAAGCCCCTAAAAATGCCGCCACTATTAAAAACGCGCCCAGCCGAAGAAAACGCTTCACCGCGCGCCACCTTCCGGAACGCCGGAGCTGGAGGGCACGAAGCTGACCATCACGCCGGTCCACGCCTTTTTGAAGTCAGACGCGGAAACAAAGCGCATGGCTTCTCCCGTGCCTGTATCATTGACATAGTAGCCGAGAACGTGGCCGTGAGGATTTATCTCCGCGCCGGAAACATAGACGGCATGGGCCGCGCTCTCAGGCAGGGAAGGTTCGTTCCAAAATTCTCTTTCGCGCACGGTGACGATGGCCCCCCCTCCTCCAGCGATGGACTCCTCAAGCTTCAAAGGCGTCGCCTTGAGCATCAACCGGCTGGATATGCCGTGATCGCGCAGAAGAGCGTTGGCATCATCATTGAACGTTCCGCCGGCGCGAAAACCTGAGGCGAGGCCGTACTCGGCGTAATAGCCCTTGTCCACAGCTTCTTGAACCAACGCCTGGATACCGACGTCCAGGCGCCGTACGCGCATGGCCTCGTATTGCGCGCCGATGGCGCAGGTGGGACCTTTTTGCACGATGATGTAGGGCACCGCCGCGGTCGGATCACCCAAGGTTTGGCTCCAACCCAGCGCGTGCCAAACGGCAATCTTGGCGTCATCGTCGATGCGCTTCAAGCCCGCCTCGCTGCCGCGCGCGAAATAGCCGCGCTTGGCGAGCGCCGCGCCGCGCTCAGGGATGGGTGGCGGAAGGGCGGACGGCAGCCCCAGGCGGCCTGCGGCTGGCGCCGTCCATTTCCTCAAGCCGGACGGAGCAGCCGCGCCTAAAGCAAAAGAAGCCGGGTCCGCGCCGGAGTCCTTGACTGATCCGCCTCCACCGTCAAAGAGCCGGGCTAAGGCGGCGGCAGCGGCCTTAGGGCTGGCTCCCGCCTTGACGGCCCGTGCTAAGAGGCTAGCGCGGACCCGGCCTTCCGCCTTGGCGTCCGTGCTCCGAATCATCCGCGATTCAAATTCTTGAGATTTCGCGACCAAGCTCGCGTCCCGCTTGAGGAATACACCAACGTATGGGTTCCAGCTGTCCTGAAACTTACCCGCGGAAACATCAAGATACGATTTCTGCAGATATTCCGGCGGCCTCGGCCACAAGAACGGCCGCGCGATCTGCTCGCCCTGGGACTCGACCAGCCGCCGCAAATCCTCTATTTGGAGCAGCGCCTTCAATGGCGGGAGGCGGCTGGAGACCAGTTCTGGATCCGTCTCCTCAAGCAGGACCGTTTTACCTTTTAGATACCGGACGTAGTCCGCGTCAGCCACGCGCGTCACCGATTTCAGCATTTCTTTCTGAGCGGCCAGAGTCGGAAGGGAATTAAAGGTCCGCGCCGCATCCTGCAGCGAGGCGTGCATGTAGTCGCAAACGTGGCGCGCAACCTTTGCACCATATGGTTTACCATCCGCGTAAACGAACGCGCAGGGATATGTGAAGACTAGCTTGCCCGAATCGGGCGTGGCCGAATCGCCGGAAACACCTGAAGGCAGGGACAAAACGGGCCCTTGAGCAGACGCCGCCACAGGAACGGCCATGACCGCACACAAGGCGAGGAAAATCGTTTTGCGGAGCATAAGCCGAAAACCCGGCGGTAGTATAACCTGCACCCGATGGCGGCGCAAGGGCAGACGTATTGCGTCTACGGATGCTATTTCGAGGAAGGAGAGCGGGCCTAAATCGGCGGGGCGCCGGGACGGGAAAAGCGTCTGGCTAATTCCTGGCGGTCAAGCGCCAAAAGCGCGGGCCGGCCGTGCGGGCAGGCCGGCTCCCGGCAATCCTTCAAGTCCTCCAAAAGTCGCATGGCTTCTTTCTCGGAAAGAGCGTCATGCGCCTTGACCGCGGCCTTGCAGGCGATCATGGCCACCGCCTCATGGCGCGACTCCCGGGCCGCGACGCGCGGATCGCCGTGGAAATCAAGCAGCCGGCCGATCATGTCCTTCAAGTCCGCGGCTTTCTCGAACAAGGCCGGAACCGCCACGACGTTGAGCATGGTCTTGCCGAAAGGCTCCATCTCGAACCCAATTTCATGCAGGCGCTCGCGGCGGCTCAGTACTTCCGCGATCCGCGAGGCGGGCAGTTCCAGGGACATCGGCAGCATCAGCCTCTGGACGCGGACCTTGCCGTCGGCGACCTCGGCGGCGTATTTCTCGAACAAAATCCGTTCCTGCGCGGCGTGCTGGTCCATCACGCTGATGCCGCCGTCGGATTCGAAGACCAGGTAACTTTTCTCGATTTGTCCCAGGTACCGGTAGGGCGGATGAAACCACCGCGGCAGACCTTCTCTGGGAACAAACGAGTTCGCCGGATGTTCAGCCCGCAAATCCAAGAACGCCTCACTCGTGGACAGATTCGGCGCCACGCCCCCCGCGTGATAAGGCGCCTCTGCTTCCGAAACGGCCGCTGAACCAGCATTCGCGCCGCGATGCGGAAAATTAAGCAACGGCGGGGCGCTTTGCCGGGCTGCAGCCTTGGCCGCAAGCCCGGAAACAAGATCAAAAATATCCCTATCCGACTTAAACCGGATTTCCCTCTTGGCCGGATGAACGTTCACGTCGAAAGCAGCGGCGGGCATCTCCAAGAAGGCGGCCAGAACAGGATGGCGCGCGCCGCGAGATTCCCGGAAGGCGTGATAGAGCGCCTGCTGCAAAAGGCGCGATTCAACAGGCCGGCGATTGACGAACCACCATTGAAACTTTCGCGAGGACGCCAGATGCTCGGGAGGAGACACGAATAAAAGCGCCTGCATTTCCGGCCGGTCCGCCGCGACGGAAACGAGGTTCCGCGCCAGCTCATCGCCCAAAACGGCCGAAAGCCTCTCTTGCGCCGCCCCCGATCCCCTTAAGGCGGGGAAATTAAGCCTCTCCCGGCCTTCGGACTTGAAGGTAAAATGGACGGAGGGATTCGCCAAGGCCGCTTCCTCCACGACAGCCGTCATTCGCGCGCGCTCGGTCTCGTCGGACTTGAGAAATTTCAAGCGCGCCGGGGTGTTGTAGAATAAATCGCGGACCTCGACGATCGTGCCTTGCGCCGATGAAGCAGGGCCGGAGAACGCGATGTCACCGGCCCTGGTCTCCAGCCGCCAGCCTTGGCCGCGCGCCGTCCGGCTCGTGATTGAAAGCCGTGATACGCTCGCGGCCGCATAGAGAGCCTCGCCGCGAAAACCGTAGGTCGCCAAGCTCTCCAAGTCGCCGAAGGCGGAGATTTTGCTCGTGGCATGGCGCTTGAGGCAGAGCGCCATGTCTTCCGGCTCCATGCCGCACCCGTCGTCGTTGACGCGGATAAGTCCCTTGCCGCCGCCCGCAATCTCGACGTTAATTGCTGCGGCGCCCGCATCCAGCGCGTTTTCGACGAGTTCCTTCAAGACCGCGGCGGGATTCTCGACGACTTCGCCCGCGGCGATGCGGCTAAAGACCTCGGGAGACAGAAGTGAAATTTTGGACATCGGCCTAAGACAGGCGCTTTTTAAGCTCTTGAAGAGCGGACAAGGCTTCCAGGGGCGTCATCCGCTCCGGGTCGAGGAAGCGCAGCGCTTCAAGGACGGAATTGCCTCCGAACAGCGGCAACTCGGCCTGCGCCGGCGCCTCGTCCGAGCCTGAAATTTTTCCGGAAGCCGATTCGGCTTCGAGCCGCTCCAAGATTTCATGGGCGCGAGCCACGACTTGGGGCGGAAGCCCCGCCAGGGCGGCGACGTGGATGCCGTAGGAGCGATCCGCCGGCCCAGAAGAGATTTTATGCAGGAACACGACTTCGGCCTGCCCCTTGGAGTTAGTCCACTCTTTGACCTCGACGTTGAAGTTCGCCACCCCTTCCAAAAGCCTGGCCAGTTCGGTCAACTCGAAATAATGCGTGGCGAAAAGAACCCTTGGGCCACGCGCTTCTTCGACACCCTCGGAGCGGTAGGCACTGTTTAAATGCTCCAGAACTGCCCATGCTATTGATATTCCGTCGAACGTGGAAGTCCCGCGGCCGACCTCGTCTAAGATAAGAAGGCTCCGTGTGGTGGCGCTTTTCAAGATGTGCGCCGTTTCCTTCATCTCGACCATGAAGGTGGAATCTCCCTTGGCGATGGCGTCTTGGGCGCCGATGCGGGTCAGGATGCGGTCGACCATGCCGATTTTGGCGGACTTGGCGGGGACAAAAGATCCCATCTGCGCCATAAGCGCGATAAGCGCGTTTTGCCGGAGATATGTGGATTTCCCGGCCATGTTCGGTCCGGTCAGAATGGCGATCTGCGGCTCCCGTCCGTTGAGATTAATGGAATTAGGGACAAATTCCCCGGCGGGAAGAAGCGCGGCCAAGACCGGATGACGGCCGTCTTCTATTTCAAAATCGTGAGACAAATCGACCGTGGGCTTGACGAACCCATGGAGGCAGGCGGCTTCGGCTAAAGCCGCCAAGGCGTCCATCTCCGAAATCACGGCGGCGGCGGCCAGGACGGACTCGTGATGGGCGGACGCCCTCTCGCGCAAATCCTCGAACAGCCTTGCTTCCAGGCGGATGATTTTTTCCTCCGCGCCCAAAATCTTATTTTCCAGCTCCTTCAAGTCGGGCGTGATGTAGCGCTCCGCGTTGGTCAGCGTCTGCTTGCGGACGTAGCGCGGCGGGACCTTGGCTTGATGGGTCTTGGTCACCTCGAAGTAGTAGCCGAAAATCGAATTATAGCCGGCTCTGAGAGAGGCGATGCCGGTCTCCTCGCGCTCCTTGGCCTCGAGTTCCTCAAGAAAGCGATTGCCGTCGGATTTTAAGGCGCGCAGTTCGTCAAGCTCGGCATGAACGCCGGGCTTGATGAGCCCGCCGTCCGAAAGCTTGACCGGCGGCTCTTCGGCCAACTCGCGATCCAGCATTTGCGCGCAACGCTCCAGATTCCTGGCGGGCTCTTCCCACCGCGCCAGCAGACTTGAAAAAGCCGAGTGCTCCCCCATACCGCGGAGCCAACCGTCCACTTCGGGAAAGCGGTCCAGGGAATCCCTCAGGCCCGCCAAGTCCCGAGGCCCGGCTTCGCGCGTGCCCAGACGGTTGATGAGACGCGGCAAATCTGAAATCTCGCGCAAAATCGCCGCGATTTGCACCCGCGCTTGGTGACTTTCGGAAAGTTCCTCCACCGCCTGCTGCCGAAACTCGATTTCCGGAAGCTCGAGGCTCGGCCTCAAAATCCACTCTTTGATTTTCCGGCTGCCCATGGCCGTGCTGGCTCGGTCGAGCAGGGTCCAAAGGCTCGGCGCGCGCTCTCCGGACGAGGATTCGACGAGTTCCAAGGTCCGTATGGCCGTTTCGTCCAACGCCATCTCCTCGGCGGCCTCGCGGTAGGACGGCGCCGGCAACTCGCGCAGATGCAGGCGGGCCTCTCTGACGTAGGCGCGGCACTTGAGCGCCGCCCGGCGGGCCAGCGGATGATTGGCCCATACGGATTCTTGAGTCCATTCCGGCTCATCTTTTTCCAAAGGCGCATCGTAAATGGTTGCAGAAGCCGGCGCCAGCCGCTGATCATCGGACGCCGATTCATGCCGTGTTCCTGAACCAACTAGGATTTCGCTGGGCCTGGCGCGGGCCAAAAGCTCCGAAAGCCGGCGCTCGCCGCGGTCGTTCAATGCCTGCGCCGCCCAGAATTCTCCCGTGGATACGTCGAGGCAGGCCAATCCCCAGCCCACCAAGTCCCGCTCGATGGCCGCCAGGAAATTCGCGGAAGAAGGCTCCAGCAAGTCGTCTTCGATGACGGTCCCGGGAGTGACGACCCGGATAACCTCCCGCTTGAAAATCTTCTTGGCCGCGTCGCCGCCCTCTATCTGCTCGGCCACTGCCACCTTGCGGCCGGCGCGCAGAAGCTTGGCGATGTAGTGTCCCTTATTATGCCAAGGCACGCCGCACATGGGCACGCCTTGGCGCGAGGTCAGAACCAGCCCCAGGATGGGCGCGGCCAGGCGCGCGTCGTCCCCGAACATCTCATAGAAGTCGCCTAAGCGAAAAAACAAGACGCTTTCGGGATGCTGGTCCTTAAGCTCACGGTATTGGCGCATGACCGGCGTGTCGGGCAGGGCCGCTTCCGTCGAAGGACTCATAAAATAAATTTTAGCAGATTCGCGGCAGGCCCTTCATGCCTTGAACGCAAAAAGCCTAGAGATCGAAGCCAAGCCCAACGTAAGCGTAGTGCTCGGGCAGGGAATAGAACTGGCCGTACGGCGAGTGCCCGACGAAATAGCCGATGAAGGCGCGCATGGCCCGAGTTGTGTCAGGAAAACCGAACCTAAGCCCCAGCACGCTATTGGAGTTGACGTTCCACTGCACGTTGGCGTGGGATTGCACGTCTTCGGCCAAATAGGGCCGCACCGAGTAAAACCAATGCCACTGGAAGTCAGGGCCGGTCAGTTCAAAACCTCCCTGCAGCGTCCCCCGCTGGGGCGTGGGAATCGAATGGAAAAGGTAGCCGCCGCCGCCGTAGACGCGCAGATGCGGGCAGACATCGTCTGAAATGATCCCGCGCACGCCTTCCACGCTGTAGCGAAATCCGGTGTTCCCCGTGTCCCGGATGTAATCGTCCCCTAGGTGGGAGCTTTCATGGTAGAGGTAAAATTTCCCCGACAGCGTGCCGTGCTTGACCTCCAAAGGAAGATTGGCAAAAAAATCCACGGTCTCGAATTTATTGACGCCCCCGCTGACCTGAAACCGCGAGTAGGCCATGCCCTCGATATCCCACTGCCAGACCCAGGAACCGGCGGCGCTTTTCCAGCGCGTCATGCCCCAGCTATGCCCCAAGGCCACATCGGCGTCGTTATGGCCCCGCAGTCGGTAATATGACGCGCCCAAGTGTATCTCCCTTGGATCGGCCAGAAGAGGCTGAAAAACACGCGACGCGGGAAAGACGTCGTAAGCCCGGGCCTGAAGGACGAACGCGGCCACTGCCGCGCCGGCCAGGGCGAGCTCTTTAATCCTTAAGCGCCGCTTCAACATCTTGGGACAAGTCATCGGCAGATTGCGGACCCAAATAACGCGCCAGCATGCGGCCCTTGGCGTCGATTAAAAAGCCCGTGGGAAAACCGGGGACGGGATAGCCGGCCGGCGGCTCGCCGCCGTTGGAAAGCAGTATAGGATAGGGGATATGGGCCTGTTTCACAAACGGCACGACCGCGCGCGCCCCCAGAGAGTCCATGGCGATGCCAAGGATGACGAAGCCTTGGCCCTTGAAGCGGTTATAAAGCGTGATGAGATCTGGAATCTCCTCCTGGCACGGGCCGCACCATGTCGCCCAGAAATCAATAAACACCACATGGCCGCGGTATTGAGAGAGAGACACCTGGCGGCCGCTGATGTCCGTCAAAGTAAAGTTCGGGGCTTCAATGGGCTGCTCGCCCTGCTCGCGAAACGAACTTGCCGGAACCAAAAAATAGAGCAAAGCACCCAAGCTCGCCAGGGCCAGCACCGCGAATAATTTCTTTCCCGCGGAAGAGCGCCCTTCGTGCAGGCTCATAGCGCGAAGCGGAAAAACGACTGCGGCAGATACCGGCTGATGAGCCCCAGATGCCGGGAAAAGACCAGGGCGCCCATGAACACCAGGAAGGCCCCGGCCAAGACTTCGCCCCAGCGGATGTAGCGCTTGTAGCGGGCGAAAAACTGCAGGAAGATATTCATCCCGAAAGCCGAGGCGATGAAAGGCACGCCCAGACCCAAGGAATAGACGCACAGCAAAGCCATTCCCTGCGCCGCGGTTTTTTGGGTCGCGGCCAAAGCCAGAATCGCGCCCAGAATCGGCCCGATGCAGGGCGTCCACCCGAACGCAAAGGCCAGGCCCATCAGGAAAGAGCCCGCATAGCCCGGCGAAATTCCGCGCGAGGAAAAGCGCCGTTCATAGTAGAGCCATTTGATGGGCAGGACGCCCATGATATGAAGCCCGAAGAGCATGATGAGGACACCGGCGACCTTGTCCAACGCGGGAAGAGACGAAACCAGAAAGCTTCCAACGCTGGAAGCGGAAGCGCCCAGCAAAGTAAAAACCAAGGAAAAGCCCAGGACGAAGAAGAGCGAACCCAGGCCCGCTTTAGCCGCGACTTGGCCGCGGCTTGAATCCTTCGCCAAGTCCTCCAAGGAAAGGCCGGACATGAGCGAAAGATATCCTGGGATGAGAGGCAAAACGCAGGGAGAGAGGAACGACGCGACTCCGGCGATGAAAGCGGCTCCGAGGCCTATGTGACCCATCTGGGCGTTCAGTCTAGCATTTTAGGCCTAAGAGGCGCCTTTTTGCCCGGCGCTCCGCTGATACCTGGCCTCCAAATCGCGCAGCTTCTGCTCGTGCTCCTTCTGCAAAACCAAGCGCTCCTCGGCCAGGCGGCGGACCTTTTCATCGTATTCCGCGGCTTGCGCCAGGCGCGCGGCATGAAGCTCATTGCGCAAGGTCTGCTCGACTTTCTGAAAATTGTCGCTCAACTCCTGCTCCTTCTGCATGAGCCACGTCCCGGCCTTTTGCTTTTCGGCTTCCACTTCCCGCAAGCGCTTTTCGTGATGCTCGCGCAAGGCATCCCTCTCGTGCTCGAGTTCCGCGGCCGCAGAGCGCGCCTTGGCCTCGAACGTCGCCTCCAATTCTCGTTTCTGAGAAAGCAGCACTTTTTCCCGCTCGACCGCGCGCTCCTCCAAAGTCTTTTCCTTGACCGCAAAATCCGCGCGCAAGGACGCGATTTCCCGGTCTAGGGCCTCACGTTTGGTCCGGTTCCAAACATCCTCCCGTTGGTTCCACTGTTCCTGCATGCGGCGCTCAAGCTCGGCGGCCTTCAACTCCAGCGCCTTTTGCCGCTCCTGAAGCTGTTCTTCAAAACGCGCGCGGCGCTGGCCGGTCTCGCGTGCCCATTCCTGCTCCAAAAGCGCGCGCTCGCGGGCCAGCACCTCGTTCTGGGAAGCGAGCCAACGCGATTCACGTTCCGCGAAGGCTTTTTGCATCTGGGCTTCCTTGGCGGCCCAGGATTCCCGCAACTGGGCCTCGGTCCGCGAGAGCTCGCCGAGCCTCCCGTCCACCAAGCCGCGCAACTCCTGCTCCTTCTGCGCGCTCTTGGACTCCAAGCCGCGCGAAAAATCCTGCATGCGTCTGGCCTGGTCGCGCTCGGAGGCCGCCCGGTCGGCTTCGAGCCGCTGCCGGAGGGCCTCCTCGCGCTCGGCCAGGCGCTTTTCCATGGCCGCCTTTTCCTTGGCCAATAGATCCTCGTAGCGGGCGCGCGCCGCGTCCTCGCGGCGGCCAAGCTCTTCCTCCAGCCTCGCCTCGCGGAGGGAGAGCTCATCACGCGCGATTTTTTCCTTTTGCGCCCGGGCAGCCTCGAGCTTCTGCGCGGTCTCCTGCACGCGGGCCTCGTTCTCCGCGCGCAGGCGCTCTAATTCCGCCCGGCGCGCCTGTAAATCTTTCTCCGCGGAGGAGAGCCACTCGGCCTTTTCGCGGCGAATCTGTTCCTCCGTCTGCATCTGCCAGGCGCGCATGCGGCCTTCGAGTTCGCGTTCGTGATGGCCAAAGCGCGCGCGCAAAGACTCCATGTCCTGAGCGAGCTTGCGCCGGGCGTCCTCCTCCAAGGCCTTTTGACGCTCCCGCAGTCGCGCCTCCATCTCGGCCGACTCCCGCAGGCTTTTCTCGGCCAGTTCCCGGCGCAACTCCTCCTGCGCGCGCTCTTTTTCGGCCAGCCAGCGGGCCTGCTGTTCCGAGAGTTCCTCTCGCAGACGCGCCTCGCGGCGCTCGGAAGCGGACGCCGCGCTCTTTTTCTCGACTTCCACCTGCGCGGAAAACTGCGCGCGAGCCTGGGCCAAGCGCTCCTCGTGGGCCTGCGCGAGCGCGCGTTCCCTCTCGGCCAGAGACGCGGCCGCCTGGGCTTCCAACTCCTTGCGCTTGGCCTCCAAATCCTGCTCGAACTGCCGGCGCTCAGCAAGCATCTGCTCGCGCGCATCGGCCAAGGAGCGCGCGATTCTCTCTTGGTGCTCGGTCCAAAGCGCCTTCTCGCGCTCCAGAGCCGTCGCCGTGGAGGACGCCATCGCGCGCTCCAAATCCTTTTCTTTGTCCGCGAAGGCGCGCTGAAGAATCTGGCGTTCCTCAGAAAGGCGCTTGTCCTTCTCGACGAGCACGTCGCGTTCCATGGTCTCGAAGCGCGCGCGGCACTCTTTCTCAAGGGCGGCATAGCGCTCGGAGAGGCGCTCGGTCTGCTCGCGCGCCTGGGACTCCAGGGCGGCTTCCTTGTCCTTAAAAATTTGGGCGTCTTTTTGCCGCTCGGCGCGCACGCGGTCATCCAACTGGGCCGACTCCTCGGCCACGCGGCGGCGAAAGTCCTCCT
Organism: Elusimicrobiota bacterium; assembly: GCA_035534315.1. Taxonomy (GTDB): domain Bacteria; phylum Elusimicrobiota; class Elusimicrobia; order UBA1565; family UBA9628; genus JAGWJU01. Next base: position 26,272 of record DATLSD010000018.1, read on the forward strand.
CAATGGCCGCGCGCCGGGCCGCGAAGTCGGACTCCAAGGCGGCGCGGCGGTCCTCGAGCGCCTTTTGCTCGGCGGCGGCGGCTTGGCGCCCGCGGCGCAGCATCTCGTCCTCCTGCGCGCGCAAACGGTCCAAGAACGCGCGTTTCTCGTCTTCGAGCGCGCGGTTCTGGCGCTCAAGCAGGACCTCTATCTCGCGCTCGGCGTGGATTTTGGCGTCGCGGGCCGCGTCGATGGCGGTCCTCTTCAAGGCCCCGATTTGAGCTTCACGATCGGAGAGTTCGCGCTGGAGGGCCGTGATCTGCATTTCGGCCTGGCGCCGGGCCTCTTTCTCGGCAATCGTCTTCTCCTGCAGGATTTCCTTGCGCAGGTCCTCGCGCAGGGACTCCTCCATGGCCTTATGGTCCTTGATGGAGGACTCCCAAAGCCGGATGGTCTCCTTCCAACGCGCCATGGCCGCGTCTTTGCGGGCGGCCTCCTCGGCAAGGCGCGCGGCCTCGGCGGCGGCCTTGTCCCGCTCGTCCTTGGTCGCGGCCAAATCCTCTGAGGCCTTGCGCAGACGCTCGAGCGCCCAGCGCAAAGCCAAGCGCGCGGTCTCGACGTCGTTGACCGATTCGAGCTTGAAGTTTTCCTCGCTCATGGCAAGCGCTTTATTTTAAGCGTCCGATGTTACGGTTTCATAACGGCAGACGCGCCTTGACCGCACCCCTTCGACGGGGGTATACTAGGCTATTCGCCCCAGGAGATTGCCCATGTTTACGCTGACCGAAAAAGCCGTCGAGAAAGTCCAATCATTCCTGTCCGCGGAGGAGAATTTCCGCGGCAAGAGCCTGCGCGTGGGCTTGAAGCCCTCGGGCTGCGCCGGCTACGAGTATTCGCTGAGCTTTGACGACAAGAAGCCCGAGGACGTGGTGTTGCCTCAGAAGGGCTTCGATGTGGTGATGGATCCTGCCAGCGTTTCCCTGCTTGATCAGGCCGTGGTCGATTATTCCGACGACGCAATGAGCTCGGGCTTCCGCATCAAGAATCCCCTTGAGAAGGGCTCGTGCGGCTGCGGCAAATCCAAGCAGTTCTAGACTCATGATCACGCTGACCGAGAAAGCCGCGGCGCGCATTAAGGACTTGGCCGCCAAGAAAGGCGCCGCGCCCTGCCTGCGCGTCAAGGTCGGCACCGGCGGCTGCTCGGGCTTGAGCTACCAGTTCGACATCGCGGACCAGGTCGCGTCCGAGGACATCGTCTTCGAGGGCTTCGGCGCCAAGGCCGTAGTGGACCCGCGCTCGGACTTCTTCATCGGCGGCTCGCAGGTGGACTACTTCGAGTCCTTGATGGAAGCCGGCTTTCGCATCCAGAACCCGCACGCCAAGAGCACCTGCTCCTGCGGGACTTCCTTTAGCGTCTAGCCCGCGGACTGCGCGCTAGGATCCGAAGAGCAGCGCGTAAATCACAACACCGGTCACGGACACATAGAGCCAAATGGGAAGCGCGCGTTTGGCCCACTTCTTGTGCAGCTCGAATCGCCCGCGCAAGGCCAAAGACGCCGTGTAAATCGCCAGGGGCGCGATGATGACCGCCAGCACAGTGTGCGTGCCCAGAATCGAAAAGTAGAGCGCGCGCCAAGCGCCGTGGTAATAGACCACGCCAGCGCGAAAGTGGTAGTAGAGGTATCCCGTTAAAAAAAGCGCCGAACAGCCCAGCGCCGCGAGCATGCACACGCGGTGGGCGAAAAACCGGCCGCTCCGCACGAAGAGATAGCCCGCGATCAGCAGGATGCCTGCCGAGGCGTTCAGGCAGGCGTTTAAGAACGGGACAGACGAGAGGCTCACGGCCGCTCGCTAGTCGACTTCCTCAACCTCGACCGCGGCGTAGCGGCCGGTGAAGGCGGGACCGCCGAGGTTGAACTTGGGTTTGTGCTTCTGCACCAAGGCCGCGGCGATGTCCTTCAGATCTTCGATCGAAGAAATATCCGCGTTGGCCACGTAGTCAAAATAAACATCCTTGGCCGCGGCGAAGAGTTCGTCCGCGCCTGGCTTGGCCTTGCCCGCCATGTGCCCGGCCAAGGCATCTTGGACAGTCTCGGACCCCAGCGCCGCGCCCACGAAGAGCACTTCCGGCTTGCCGTCCGGGTGGAAGGTCACGAACTCATAGACGCCCGGCTTGGGCGGCGCGTGGTTTCCAAGAGCGTCCGGCTTAAAGCGGAAGCAGCGCTCCGACATGGACACCTTGAAAGTGCGGTTCTCGCTCATGATGTTTTCTCCTTGGATTGCCACACGGCCTTGCCAACGAAAAACGGCCCCATATGCTCAATGTAGCCCGAGGTCTGCTTGGTCTTGCGCATCGCGGCGACCAAGGCGGACAGGGGATGCAGCGCGCGGCCCAGAAGGCCGATGACGAAATCGTTGTCGGCCGGGTCCAGGCCGTGGCAGTCAAGACGGATGTCCCTGCCGAGCCCGGCGCTGCCGAAGGCATGCCCGATGGCGCCATGCTCGCGTAGAATCTTGGTCTGTTCCTCGGCCGGCAGGGCCGCGAAAGCGCCCGTGCGCCGCAGAGGATACCACACCGCCCAGGGCCACTCGGGGTCCAGCACCGCGCGACGCGGGCGGTCGACGAGCCAGTCGTCCAGGTTGGGCTCATGCCCCAAGGCGTAGGTGCGGCCGGCCATGGCGTATGAGGGCTTCAATTCCAAATCGGCGAAAGGCCCGGCATTGAAGAATTTGCGCAATTCGTCCACAAAAAATGATGGATCTTCGCTCATGGTCAAAAGCCCTGCCCCACGCGGATCGTGCAGGTCGGCGTAGAGCGCGGCCGGAATCTTGGCTGCCTCGAGCGCCTTTATAAGCGGTGAATAGTCGCGCGCGCCGCCGAAAGCCGAAAAGCTCATGAAGAGCCGGCGCTCGGAGAACTGCACGGAACCGTCCGCGGCGCGACCACGCTCGCGCAAATCCGTGGCGACAGGCGCCTCTTTCCTGATCTCAGTCTCGGCCATGAGCCGATTTTATCTTTTCCCTGCCCCGCCGAACAAGCGCGTTGCCCCGCGTCGGCTTTTCCGCTATAATCGCCTCATGCCGAACCTACGCATCGAACACGCCCTGACCACCACCGCCTTTACCCTCGACGGCCACCGCATCGCCAAGAATCTGGGCATCGTGCGCGGAATCATCGTGCGCTCGCGCTCCATCATAGGCAACTTCGCGGCGGGAATTCAGTCCATTTTCGGCGGGAACATTACCCTCTACACCGGACTGTGCGAGCGAGCCCGCAACGACGCCTTCGAACTCATGCTCCAGCACGCCGGCGAGCTGGGCGCCAACGCCGTCGTCGGCGTCCGCTACGACGCGACGGAGGTCATGGCGGGCATCACCGAAGTTCTTGCCTACGGCACGGCCGTCGTCGTCGAGCCTTCGCGCTAGCCCGACTCCGTTTCCCCGCATCCCGACGCGAAAACCTATAATTTAAGAAGGCTCGGTAAAATCATGGACCTTTCCCATCTTCCGCACGCCTGCGGCGTCTATCTCATGCGCGACTCCGCCGGCGACATCATCTACATCGGCAAGGCCGTCGACTTGGCCAAACGCGTCTCCCAATACTTCAATCCCTCCAAGGCCGACCTGAAGAACTCGACCCTGACGCCGCTCATCCGCGCTATAGACTACATTCCCTGCGCCTCGGAGCGGGAAGCCCTGCTCCTGGAGCGCAAGCTTATCCGGGAAAAACAGCCCTTCTTCAACTCCATGTGGAAGGACGATAAGTCTTACCCCTACGTCAATATCTCTTTGGGCGAGGATTTCCCCCGCATGACGATGAGTCGCCGGAAAATCAGGGATAAAAGCGCCTACTTCGGTCCCTATCCTAAAGCCGCCTCCATCAAAAGCCTTTTGCGCTACCTCTGGAGAAGCCGGCTTTTCCCGTTGCGGCCCTGCCGCTGGGATTTCAACCTAAAAAAACCGCTCCCTCAGCGCACCATTCATTCTTGCCTCTACTATCACACGGGCCAGTGCCCGGCGCCGTGCGCGGGAAAAATCAGTCCCGAGCGCTACCAAGCCATCGCGGAACGCGCCGCGCTTTTTTTTCAAGGCGATTACGCGGGGCTGCAGGAGAAACTCCAATCCGAGATGCGGCAGGCGGCGCAGTCCCTCGAGTACGAGCGCGCGGCGATTTTACGCGACAACCTTCAGGCCATCGCGCAGATGGGCGAACGGGTGCGCCTAAAAGCCCTGCGCGCCGAGGACATCGAGGCGCCGATTCTGGAATCGCAGGCCGTCACGGACTTAAAGGAAGCGCTAAACTTGTCGCGGCCGCCCTATCACGCGGAATGCTTCGACATTTCCCATTTTCAAGGGCGCTTCACCGTCGCCTCCATGGTCTGCTTCAAGGGAGGCCGGCCGAACAAGGACCATTATCGGCGCTTCAAAATCCGCGAAACCCGGGGCGTCGACGACTTCAAGTCCATGGCCGAGGCCGTTTTTCGCCGCTACAGGAGAAGGTCCGCCGACGAAGCGCCCGATCTCATCCTCATCGACGGCGGCAAGGGCCAGCTGGGCGCGGCCCGCCAAGCTCTCGAGCGCTTGGGCTTGGACATCCCCATCGCGTCCCTGGCCAAGCGCCTGGAGGAAGTTTTTATTCCCGGCCGGGCGCGTTCCATCATCTTGGAGCGCCGCCGGCCCGCCCTTCGGCTGCTGCAGCGCCTGCGCGACGAAGCCCATCGCTTCGCGATTACCTACCACCGCCATCTGCGCGGGAAGGGACTCCTTAGCGCTTAGAGTGGCCCATCTGCGAAGCCAACTGACCAAGATCGAAAATGGGCAGAAACATCGCGATGACGATGGAGCCAACGATGACGCCCATGATGACGATAACGATGGGCTCGATCATGGACGTCAATCCCTTCACCGCGGTGTCCACTTCCATGTCGTAGAAATCGGCGATTTTGCCCAGCATCGCGTCCAGGCTTCCAGTTTCCTCGCCGACCGAAATCATGGAGGTCACCATGTTGGGAAAAAGCCCCGACTTCTTGAGCGGGTCGGTGAGTTTGCCGCCCTCGCGCACGGATTCCCGGCTGGATAAAATCGCCTCCGAGACGACCACGTTGCCGGCCGTGGCGGCGGCCGTCTCCAAGCCCTGCATGATGGGAACGCCCGATTTGATGAGCGTTCCCAGCGTGCGCGTGAGCTTTGCGATGGCCACCTTGGTGAGAATAGTCCCAAAGAGGGGAGCTTTCAAGATTTGGGCGTCCACCCATTTTTTTCCAAGCGGCGTTTTGTAAAAACGCTTGAATCCGTAGCCGATGGCGATGGGGATGGGGACCCACGCGTACCAATAACTCCTCATGATGGCCGAAAGATTGAGCAGAATCTGGGTCGGCAGCGGCAGCGTCCCTCCGAAAGCCGAAAAGATATTCTTGAAAGTCGGCACCACGAAAGTTAGAAGAAAAACCGTCACTAAAGCGCAGATGGAAAGCACCACGGCCGGGTACATCATCGCGGACTTGACCTTGGCCTTCAATGCCTCCGAATTCTCCAAATACGAGGTCAGGCGCTCCAAAATCGTGTCCAGAATTCCGCCCAATTCGCCGGCCTTGACCATGGAAGTATAGAGTTCGGGAAAAGCCCGGGGATGTTTCTTCATCGCGTCAGTGATGGACAATCCGCCCTCGATGTCGGTGCGCACCGCGGCGATGATCTTCTTGAAGGCCGGATTCTGCGCTTGGGATTCCAAGATGGACAAGCCCTGCACGATGGGAACTCCCGCGCCGATGAGCGTGGAGAGCTGGCGGGAGAACATCGTCAAATCCTTGGACTTAATCTTTCCACCCGCGTTCAGCCGCTCATTTAAGGAATCGAGCAGCCCCGGCTTTTTCTCGCCAATTTCCAGCACCACCATCTTTTGCGAGCGCAGCAACTCTATGGCGATGCGGCGCTCGGCGGCGTCGAGCGTTCCCTGGCGGACGCTTCCGTCTTTTCCCTTGGCTTTATAGGCGAAAGTCGGCATAATTGGGGGCTATTTAGCCGGAGCCATGGAGCGCTGCATCAGGCGCCGCAAATCCTCAGGATCGAGAGAATGCTCCATCGCTTCTTGGAAGCTGATGCGCTGCTTGCGGTAGAGTTCCGCCAACGATTGGTTCATCGTCTGCATCCCGAATTTTCCGCCGGTCTGGATGGCCAGCTGGATCTGTTCGACCTTCTGCTCCCGGATGAGGTTTCGGATGGCGGCCGTCACGACCAGGACCTCGGAAGCCAGCACCCGGCCGGCGCCTGAAATATGCGCGAGAAGCTGCTGGGCGAAAACGGCCTGCAGCACGAAGGAAAGCTGCACCCGCACCTGATCGATTTGCTCCTGGGGAAAAACGTCAATGATGCGGTTGATGCTCTGCGCGCAATCGGTCGTGTGCAGGGTCGCGAAGACCAGGTGCCCGGTCTCCGCGATGGTCAGCGCCGCCGAAACCGTGTCCAGGTCCCGCATCTCCCCGATCAGGATGATATCGGGATCCTGGCGCAGAACGTACTTGAGGGCCTTGGGAAAGCTTTCCGTGTCCTGCCCTACCTCGCGCTGGTTGACCAGGCCCTTTTTATGCGCGTGCACGTACTCGATGGGATCCTCGATGGTCACGATGTGCGCGCTGCGGTGCTCGTTCAAATAGTCGATCATGCTGGCGAGCGTGGTCGATTTCCCCGAGCCCGTGGGGCCGGTCACCAGCACCAAGCCCTTGGGAATTTTCATAATGTCGTAAACCACCGAGGGCATGCCCAAATCCTCGAAGCTTTTGAAGGTCGAGGGGATGGAACGGATGGCCGCGCCTATGGCCCCCCGCTGGCGGTAGATGTTCATGCGCAGGCGGCCCAGGCCCTTGAAACCGAAGGCCAAATCGAGCTCGTTCGTCGCTTCAAATTTCTGCCGTTGCGTCTCCGTCAGAAGGGAAAACACCAGGACTTGGCAGGATTCGGCGGTCAATTTGTCGAAAGACGTGGGGACAAGATCCCCGTCGATGCGCAACATGGGCACGGAGCCCACCGTCAGGTGCAAATCCGAGGCGCCTTTCTCATGCATGAGAATGAGCAGGTCGCTCATCGATACCATCAGCGCGTTTCTCCCATGCCTAGGTGTGGCTGCCGGTCACGCGGATGACCTCCTCCGCGGTGGTAAGTCCCGTCAAAAGCTTGCGCACGGCCGATTGCTCAAGCGTGATCATGCCGTTTTTGAGCGCGGCATCCTTAATATTCATCGCCGTGGCTTTTTGGCTGATGAGTTCACGGATATTATCCGTGATCTCAAGCACCTCGTGGATGCCGATCCGGCCTCGATAGCCGGTCCCGGCGCAATTTTCGCATCCCTTTCCTTTATAAAGAGTGACCTTGGGCGTGTCCGGACGTTGCTTGGCCGGGACCCCCAAATTGGCGAGCCACTGCGTTTCGACTTCGTAGGACTCCTTGCAGTCCTTGCAGATGGTGCGCACCAGCCGCTGCGCCACCACCATGATGAGCGCGGAGGAGACCAAGACCGGATCGATGTCCATCATCATAATGCGGGTCACGGCGCCGGGCGCGTCGTTGGTGTGCAAAGTGGAAAAAACCAAGTGGCCGGTCAAGGCCGCGTTGATGGCGATGTTCATGGTCTCCTGATCGCGGATTTCCCCAACCATGATGATGTCCGGATCCTGGCGCAGAAAGGAGCGCAGGCTGGAGGCGAAAGTGAGGCCGATTTCAGCGTTGCAATGGACCTGGTTGATGCCCTGCAGGACCAGTTCCACGGGATCTTCCGCGGTCATGATGTTGACGTCTGGAGAATTGAGCGTGTGCAGGGTGGAATAGAGGGTGGTGGACTTGCCCGAGCCCGTGGGCCCGGTCACCAGGATGATGCCGTGCGGATCCTTAATATGCTTGTTGAAAATAGCGAAATTTTCCGGGTCCATGCCCAGTTGTCCGATGTCCAGCCGCGTCGCCGCGGAATCCATGATCCGGATGACGACTTTTTCCCCCGAGGTGCAGGGGCAGATGGAAATGCGCAAATCCACTTCCTTTTCGCCGATCTTAACCTTGATGCGCCCGTCTTGGGGACGGCGCCGCTCCGCGATGTCGAGGCTGGCCATGATCTTCAGGCGCGAGACGATGGCGTTCAAGAATTTCTTAGGAGGCGAGGGCTGCTCGTAGAGCACTCCATCCATGCGGTAACGCACCCGCAGCGTTTTCTGATAGGGTTCGATGTGGATGTCCGAAGCCTTGCATTTGACCGCGCGGACCAGCAGCAAGTTGACGATTTGGATGATGCCGCCCTGCTCTTCCTGGCTGATTTGCGTTGCTGAATCATCATCCTCATCCTCGGCTGATTTTTCCTTGGCCTTTTGGACAACCAGACCGCCGTCCTCGCCCGCCCCCAGCCTTTTGGCCTCCTCGGCCGCGCCCTTGGCGGATGACTCCTGGCTGCCGTAAGCCCTTTCGATGGCGTCGACCATATCCGACTCGGGGGTGATGACCACACCGACCTTTAAGCCCGTGGTGATGCGGATTTCATCGACGGCCATGACATTTAACGGATCGCACATGGCCACGGTCAGTTGATCGTCCGCGAACTGGATGGGCAGGATAAGCTTCTGGCGGACCATTTTTTCCGGCACCATCTTCAACACGTCTTTTTTGATGGCGCCGCGATCGGAGAGCCGCACGAACTTAAAGCCGCATTTCTGGCTCACAAATTCGACAAGTTTTTCGGAGGTAAGGTAGCCTTTATCGATGATGACGGCGCTCAGGATGCGCCCCGTTTTCTTATGCTCATCCATGCACTCATGGAGCTGCTCATAGGTGAGCAACGCCTCGGAGACGAGAAGTTCCCCCAGGCGCGTCGAAATGGCTATGGGATTTGTGGATTCTTTCAGGGCCGGCATCAGGTCCGCCTCTTACTAAAGATAACGGACATATCCATTTCTGTCAAGGTCTATTGCTGCGGCGCGGGCTGAGCGGCTTGCGTCTGGGGAGCGGAAACGGCGGTTTGGCCGCCGGATAGAAGCTGTTTGGCCGCGGCATTGGCCCCTTGGACAGTCTGGCGATCCACGTCGGCGGCGAAAAGGTAGGAAATCGGCTGTGGAAGCGAGCTTTGCGGCCCGGGGACTACGCGGTACTGGACCTCGTAGCTGGCGCCGCTCAAGGCGCCCGCCGTCCACTCCTCCCTGTTGTCATCTCCGGGATTAGCCGTGAAGGAATATTGGAGCCACTGGGCGACTGTGCCGCGATTGCCGTCCAATGGATAATTCTTAACCAAATCGATGGCGGCCTGGGCCTGGGGCGAAATCGGAGCGGGCTCCGGCTGCTGCGTCTGCGCGGCTTGCGGGGATGCCGCCTGCTGAACCGGAGCTGCGGGCGCTGGCGCGGAAGCGGAACTGGCGGTGGGAGCGGAAGAAGGCGCCGGACGCGAAGAATTCAAGCCGCCGGTCAAAAGAAAGAAACCGCCGCCCGCCGCCGCGACGATGAGCCCTCCAAAAATGAAATAAGCCCCCTTCGAGCTCTTTTTCTTTGGCTTGGCCGCCGCTTTAGCTTTGCCAGGCTGCGCCGGAGCTGTTGCCGGCGCCAATTCGGAAATTAAATTCTGCGTAGAAGCCGCAGGCGCGGACGCAAAAGGCTGGGTCGGAGCGGTATCCAATCCGGGCATGGACGCAGGCTTGGCGCCGGACTCAGCTCCCAAACCCTGGGGCTGAGGCGCAGGTTCGGCGGGCGCCTGGAACGAAGGAATCGTTCCAAAAATTCCGGTGGTGAACTCGGAAGCTGAAGGCGCGGCTGAAAGTCCGGCGCCGGGGGTCGCGGCGAATAGGCCCGCAGGCTCCTTCGGAGATTCCATATTTTGAGGCTGCGGCGCGGGCGCGGCCGGAGACGCCGGCGCCGGACTAAAGGCGGAAATTTCCGAGGCAGGACCCAGCACCTTCTGCAGCTCCGATTCGAATGTCCCGGGCTTGGCGGGGAGTTCGTCCGCCGGAGCTTCCTGAGGCGCGGGCTCCGGAAACGCGGCCACCGCCGCTGCGAGATCCGTTTGCGGCGGCGCGGCGAAAGCGGGCTCCTCCTGTTCCATCGGCGCAGGAGCCGCCTCTTGCGGAGGCTCAAGAACGGGAAAAGTTTTGGGCGCTTCAAATATGACATCTGCTGGCGCGGGTGAAGCCTCCGGTTCAGGCTCTGAAACCGCGATGGTGACGGGCGGTGGCTCTTCGGCCGGCGTCTGCGGCGGAGAATCCTCCTTTTTATCCGCTTTATCCGCCTTGACCTCCTTGGATTCCTCCAACGCGGCAAGCCGCTCGCGCAGCCTGGCCACTTCCAACAAAAGAGCGGCCTCGTTGGACGCTTCCGGCGCCGGTTCTTTGGGCGCCTCTGGTTGCGGGCTCTCCTCTTGAATCTTCGGCAGACCCAGTTCAGGCGCGATCTCGATAAGATCCAAGAATACATCCAGCGGAGGCTCGACGGCGGGATTTTCCAGGAACTTCGCTTCGCCCCCGTACAAGAGATCGGGATCTAAATCAAAATCGACGAGCATTTCATCAAGGCTCTTCTCCGGAATCGGAGGTAGAGCGGCCGCAGAAGCTGGTTCGCCTTCGCGGGTGAAATCCAGCATTTCGATCAGGGGGCGCCACAACTTTCCCCCGCCTGAAGAAGGAGCTTCGGCGTAGACCAAGGTGTCGGGGTCCGCGTTCAGGCGCCGCAGTTCTTCCGAGTCGTAGGGACCGGAAATATCCGCGTCCTTATAGATGAAATATTTCATGGGCGTGCAACGACCGCCCTATTAGGGTAACGCAGCCGTGTTAACTTTTCAAGACGAAAGCGCCGCTTCTCTCAGGAATCTGAAGAGGACGTGTCTTCTCCGGCCGAAGCGAGTTCCGCGACCGGTTCAAGGCGAGACTCCGGCGTTCTCTCCGCGCCGCTTTGGCAATTGATGCAGTAGCGGGCGAACGGCAGGGTCTTAAGCCGCAGTTTCGCGATAGGTTTGCGGCAGGATTCGCAAACGCCGTAGACGCCGCGGTCGATTTTGCGCAACGCCGCCTCAATCTGGTCCAGGGTCGTTCTTCCGTTGTCGGAAAGCTCGAAGAGCAGCTCTCGCTCGATGGACTGGCTCGCTTCGTCCACCGAATCTCCAGTCGCCCCACCCACGTCGGTAACGATATCCTTGCGCTCCGATGCCTTGAGGACCTCCTCGCGCATGGTCAAAAGCTGTTTCCGGATGGAAAGCAAGCCCGGCTTGACGCCTTTAGCCGAGGCCGAGGTCTTGGCCGCCGCGGACTTTCCCGATTTCTTGGCTGATTTCTTTTTCATGGGCATACTTTATAAAACTTCTCCTTTTTTATCCATATCCAGCAACAAGCTCGTCACGCCTTAAGAAGCGCCGCGGCGGACTCGATGCGGGAAACGACCTTCTCCCGGCCCATCACCTCAAGCATCGCGAAGAGGCTGGGGCCTTCCGTCCGGCCGCTGACGGCCGCCCGTAGCGGGTGGAAGACTTGGCCGGTCTTAAGCCCCTTGTCCGCGCAGAATTTCCGAATGCGCTCCTCGAGCGCTTTCTCCGAGAACGGATCAAAGCCGCGCAAATCTTCTCCCAGACCGTTCAAAACGGCTTTGACCCCAGGTTGGCCCAGGACCTTGTCCATGGCTTTTTGAGAAAATTCGACTTTGTCTTGGTAGAAAAAACTCACCAAGCCGGGGATTTCGCTCAAAAGCCGGTATTTCTCGCGCTCCAAAGCCGCCGCTTTCTCGAGAGCCGGCCCATTTTTAGTGTCTACCTTGGATGCCGCGAAAAAGGGCCGCGCCATCTCCAGCAGCGTCGGAACCGGGGTCTTGCGGATATACTCCGCGTTCATCCAGGTCAGCTTGACCGGATCGAACGTCGCGGGGCTTTTCTGGCAGCCCGCCAAGTCGAACTTGGCGATGAGCTCATCTTCACTGAATATTTGCTGCGAATCGGACGTGGACCACCCCAAAAGGGCCAGATAATTGCGCAGGGCGGCGGGGAGAAAACCCTGATCCCTGTACTCCAGGACCGAGGTCGCGCCGTGGCGCTTGGAAAGCTTCGCCCCGTCGGGCCCCATGATCATCGAGAGATGGGCGAAGCGCGGCAAGGGCCAGCTCAAAGCCTCGTAGATCTGGATTTGGGACGGCGTATTGGAGAGATGCTCGTCGCCGCGGATGACGTGGCTAATCTCCATCAAATGGTCGTCCACCACGCAGGCGAAGTTGTAGGTCGGTCCGCCGGAAGTCTTCCAGATGACGAAGTCCTGCTGGAGCTTGTTCTCGAAAGAAACCGCGCCGCGGATCAAATCCGGGACGACCGTGACTCCTTCCGCCGGCATCTTAAAGCGCACCGCGGGCTTCTTTCCGGCCGTCTCGAGCTCCTGCCGCTGCTTATCCGTCAGGCGGCGACAGCGCCCGTCGTAGCGCGGCGGGCGCTTTTCCAGTTGGGCCAAGCGGCGCATGGCGTCCAAGTCCTCTTTCGAGCAGTAGCAATGATAGGCCTTGCCTTCCTTGAGAAGCTCATTCAAATACCCGCGGTAAATTTCAAGGCGCTGCATCTGAAAATACGGGCCGTAGGGGCCGCGGCTTTGCGACAAGTCCAACGGCCCTTCGTCCCAGTCCATCCCCATCCAACGGATGGACTCCAAAATCGCCGTCACGGAATCCTCAGTCGAGCGGACCTCATCGGTGTCCTCGATGCGCAAGACGAAGGCGCCCTTGTGGTGGCGGGCGAAAAGCCAGTTGAAAAGCGTCGTGCGAGCGCCGCCGATGTGCAGAAATCCCGTCGGCGACGGAGCGAAGCGGGTGCGGACTTTCGGGTTGTTGTCGGTCATAGAACGGAGTTCTCCAGAAGTTCCTGAGCGTGTTTGCGGCTGGCGGCAGTGGCCGAACGCCCTCCCAGCATCAATGCCAGAGCGTCGAGCCGCCGTTCCCCCTCTAGTTTTTCCAACGACACGGTGGTTCGTCCGTGAGCCGCCGTTTTGCTGATTACGTACTGGTTCTTGGCCCAGCAGGCGACCTGAGGCAGATGCGTGACGCAGAGAACCTGCCTAAAGCGCCCCAAGCCGGCCAGTTTCTGCCCCACGGCTCGCGCGGTGGCGGCGCCCACGCCCGCGTCCGCCTCGTCGAAAACCAGGACGGGGACGCGGTCCGCTTTGGCCAGGACGGTCTTCAAGCCCAGCATCAGGCGCGAGAGCTCTCCGCCCGAGGCGACGTCCTTCATGGGCCGCAGGGCTTCCCCGGGATTGGCGCAGAACATGAATTCCACCGCGTCCGCCCCGGTTTTCCGGTAAGAGCCTTCCTCCATCTCGACCGCGACGGAAAAGCGGGCCTGCGAAAATCCCATGCCGACGATTTCCTTGGCCAAGGCGCCCTCCAATTTTTTAGCGCTCTTAAGGCGTGCCTGGTGAATCTTCAGGCAAGCATCATCGAGCGCCGCGGTCGCGCGAGAGAGCTCCTCTTCTAAAAGTCCGGAGCGCTCGTCAAAATGCTCCAAACGCGCGAGCTCCTCCGCCAGACGCCCGTGGGACTCCAGAACGTCGGCCAAAGCAGGGCCGTATTTTTTCTTCAAAACGGATATCTTCTCAAGGCGTCCCAAAATCTCATCGAGCCTGCCCGGGTCGAACTCCAGGCGGGACCGATAGTTCCCCAAATCCCGTGCGGCTTCCTCCACCGCCGCGCGCGCGGACGCGAGGCTTTCGCCCAGCGGACGCAGGGACTCGTCGATCCGCGCCAATTCGGAAACGGCCCTCTCCGCCTTTAAAAGCCCGGCCGCGGCCGAGCCTTCCTGCTCGTAAAGGACTTCGTGGGCCGCGGTGGCCAAGCTTTTGAGCCGCTCGCCGTTCTTGAGCCTCGGCAGAAGCGCCTCAAGCTCCTCATCCTCTCCGGGAGAAAGCCTGGCGCCCTCGATTTCATGGACCTGGTAGCGCAGAAAGTCGATGCGCTTGGCGCGCTCTTCCTCGGAAAGCCGCGAGGAAGCCATTTCGGCGTTGAGCGCCGACCAGCGCTCGAAAGATTCCGCGACGGCGGCGCGCTCTTCCTCGTGGCCGCCGAAGCGGTCGAGGATGTCCAGGTGGCGGGATTCCCGCGTCAGGCTCTGCTGCTCGTGCTGGCCGTGGAAGTCGACCAGTTCCGCTCCGATGTCGCTTAGAATCGCGGCGGACACCGCGTGTCCGTTCAAAAACGACCGGCTTTTTCCGGAGTCGTCCATTTCCCGGCGGATGACGCCCCGCTCCCCCATGATGCTAAAACGCGTGCGCGCTTCCTTGGGAAAATCGGCGGCGTCGAAAGCCGCCTCCACCTGCAAGCGGCTCTCTCCGGAGCGCAGCCAAAGGGAGCTTCCGCGCGAGCCCAAGACGAAGCCGAGCGCCTCGATGAGAATGGATTTTCCGGCGCCGGTTTCACCGGTCAGAATATTGAACCCGGAGCTTGGTTCGAAAAGGATGTCCTCGATGACGGCGAAGTTCTTGACGCGCAGGGATCGAAGCATTCTAACGCTCCCCCCACTTGAGCTTGCGGCGCAGGACGTCGTAGAAAGTCCGCCCGGGCGGCATCAAAAGGGTCAGCGGCTTGGGTCCGCGGCGGACCACGATTTCATCTCCCGGCCGGACCCGGCATCCGGTTTGCCCGTCCAAGGACAAAATCGTATGGGACGGCTCGTGGCCGCTGCGGGCCATGACGCGCACCGAGAGCACACGCGCCTCGGGCAGCACCAAGGGCCTTTGCGTCAGCGTATGAGGGCAAATGGGCGCGACTAAAAGAAGATCCAGCGAGGGCTCCACGATGGGCCCCGAGGCCGCCAGGGCGTAGGCGGTCGAGCCTCCCGGCGTTGAAACGATGAGCCCGTCTCCGAAATAGTCGGCCAGAATCCGTCCGCCCGAGGACAAGCGCAGGGTGACGGCGCGCGCCTGGTCCCCGCAGCGCACGACGGCGTCGTTGAATGCCGGCGCCGGCCCGAAAAACCGTTTCTTGTCCCTGAAGCATTCGACCTCCAAAGCCATGCGCCGTTCGGACGCGAAGCGCCCCCGCGCGAGATCGCCCCTCCGGCGCGAAAGCTCCGAGGCGTCGAGGCTGGTCAAAAAACCCAGGCCGCCGGCGTTAACGCCCAAAAGCGGGACGGGGCGCCGCGACAAGAGGCGCGCGGCCCGCAGCATGGTTCCGTCGCCGCCCACCGCAATGGCGATCTGGGCGTTTTGCGCGGCGCGAGGCAGCTTTTCCCCGCGGCTCACCGCCACCGAAACGCCAGCGCCGCGCAAAACGGCGCGAACCCGCTTCATCACGGCCTGGGCCCCGGATTTTTCCTCATTGTCAAAAAGGACGGCCGAGGATATCCGCCGTTTCCCCGAATGCGTCCTTGAAGCCGATGGCATGCCCATGGATTTCGATTTCAACCGCGCGCCCCTTGAGAAGAGAAGCGATTATATCAAATTGCCGACGGTCGGCTTGAAAGAACGCCGGTTCAATGCCGGCGCAGGCGCAGGCCGCGCATATCCTCCAAAATCCGCGGGCCCGGCGCAGCGGAACCTGCGGGAACCGCGCTCGCCAAGCGGCCTCCGCGCGTGCGGACGTTTGCGCCGCCAAGACAATTTCATCGATGCGCCGGATGCGATACCTCCGCATGATGTCCTCCAGGGACGCTCCCGGAGCCCCGGCGCCAAAAGCGACGATTCGCTCCGGCGCTTCAATCACGCCCAAGCCGGAGCGCGGCGGCCACAAATAAACCGCGCGAAAGGAAGGCGCCGTCGCCGTGTCCCACGCGGCTCCGAAAATCCAAATTCCAACGGCGGCGCCTAAAATTGTCGCGCGCGCGGCCTTGGTCCAATCAAAGAGGAATGCCGCGGCGGCCGCGTAATAAGCGGCGATGGAACATCCGCTCATGGGAAAAAGCGCCGAAGCGGCAAACGGCAGAGCGGCAAAAGCGAAGCAGGCCCTGCAGAACGCGTCCAATGCCAGCGCCACTATCCAGGCCGCCGCGCGGATAAGGGGCCCCCACCCCAAAATAAAAAAGGCTCCCAACAAAAAGCCTCCAACCATGATCCCGGCAGCGCAAGGAATAAGCAGAAGATTGGCCGCGCTGCCTAGAACGGAAGCGCGTCCAAAAACCTCCGCGAACACCGGCCAAAGCATCAGTTCCACCGTCAAAGTCGCGGCCGCGTTGCGCAGCATCCGCGCCATCAGGGACGACGGACGCGCGCCGAACGCGGACGCCGGCGCCAGCTTTGCCGACCAAGCGTCCGCGGCCGAAAGCCCCAGCATGGCGAGATAGGTCATCTCGAAGCCGGGTGAAAAAAGCGAGCGCGGATCCATAATCAGGATAATCCAGGCAGAGAGAACGAGCCCTTGGAAAATTCCCGAATCGCGATCCAACAGAACGGCCGCGTAATACGCCAGGGAGCAGCAATAAGCCCGGGAATAGGGAGCGGCCGCCCCTACCATCACGGTATAGAATCCCGCGACTAGGGCCGCGCCGAAAAACCGGACCGCGCGGGCGGCTCCCAGCCAAGACAAGAACCATGCCGCGACCAAAAGCACCAGCGCCACCTTGGCGCCGGAAGGCACCAAAAGATGCATGACGCCCGCATCCTGGATGGCGGCGCGAAGATCCGGGGCCAGGCGCCCTTTGTCTCCGAACACCAGGCCGGACAAGACATGCGCCTTCTGCACGTCCAATATTTGGAAGTAGCCGTCCTGCATTTTTTCCCGCAGCGCCTGGGCCCAATAGAGCGGAAGGCAAACGTACGAAACCGGGCCCGGCAGGCGCTCGAAATCCTCGGCCCAGAACACCCAGGAGATGCCGCGCTCCGCCAAAAACGCCTGTTCGTCGAAGCCGCCGGGATTGCGAGCGGATTTGGGCGCCTCGAGCCTTCCAAAAAAGCGCGCCGTCTCGCCGGGCTTAAGGAATTTCTCGCGGGCGAAAAACCAAGGAAAATACACCAGCGTTCTTTGGGGCTCGACCGCCGCCCCGTTCAAGGAGCGCATGCGAACCTCGATTTTAAGGCCGCGGTAGTCCTCGCCGGGCGCGGAAAGGACTTCAGCTTCCAGCATGACGCGTCTTCCGGCCGTGGCCGCGATTTCGGGAGCGGGATGGATGGCAAAAAATCCGGCCGCGCGCAGCCAGCAGAGGGCCGCGAGATAGGCGGCCAGGGCCAGGAACAGCGGGCGGCGCAAATAGCACGGCGGCATCACCAGGATTACGATTGACCGGCCCAAAAGGTTCCGCATCCTTTTGATATACTCAAGCCCGTGTCAAGGACAACCGCCGGGCTCGCCCTCGGGCTCATGTCCGGCACCTCGGCCGACGGCATCACCGCGGCTCTGTGCCGGTTCTCCGGCGGCGGGGCGCGGGTGCTGGCGTTTCGGACCTACCCGTATTCTCCCGCGCTCAAGAAAAGAATTTTAGGCGCCGCCGGACTTGAACTCGCGGAAATCTCCCGCCTTAATTTCGAGGTGGGACTCGCTTTTGCCGCCGCCGCCCGCAAGTTCCTAAAAAAACGCCCCAAGCCGTCGATCATCGGTTCGCACGGCCAAACCCTTTGGCACGGGCCTAAGAACGTTCCCGCCAATACCCTCCAGGTGGGAGAACCCTCCTTCATCGCGGAGGCAACGGGCGTTCCGGTCGCGGCCGACTTCAGGCCCCGCGACATGGCCGCGGGCGGACAGGGCGCGCCGCTGGTCGCCGCCTTCGACGAATTCGTCTTCGCGCCGCGCGACGGACGGGCGCTGGCCGTTCAAAACATCGGCGGCGTGGCCAACGTCTCATTCATCGATTCCCATGGTCTTCTGGCGTCCTTCGACACCGGCCCCGGCAACTCGCTCATGGATTTGGCCGCGCGGCTGGGCGGCCAAGGCCGTCTGGACATGGACGCGGGCGGACGCTTGGCCGGGCGCGGCCGCGCGGACGGAGAAATCCTGCGCCGCCTGCTGGCGCACCCCTACTTCAAGCAAAAACCGCCCAAGTCCATCGACAAAAACTTTTTCGGTCCGGAGTTCCTGCGCCGCCACTTCGGGGCCGTGACGCCGCGGCGGCTGCCGGACGTGCTGGCCACGCTCTCGTGGTTTACCGCGCGCTCCATCGCCGGGGCTTACCGGCGCTTTGGCCCGCCGGGTTTGTCGCAAGCCGTGGTCAGCGGCGGCGGAGCCAAAAATCCGGTTTTAATGCGCCGCTTGGCCCAAGCGCTCTCACCCATTACGGTTATGCCCTCGGATCGCTATGGAATTCCGGTCATGGCCAAGGAAGCCGCGGCTTTCGCTTGGCTGGCCTGGCGCGCCATTCAGGGCCTTCCCAACAACTGCCCCAAAGCCACCGGCGCCCGCGGCCCGCGCGTTTTAGGTAAAATAATTCCGGCATAAATCCCGGAGAAAACCATGAAAATATCCAAGACTATCGAGAAACGCATGAAGGACTACCCCGCTTTTTATCAGGCCGTGTGGCGCGCCTGCGCGCAGATTCCCGCGGGCCAAGTGCGCACTTACGGCTGGATCGCGCGGCGCATCGGGAAACCAAAAGCCGCGCGCGCGGTCGGGCAAGCGTTGGGCAAGAACCCCTTTGCGCCCGCGATTCCCTGCCATCGCGTGGTGGGAGCGGACGGACGCCTGACCGGATACAGCGCCAAGGGCGGCGTCGCGGCCAAGCGCCGCCTGCTTATTAAGGAAGGCTTCAAGCTTTCCCCAGCCCGCTGATTCAAGCGATGTGCGGACGCTACACCCTCGCGGCTGACCCGGCTAAAATCGCCGAGCGCTTTTCCCTTGATCCGCAGGAGGCCTGCCTGCCGACCCGGTACAATATCGCTCCCGGGCAGGACGCGCCCGCCATCGTCAACGAGGAACGCAATCGCGTGCGGCTTTTGCGTTGGGGACTGATCCCGGCCTGGGCGAAAGACGCGACCTTTGGGCGGCGGCTCATCAACGCCCGGGCTGAGACATTGCGCGATAAGCCGAGCTTCCGAGAGGCTTTCGCGCGGCGGCGTTGCCTCATACCGGCCGACGGGTTTTACGAATGGCGCCGGGAGCCGGGGCAAAAACGCGCCCCCATGCGGTTCGCGCTTAAAAGCCGCGAACCTTTCGCCTTCGCCGGCCTTTGGGAGTCCTGGCGCGATCCCCGCGGCTTGGACATCAAGACTTTTACCATTATCACAACCGAAGCCAACCCTCTGGTGCGTCCCCATCACCCTCGCATGCCCGTGATGCTTCGCCCGGAAGCCGAGGCGGCGTGGCTCGATTCCGGGCTAACCAATCCCATGAGCCTCGTAGCTCTTTTAGGGCCCTACCCGGCGGAAAGCATGGAGGCCTACGAGGTGTCCGCCCTGGTCAATTCGCCGGCGAACGACGAGCCGGCCTGCGCCGCCCCATTCTAAGCCGCGGCCAGGACCGAATGAATCCAAACGAAGATCGCCGTCGCCTTGGCGAAAGGAAAAACGGCAGGCGGCCGCCGCGAATAGATTCTTTAAAGAGGGCTGCGGCCGGATAAAAAATCCTGAGCAGCAGATCGTAAAACAGCGCGCGCCCGTCCGCAAGCTCCGGCCACCAAAACAAGGCGCTGAGCGCACCGAAAAAAAAGAACGCTCCGGCCAAAGGAGCGCCGCTATTCCCCACTCTTGAATCGCTTCGGAATTCCGGCGCAAGCATGGCCCGTAAAGTTTACATAAAGCGGCCTATTCTATGATGGAAAGAGGCAAGTTAAGGGCCCTTGCGTCGACTAGATTTCCCGTCTATACTTCAGGCGTGAACAGCGTCCGCCGCAAACGTAAAATTCTGCCGCTTGGCGCGTTCCTTTTCCTTTTTCAGTTAGGCGCCGCCGCGGCCCAGCAGGAAGGCTCCCGGGAAGAAGCGGGAGCCTCAGGCGTTTCCATCACCGTCCCCACGACGATTTCTGACATTGCTTCCCCGCTCTTCCCCCAAACGAATCTCGCCCAGCCGCCGATTGCCAATCTCAATTTAGGGCAGGAGATCCCGGCCCAAAACCCGCTGGCGCGGAGTCCATCGCCAGCGGCGCTCCCGCAGCCGGCCCTCGGACTGACGCAGAATGCCGCCGCAACGGCACCAGCCGCAATCCGATCGCCATCGGCGGCCGCGGCGCCGCTCACGGAGGCGCCAAGCATCGGCGCGGTCGCGCCTCCTGCCGCCGAGAAGGGGACTCCCCAAGCTAAAAACGGACGAACGACCGACGCGCAAGTAGAAGTTCATAAAGCCTTTGGCGGCGTTGGCAATGCGAAGTCCCTGCGCGAAATCGAATCCGGGCACGACGTTTCCACCAATCTTAACGCGCTTTTCGATGAGAACAGCGTCCTTTTGAAGCGCTCGGCTTCCGGGGATTGGGACGCCGCCCATCCAAGTCGGGCGGCGTCCGGATTGCTGCGCGCCGCCAATTTCCTGAAGAAACGAGGCGTCGACGTCCCGTTTCAAAGCATTCGCGTCTCTCAAAATCCAGCCGCGGAGCAAACCAGCGGTGAGCCGTCCTTGGTCCTGCTTTCCCGCGATCTCAAGGCCGCCTTGGGATTGGACAAGCGGAGCGATCCTGTCGGCATCGACGGGCTGGTCCGGCTCCTGCTGAGAAAGCACCTGGAGGCGGGAATAGCGGAGCCCTTGAGATTTTCCCCAAACGAAACCGCAAAGCTCGGCCTTGGCGCGGATTCTTCGGTCACGGCCGAAGAAGCGCTGGCGGCCTTCGAGGCCCGTTGGCTGAAAAAATTTCCGGAACTCGAGCGAGCCCTGCGCCGCCGCTCCGGTGAAGACGCGGCGCCGGTGGCCCGGATTAATACGCTTGACTCGGCCGCCAAATCCGTTTTTATCGCTCCCGGCCTGGACATGCTTTTTTTTCAGCGCTCTTTTGGCGGCGGCATCATGGCCAGAGGCGTTGGGCCCAAAGGAGATTTCGCGGAACGCGAACAAAACCTGGACTTCGGCGGCAGGACGCTCAAAGGCGTTTACTTCGATCCGGCCGAAAAGTCCCTCATCCTGGTGGGCAATACGGGCCGCGAATACACCCTTGAAAAACGCCCTCTGAGCCCGGACGGAAAAATCGGGGAAGCGGCGGAGCGCATTAGCCTGCTCGGCCCAGCCGATGCCTTGGGAGCGTTCTATGACGCGGCGACCCGCAGCTTGATTCTAGTCGGAGATCAAACCGCGGAAATATTCGAGATTTCCGGAAAATCCGCGATACCCACGTCGAAAATCGAGGCTCCCGGCTCATGGTCCGGCGCCGCTTACGATGCCGCGCGCGGCCTCTTGTACCTCGCGGATGCCGTCGGCGAAAAAATCTCGACCTGGAACGTTTCCAAGGACGGGCGCCTCTCGCCGGGAGTGGAAAGCCGGACCTCCCGCCCCATTGAGACCCTGATTTTCAACGCCGCCGACAAAACCATCCTGGGCTATGATCTTGATTCACGACGTTATGAGATTTTTTCAACGAGCCCGGACGGACGCGTCCAGGACGAGGAAAAATCAATCACCTTTCCCGTCGCCGCATCGGGCAAAAATATCGTGGCTCTCAATCCAGCGAACGGCGCGATTTACGCCTTAGGCGCATTGTACGGCGGATTTTTTTCCGGAGCCCCGGCCTTGTTCCAATTTTCGCCTGATTCCGCCATTCAAAAAAATCGGCGCGATCCCATCGCCGATCATTCCGGCCTTTCTCCCCCTGTCGTGGACGCCTTGTCGGCCAAAATCGGAAATCTGCCGGAAAAGCGCCTGCAGAAATTGGCTGAAACGGCAAAAGCGGGCAATCGCCGCTGGGCGCAGTCTCTTTGGAACGCGCTCGGCAAGCACGTTTCCAGCGGCGGCCCCGGAGCCAAAGGACAGGACGCGGCGAAGGCTTGGTGGAGCCGGATTTTCAAGTCTCCCTCGCCCAATGAGCTGACGCAAATTCCCGGATCGCAGTTCTGGCTCGACGCTCAAAGCCGCGACGTCATTCGGCAAAGAATGCCCACGCTTTGGGCCCTGCTCTCGGATCCCCAACGCCTGCCCAAATTCCTCATGGCCCTGAGCTTCCTGCGCCTCAGCCATCACTACGACCTAAATCACGCGGGGAAATTCGCCGCCGGGGATACGCCGCTCTCCTGGGCCCGGCAGCATCAAGCCGTCTTCCAACTCAACGAACTCCGCATCGCGCCCGTAAGCTCGAGCTTCCGCCGCCATATTATTTACGTCGAGGACTCGGAAGGTTTTTTTGCCGTGGAGCTCAAGATGCCGGGGCAGGATCCGGGACGCGGCTATATAGAGCCGGAAAATTTCACGGTGGCCAAGGATTTGTGGGACAAGAGCCCCCATGATCCGGGCGTCGTCAAGCCGCTCTATTTCGGGCAATTCGCGGGCAGCGCGCGGCTCTACGGCAAGAACGTCGATTATGGAGACAAGAGCCCTCTGGGCCTTCTGCTTTTCAGCTATGACGACGGGGAGCGCTTCAAGCACGCGGCGCCGCTGATGCAGGGCGTCGCGGCCGAGAAAAAAACTTCGTTCAACGAAATTCTTCTCCAGGTCGCCGCGGACGCCACGGTCGCCGCCGTGCGGCTGCACCGCATGGGTTGGAGCGGAAGCTCCGGGAACTGGACCGACATGCACGACGAGAACATCCGCGTGACCAAGGAGGGGCGGGGGGTCCTGGTCGCCGATTTCGGGGTTTTTTCGCGCGAACCCATGACCATGAAGGACCGCCGGCGCGAAACCCTGCGCCAGCTTGGGCAATACGCCGTTCCGAACGTGCTCAACGCCATTTATCCCGAGGTCGTCAGGCGGCTCTCCGAGGGCGTCGCGGACGAATTGGAACGCGAGAAAATCGCGGACGACGTGCGGCAGGAACTGGGGATTTAGGGCCTTAGCCGGATTTGCTTTTGCGCACGGCCTGATCCAGATCCGCGATCAAGTCCTTGACGTCCTCGACGCCGACGGAAAGGCGGATAAGGCCGTCGGCCAAGCCCGACTTCAGGCGCTGCTCCCGGGGAATCGCGGCGTGCGTCATGGTGGCGGGGTGGCCGATGAGGGATTCCACGCCGCCCAGGCTTTCGGCCAGGGCGAAAATCTTGGTCGCGGAAATCATCCTTTTCGCGCGGCCAAGCCCGCCCTTTAGTTCGAAGGAAATCATGCCGCCAAAGCCCTTCATCTGGGCTTTGGCCGTGCGGTGGCCGGGATGGCCGGGAAGCCCGGGGTAGTGGACCCGCGCGACCGCTGGGTGAGCGTGCAAATGCTTGGCCACGACCATGGCGTTCTCGCAATGCCGGCGCATGCGCAGGGCCAGGGTCTTGGTCCCGCGCAGAACCAAAAAACAGTCCATGGGGCCGGGCACGGCGCCCACCGAGTTCTGCACGAACTTAAGCTTGTCGTAAATCTCCGCGTTATTGGCGGCGACGAAGCCCCCCACCACGTCCGAGTGCCCGCCGAGATACTTGGTCGTCGAGTGCGCGACCAAGTCCGCTCCCAAGGACAGCGGTTGCTGCAGGGCCGGGCTCGCGAAGGTGTTGTCCACCGCGGCCAAGACGCCGCGTTTTTTGGCCAGGGCGCAGGCCTTGCGGATGTCCGTCACGCGCAAGAGCGGATTGGAGGGCGTTTCAACCCAGAGAAGCTTGGTCCGGGGCGTCATGGCCCGCTCGACGGCGTCCAAGTCGGTGGCGTCCACGAAGGTGAAGTCCACCCCGAGGCGGGAGAAGACCTTGGTGAACGCGCGGTAGGTGCCGCCGTAGACGTCGTCGCCCGAGACAACGTGGTCTCCGGCGTTCAAGGTCATGATGACGGAGGAAATCGCGCCCATGCCGGAGGAAAAGCACAGCCCGAAGCGCGCGCCCTCCAACGCGGCCAAGTTGGCCTCGAGCGCGGCGCGGGTCGGATTGCTGGTCCGTGA
Organism: Elusimicrobiota bacterium; assembly: GCA_035534315.1. Taxonomy (GTDB): domain Bacteria; phylum Elusimicrobiota; class Elusimicrobia; order UBA1565; family UBA9628; genus JAGWJU01. The sequence continues at coordinate 50,066 of DATLSD010000018.1, forward strand.
ATAGTCGAAGCCCTTGTGCCGGCCGGGCGCCTCCTGCACGTAGGTCGAGGTCTGGTAAATCGGGGTCATGACGGCGCCGGTCGCGATGTCCGGCGCTTGCCCGGCGTGGACGGCCAGCGTGGAGAATCCGCGGCTTTTCGATTCGCTCATCTTTAGCGGCTCCCGGCCGCGGGTTGGGCGGCCTGCTGCGCCTGAGCCTGCTCCTTGGCCTGGCTCGCGGTCAGGGAATTGATGCGGCTTCTCACCCTTTCCGCTTCCTTCCTATCGAGAAAATCCAAATTCCCCGAGTCCACGATGCGCTGGTAGACGGACAACGCCTTCGCCGGATTGTCGAGCTTGCAGCTGAAAAACAGGAAGCGGCAATCGTAAAGGCCCGCTTCCTGGTAGAGCGCTTGGGCGGCCGGGCGGCCCTGGGAAACCTGGGAGACGATCATCTCGTCGGTTTTGACCGCCATGTCGTATTGATCAAGGTGTTCGGCGAATATCGTCGCGATTTGCGACAAGGCGGAGACGGCGTCGGGGCTCTGCGGATAGTCCGCGGTGAACGACTGGTAGGCGCCCACCGCCTTCTGATAAAGGCCCAGTTGGGCGTATAGGGAGCCCAAGACGAACTGCGCCTTCTCGGCCAGCGCGCTCTGCGGGTAGAGCGCGAGAAATTCCTGGGCCTCCAGAAGCGCGGCCCGGTTGTTTCCCGCTGACTGATCCAAGAGCGACAAATCCCACTGCACTTGGTCCATTCCCGAATAGTCCGGAAAGCGCGCCATGAAGCCGCGGATTTCCAAGCGGGTCGCATCGTAGAGTTCCGCTCCAAAATTTTGGACCAAGAGATTAATGAGCGCCGCCAGCCGATTGGAAACGGATGAGCCCTCGGGCGCTTGCGCGACGCTCGCAATCGCGGCCTTATACCGGCTCGGCAGGCGCTTGGCGGCGATATCCTGGAACATGGACTGCGCTTGCAGGGAAACCGCCGCGCTGGGAAACTCATAGAACAGATGCAGAAGGTCGACCATCGCTTGCCGGTGAAGCCCCTCGCGTTCCTCCAAGGACGCCGCTAAAAACCGCGCCTGGGGAGTGCCGGGATTATCCGGGCTCTGGGACGCCAGGAGGCTCAAGTCATCGACCATCGCGGATTCGGCTCCGGCATAATCGCTGTTTTTAGCCGCGTCCTGAAGAAAGCTCCAGCGCCGGGTCCAGGCTTGCGACGGCGAGGGCGTCTGCGCGGCGGCCGGCGCGGACTGCGCCGCCAGGTCCGCGGAACTGGGCGCGGAGGATGAGGCGCCTTGCTCTCCAATGGGAGCGGGCGAAGCCGTTTGCGGCGCGGAAAAAGGTGCTTGTGCGAAAGCGGAGCCTGCCGTTAAGAAAGCCGACAAGGCCAGAGTTCGAATCATGAACCGCCTCCCATGCGGCGGTTAAAGGCGCCGCCGCGCGCCGCGAAGTCGGAAACGGAGCTCAGCACGTCGTATTTGGTGATGATATCATAAACGCCCCGGCGCAGCTCGACCAAGACCGCCTGGCGCTGGGCGCCCATTAGGCTGAGCACCGCCTCGATGCGCGCGCTGGGCGCCACCACGGGCAGCGGCGCCGTCATGGCCTCGCGCGCGATCATCTTCTTGATATCGCGCCCCTTCATCATCAGGCTCAGAACGTCGTCCTCGAAAACGGCGCCGGCGATTTTTTTGCCCTCCAGAATCGGCAACTGCGAAATGTCCCGCTTGCGCATGAGCTTTAAGGCCTCGAACAAGGTGTCCTTCGGGCGGGCGAAGGAGAGCCCGCGCGGCTTGGACCGGCGGGCCTTGGCGCGCAGGACGTCCTGCGCGTTCAAGCCCGTCTCCTCTTCGAGGTAGCGGTTCTCCCGCATCCATTCCTCGTTATAAATCTTGGACAGATAGCGCATGCCCGTGTCCGGCAGCAGAATGACCACCAAATCCCGCGAGGAGAGCTTCTTGGCCGCCTGCAGGCCGGCCCAGACCGCGGATCCGCTGGACCCACCGGCGAAGAGCCCCTCCTTTCGCGCCAAGTCCCGCGTGGCCAGGAAGCTGTCCTTGTCCGTGACGCGGATGATGTCGTCCAAGACCTTGAAGTGCATGGTCGAGGGAAAGATGTCCTCGCCGATGCCCTCGACCACGTAGGGCTTGGCCTCGCCCACCCGGTTGTGGTGGAACTTCTCGTAATACAGAGAACCGACGGGATCGGCCCCGATGATCTTGATCTTGGGGTTCATCTCCTTGAGATAACGGCCGATGCCGGAAATCGTTCCTCCCGTGCCCATTCCCGCCACGAAATGCGTGATCTTTTCCTCGGTGTCCCGCCATATCTCGGGGCCGGTCGTCCGGTAATGGGCTTCGGGATTTTGGGGGTTGTCGTATTGGTTGGGGTAAAAGGCGTTGGGAATTTCCGCGGCCATTTTTTTCGCCACGGAATAGTAGCTGCGCGGATCCTCGGGCTCGACGTTGGTCGGGCAGACCACGACCTCGGCGCCCAAGGCTTTGAGGAAATTAATCTTCTCACGCGACTGCTTGTCGGTGATGGTGAAAATGAGCTTGTAGCCGCGCAGGGCCGCCACCAGGGCCAGACCGATGCCGGTGTTCCCCGAGGTTCCTTCGACGATGGTGCCGCCGGGCTTCAAAAGCCCGCGGCGCTCGGCCTCGTCTATCATGGACACGCCGATGCGGTCCTTGACCGAGCCGCCGGGGTTGAAAAACTCCGCCTTGACGTAGATTTTGGGCTTGAGTCCCTCGGCCATGCGGTTCAAGCGGATGAGCGGCGTGTTTCCGACGGTCTCCAAAATGTTTTCGAATTTCACCGGGCTCCTCCAGAGTCCATTTCCCTGCGTCCGGCCAGGGCGTGCGACAAGGTTCCTTCGTCAAGATAATCCAAGTCTCCGCCCATCGGCACGCCGTGTCCGATGCGGCTGACCTTGATGAGCGGCAGGGCTTTCAACTGGGTCGCGATGTAAAGAGCCGTGGTCTCCCCCTCGGCGTCCGGGTCCGTCGCCAGAATCACTTCGGTCTTCTCGTCCGCGCGGCCTTTAAGCCGATGCATGAGTTCGCCGATGCGCAGCCGCTCGGGCCCGATGCCGTCCAAAGGGGAGAGCGCGCCGTGCAGCACGTGGTAGAGCCCGCGATAGCCCGATTTATCAACGGCCAAAACGTCCTGCGGCTCCTCGACCACGCAGATAAGGCTCTTGTCGCGGCTCTCGTCCTCGCAGCGCCGGCACGTGTCGCTCTCCGAGAAATCCCAGCACTCCCGGCAAAATTTGACGGAGGCCTTGGCCTCCTTGAGCGCGGCGATTAAATTTTCCGCCTCGTAGTCCGGCGCGCGCAGCAGATAGAGAGCCAGCCGCTCGGCCTGCTTGGGACCGATGCCGGGAAGCCGCTTGAGGCTGCCGATGAGCCGGCTGAGGCTTTTCACGGCTTTTTCTTGACTCGAACGCGGCCGCCCAGGATGTCCCGCGCCTTCTGCAGCTCGGGCGGGCACGACGCCGACGCGTCGGTCACGTCGCGCCACTCCCCGCCGGGAACGGAGCCCGCGCCCGAGACCGGCACGGCCTTGTCCACGGCCTCTTCCGGGCGTCCCGACGCGGCCGCGGGGCCAAGAGCCATCGAGACCCGGACTTGCTTTCCGCAAGCTTCGGCCGCCTTGGCCTCGATGAGGCTTCGGCTTCTTTCGGCCATATCCAAATCAAATGGCTTTTGAAAAAAAATCTTCCAGGCTCCGTCCGCCTCCCGCGACGCCGCGGCCTGCTCCAGAACCGAGGCCAGAGAAGCTTTTTCGTGGCGTACGGCGGCCACAATCTTGGGCCACGCGTTGCCCTCACCCGGATCCTTTACTTCACCCCGGAAATCCGCAGGCCGGGGTCCATCCGTCTGGATTCCGGCTTGCGCCGGAATGACGGAAGAAGCAGCGAGCGGGCTAATTCCCGACAGCCGCGCCTCCAAGGCCTCCAGGCGCTTGACCCACGAGGCCAAATCGCCGGCGGCTTCCAGGCCGCCGTAGAGTCCCACCTCCAAGCTCATGCGGGGCTGCTCGTCAAAGCGCATGGAATCGAAAATCGCCGCGATGCGCCGCAGCCAGAAGGCCGCGCCGTCGGCGCCGATGCCCTCGGCCACTTTTTTCCACGCGGGCTTGGCCGGCCCGGCGCCGCCCATTTTGCCGATGTAGATTTCCTGGAAAGCCGCGCGCAAATCCCGCAGCATCTCCTTGGGGTCCAAGCCCTCCGCGTAGATTTTCTCAAGCCACCCGCCCAAGGCCCGCGCGTCTTGCGCCGCCAGGGCCTGCGCCACGCCCAAAACCGTCTCCTCCGAAACCAGCCCGAACATGTCCCGCACCGTCTCTTCGCGCACGGGTCCGCCCGCGCAGGAGGCGCCGCACTGATCCAAAAGGCTCAAGGCGTCGCGCAGGGAGCCGTCCGCAGCCTTGGCCAGAAGCTCCAGGGCGGGAGCCTCGACGGCGATTTTTTCCGAGCGCGCGATCTTCTCAAGATAGGCCGAAACGGCCTCGGCCGAAAGGGGCCTGAAGCGGAAGCGCTGGCAGCGCGACGCGATGGTCGCGGGAATTTTCACGGCCTCGGTGGTGGCCAGGACGAAGGCCACGTGCGGCGGCGGCTCCTCCAAAGTTTTTAAGAGCGCGTTGAAGGCCGCGGTGGAGAGCATGTGGGCCTCGTCGATGATGAAAATCTTGCGCCGGTCGCGGTTGGGAACCAAAGACACCGTATCGATGATGACCTCGCGGATATTGTCGACGCCGGTGTGCGAGGCCGCGTCCATCTCCAGCACGTCCAAGGACGCGCTGGCGCCGATTTCCCGGCAGGAGTCGCAGCGGCCGCACGGCTCGGCGGTCGGGCCCTTGGCGCAGTTGAGCGCCTTGGCCAGGATGCGGGCCATGGTGGTCTTGCCCACGCCGCGGGGACCGGTGAACAAATAGGCCTGGGCGATGCGCCCCGCCGAGACGGCGTTCTTGAGCGTGACGGACACGGACTCCTGGCCGGCGACGTCGTCGAAGGTCTGCGGGCGGTAGCGCCGCGCCAGGGACAGGTAGGGCTTGTGCCCCTCAGTCTTCATCGCTTCCGCCGTCAAGGCTCAGACGCCCCGGCCCCCGCGCCGCGACGTGCAGCAGGGCGCCCATGATGGCCAGATTTTTCAGAAGTTCGACGCGCGGCGAGACATGGAGCATCCAGGTGACGGGGACAAGATAGACGGCCAGCGCCGCGGCGGCCCAGCGCGTCTGTAAGCCCAGAGCCAAAGCGATGCCGCACGCCGACTCCAACGCCGCCGCGGCCGCGCAAAAAAACGGCGCTCCGGACATTCCCGCGCCTTCCATATAGGACACCGTTCCCGAGAAATCCGTGATCTTTCCGAAGGCGGAGGCCAAAAACAGGGCCGCGATCAAAAGGCGCCCGGCCAAGGCGATGATGTCTTCCCACTCCACCGGGCCCAAGCCTTACCGGCTGCCCAGGCGAAAGGGCTGCACGTCCTGGTCGCTGGTCTCCAATTCCGCGGTCTTGGCCCGGATGCTGACGGTGCCCCAGACCCCCGGCATCTCATGGCCGCGGTCATCGAAAAGGCGGCCGCGCTTTAAAACGAAGCTCACCCCGTAGCCGGGGTCCGTGAAAAGGGCGTAGCCCGAATGGCCGTCGTCCATGATGCCGCGCAGGGCCAAATGGTGGATATTGAAGTCCGCGCGCGTGAATTTCTTGCTCGGCTCGGCGCTGGCGCCCAAGGGAGCGAAGGGATCGCGGTACTGGCTCCCGGTATAGATGCTGGAAACGGAAGGCTGCTCATTCGCCCTGTGGGCCAGGACAAAATCCTTGGCTTTGAGCATGACGCTTCGCAGGAAGGACTCGTCCTTGGCCGACGGGGCATCGCGCGCGATGTCGTCCGTCTTGGTCAGGGCCAGGGCGTACCATTGGCTCGCCTGGGTCGGATCCTTGGCCACGCCGAAGCCGTTTTCGTAAAGATAGCCAAGCATGAGTTCGGCCGTGGGATTGGCCGCCGAGGCGGCCTGCTTGAATGTTTGCGCGGCCAGGGTGTAATTCTTCTGGTTGAAGGCGGCCAGGGCGCCGCTCACGGGCGGCGCCGGCTGGCCGGCCGCGCAGAACACGGCGCATGACGCCGCCAACGCGAGCAGGGAAGGGATTTTCATGGCCAAGAGAAGTATACTTCGCCCGAGGCGGAGAATTCAAGGAACATCCGCCTTCGCGCGGCTCTTTCCGCGCTCGTCTTCCATATATTCCCGGGAAATCCTATAATCGGGGCGGACCACCGATTATGGCGCCAAAAAAAATACTCGTCGTCGAGGATGAGAAGGCCCTGTCCAAAATTCTCAAGTACAACCTGGAAAAAGAGGGCTACGCGGCCGTGACCGCCGCGGACGGCGAGGCGGGCCTGGCCGCCGCCGCCAAGGAAAAACCGGACCTTATTCTGCTCGATCTGATGCTGCCCAAGAAGGGCGGCCTCGACATCCTCAAAAGCGTCCGCGGCAAATCAAAAACCCCGGTCATCATCCTGACGGCCAAGAACGAGGAGCTCGACCGCGTGCTGGGCCTGGAATTGGGCGCCGACGACTACGTCACCAAGCCCTTCAGCGTGCGCGAGCTCATGGCCCGGATCAAGGCCATTTTCCGCCGGGCCGAACCCGCCGGCCAAGACGCCGCTCAAAACCGGGTTTTGCGCGCCGGCGGCATCGAGCTCGACCCCGCGAAATACGAGGTCGCCGTCCGCGGGCGGCCGGCGGCGCTCTCCGCCAAGGAGTTCGAGCTCTTGAAATGCCTGCTGGAAGTGGCCGGCCGCGCCTTGAGCCGGGATGAAATCCTGGAAAAAGTCTGGGGCTACGACCGCGGCATGGAGCTCGATACCCGCACCGTGGATCAGCACGTGGCCCGGCTGCGCGAAAAACTCGGGCCCGAGGCGGCGCGCCTGGTGACCGTCAAGAACGTGGGCTACCGCGTCAAGAACGACTAGGCCGGCATGTCCTGGCTCGGAAAAATCTCCCTTCGACGCTTTTTGTTCACGCTTCTTTTCGCCGCCACGGCCGCCTTGGCCGCCCGGCTCTGGACGCGCGGCTCGCTCGAAGGCCCCGAGGCGGCCCTCATCGGCGCCGCCGTTGTCCTGGCGCTGGCCCTGGCCCGCAACGACTTGAGCCCCTTGGCGGCCCTGGGGCGCCTCGCCGACGACCTGGCGCAGGGCCGGAACAAAAGCAGGATTAACGAAGCCCTGCCCGGGGAATACGGGCGGCTGGCCCAGTCCTTGAACCGCCTCGCGGAAAGAATCGACAACGACTTTTCCCGCCTGCGCCGGCTCGATGAAATGCGCCGGGATTTCGTGGCCAACGTCTCTCACGAGCTGCGCACGCCCCTGGCCGCCATCAAGGCCTTCTCGGAGACGCTGGCCTCCGGCGCCCTGGCCGAGCGCGAAACCGCCGAGGAGTTCATCCGCGAAATCGAAAAAAGCGCGGACCGCATGTCGCGCCTGGTGGACGACCTGCTGGAGCTCTCCGCGCTCGAATCGGGCCAGCGCCCGGGAGCGCGGGAAAAAGTTTCCCTCATGCGCGCCGCCGCCGAGGTCGTCGCGGCCCTCATGCCCCTGGCGCAAAAAAAACAGATCGTGCTCCGCCTCGATCCTTTCCCGGACATGCCCGACATCCTCGCCGACAAAGGGCAGATGAAGCAGGTCTTCACCAACCTCATCGACAACGCCATCAAGTTCACGGGCGACAAGGGGCTGGTGCACGTCCACGCCTTGCTGCAAAACGGCCGGGAAACGGTGCTCATCCAGGACTCCGGGTGCGGCATTCCGGCGGAGGACCTGCCCCGAATCTTCGAGCGCTTTTACCGCGTGGACAAGGCCCGCTCCCGGGAAATGGGCGGCACGGGCCTGGGCCTGGCCATCGTCAAGCACATCGTGGAGGGCCACGGCGGGCACGTTTCCGTGGAAAGCCGCTTTGGGGAAGGCTCGACGTTCCGCGCGGAGTTTCCCATCCCCGCCGCTTGACCCGGCGCCGCCGCGGCGCCGCGCGCCCTCAGTTCTCGACCCTGTCCCAAACCTTCTCGGCCGCGGGAGAGAGCGCGTCCATGCGCTTTAAGAACAGAGCGATTTTCCAAATCTGCTCCTGGGACAAGGCGCCGTCAAAAGCCGGCATGCCGGTCATGCGGATGCCGTGCGCGATCTTCCAATAGGTAAATCCGTCCGGATCGTCCTCGACGCCGTGCATGCCGAATTGCGGAGGCCTTTGATAGAGCCCCTGAGCGATGTTGGAGCGCTCGCCGGTCGCGCCGCCGTGGCAGACCGCGCAATTCTCGGCGTAAAGCTTGATTCCATCGATCACGTTGGCGGCTGTGGGAGCCACGGGGTTGGGCCCTTTGGGCGCTTGGCGGCGGATGACCGCGTGAAGGGCCCGCATCGCGATGAAGCGCTCAAGATGCGAGGGCTTCGCGTCGGCGTTAGCCGGGGCGTAGCCCAGCGAAATTCCTATCCAAGCGGCGGCCGCCGCGACGACAACGATTCCAATCGCGCCCACGATGATTCCCTTCACCATGCCTTCGCCTCCATCTCAAGCCTTTGGCCGTCACGCGGGCGTCACGCGGAATTGACCGCGAATTCATTGCGCCCGCCCGCAAGCCCAAGTTATCATAAATTTCCAACCATTACTATGATAAGATTGCTTCCCGCCGACATGGACAAAACCGCCGCCGAAGCCGAAAGCCTCCTTCTGCACATGGGCGGCCTGGCCGAGCGGATGATCGACGGCTCCATCCGCATCCTGACGGAGCGGCGCCAGGACGTTATGGCCGAGATCGTCGCCCAGGAGGCCGAGGTCAACGAGCTTCACCGGAAAATAGACGAACTTTGCCTTAAAATCCTGTCCCGAGGCCGGCCGGGCGCCGAAGACGTGCGCCTCTTCATGGCCTGCGTCAAGGTCAACTCGGATATCGAGCGCGTCGCGGATCACGCCGTCAACATCGCGCAGAGCGGCGCCATAATCGCCAAGCATCCCCATCCCCACATCAAGCTTTCGGACATCGTCCGCATGGCGGAGCTGGCCCAGACCATGCTCAAGGGCGGTCTTGAGGCCTTCGCCAAGCGCGACGGAGAGCTGGCGCGCTTCGTGATGAGCCAGGACGACGAGGAGGACCGCATGAAGCGCGCCGCCTTCGAGGAATTGATGGGCATCATGCGGACCAATTCCGCCCTCATCCAAAACGCGCTGGGGCTCATCCTCGTGTCCCGGAACCTGGAGCGCATTGCCGATCACGCGACCAACATCGCCAAAGAGGCGGCCTTCCTGGCCTCCTGCGCGAAGAGGCGCCGCGCCCAGGGCGCGCTGGCGGCCGCGGCCTAGCCCCCCATGGCCACCGCCGGCAGCGTCCACTGGCTGGATTTAAGATCCGGCCGCGCGCCGGCCGCGGGAACGGCCAAGCCGCCCCTGGTCAGCCGGCTTTTCAACCGGGATTTAAGCTGGCTCCATTTCAACGAGCGGGTTTTGAACGAGGCGGCCGATCCGTCCGTGCCGCCTCTCGAGCGCCTGCGCTTCGCGGCCATCGTCAGTTCGAACCTCGACGAGTTCTTCATGGTGCGCGTGGCCGAAATCAGCCGCTTCGCGCGGCTCACCCCCTCCCGCAAGCTGCCCGACGGCATGACCATGTCCCAGCTGCTCTCGCAAATCCGCGAGCGCGTCCTCCAGCAAAAAGCCCGCCAAGCCAAGGCCTTGGAGGACATCCTGCAATCCCTGGCCGAGCACCGCATCCACATCTACGCCGATTTTTCCCGCTTCACCAAGTTCGACCGCCTCATCCAGGCCCGGCTGCCCCTGATCAAATACGTGCTGCGGCGCTCCACCGAGCCGCTGCCGGCGCTGAGCAGCGGACGCATCCACATCTTCCTGCGCTTCCCGCGCGAATACGCCATCCTGACCATTCCCGCGCGCGAGGAGCGCATTTTGCGGCTGCCCTCCGCCAAGGGAGAACGCATATACGCCCTGGCCGATCGCTGGCTCGCCAGCCGCGCCGCGCGGTTTTTCCCCGGGCGGGAAATCATCGAGGCTTTCCCTTTCAAGCTCATCCGCGAGGCCGACATCCGCTACCGCCCCGACGATGAGGACTCCATCGAGGAGCAGATCGCCATGGGCGTGGAGCGCCGGGACAAGGCCAAGGTCATCCGGCTGGAGGTGGACGCCCCCTCCTATTCCGAGGGGACTATTTTCCTGGCCGCCTCCTTAGGAACGCCCTCGACCGGGCTCTACCGCTTTCCCCTCCCGCTCGATCTGCGCACCTTGGCCGGCGTCTACTCGGCCGAGGACGCCGGCCATCTGCGCTACCAGCAAATCCTGCCGCGCACGCCCGTTTTCCTCAAGCGGACCCGCGGGCTTTTCGCCGCGATCCGCAAGCACGACACCCTTCTCCACCACCCCTACGACTCCTTTGACTCCATCGTGGAATTTCTGGGCGAAGCCGCGCGAGATCCCCACGTGACCCGCATCTACCACGCCATGTACCGCACCAGCCGCCACTCTCCGGTCATGGAGGCGCTCAAGGAGGCGGCGCGGCGCGGCAAGAAGGTGACGGCCTACGTCGAGATCAAGGCCCGATTCGACGAGCTCAACAACCTGCGCTGGGCCCAGGAGCTGCGCCGCGCCGGCGTGCGCGTGGTGCGCCCCATGGGGCGCTTCAAGGTCCACAGCAAGGTCACGCAGATTTTCAGGAAGGAAGGCGCGGAGGAAATCTCCTACCTGCACCTGGGCACGGGCAACTACCACCCCGGAACCGCGCGGCAGTACACCGACCTCGGCCTCCTGACGGCCGACAAAATTCTGGGCCAGGACATCGCCAAGTTTTTCCAGCTTCTGGCCCGGCGCTCGCCTTCCGCCGGCCCCGGCTTCAAGGAAATTCTCGTTTCGCCCAACGGCCTTCAGCGCCGGGTCATCGAGCTCATCCAGGAAGAGGCCCGCGTCCAGAAATCCGGCGGGCGAGGCCACATCATCGGCAAGATGAACTCCCTGGTCGACCCGGGCATCATCGAGGCCCTCTACCAGGCCTCCGCCGCGGGCGTCAAAATCGATCTCATCGTTCGCGGCATCTGCTGCCTGCGGCCCGGCATCAAGGGCTTGAGCGAGAACATCAAGGTCACCAGCATCGTGGACCGCTTCCTCGAGCACAGCCGGGTCTTTTATTTCCGGGCGGGCGGAGCGGAGAAAATCTACCTCTCCAGCGCGGATTGGATGCCGCGGAACTTCCATTCCCGCTTCGAAATCGCCTTCCCTATTAAAGACGCGGACCTCAAGCGCTGCGTGCGCGACATCATCCTCAACGTCAGCCTCGCCGATAACGTCAAG
>DATLSD010000019.1:0-28179 GCA_035534315.1 Elusimicrobiota bacterium
GCGGCGCAGGACGGCGGTCAGAATCGGCGTCTTGACCGGCTTAAGCAGCACTTCCACGACGCGGGATTCCTTGCGCAGCATCCGGTCGGCGTCGGCGCCCGTGTAGCGCCCGGTCACGATCACGACCGGGATGGAGGACAGCTCGCCCTTTTGCAGATCCTTCAGCACGTGGAAGCCGTCGTAGCGCGGCATCATCAAGTCGAGAACGACGAGGTCGGGCTTGAGGCGCTTGATTTTTCTAAGCCCCTCGTCGCCGTCGGCCGCCGTCTCGACGCGAAAGCCGTCTTTTTGAATGACCAACGAGTAGAGCTCCAGTATGGCCGGGTCATCGTCGATGACCACGATGAGCTTGCCGGAAGCGGAGGACTCTGGAGCCACGCTCTATTGATAACAGGAATTCCGGCAATTCTCAAGGGGCGCGGCGCCGCGACGGCTCAGCCGCCGCAATGGGTCAGCCGCCGCGAGTGCGAAGGTCGATAATCCGCCGCAGTTTGCCGGTGCGGGGATTGGTCTCGAGCGTTCCGGGCGCCCGCCATTCCACCCGGACGGGGTGGATTTTGCCTTCGTCGGCGAAGCGGCGGAGAATCGGCTGGCCGCGGTAAAGGGTTTGGGTGATGCCGCGCGCCAAAGCCGCGCGGGTCTTGGCCGAGACGCGGCCGGCCACGCGCAGGATGAGCCCGTCCTTGCCGCCGCGGTGCTCCATCACCATTTGAAATTGCGCCGGGCCCAGCTTGGCGGCGAAGGCGCGCACCGCCGCGCCGGCCTCGTCGAAGCCCACGGACAAGGACGCCACGCGCGCGGACTCCTCGGAGCGGCCCAGAAGCCGGTATTTGCGGTCGGGCGTTCCCGCGGGCTCCGCCCACATCGCGCGGTCGCCCACGGGGTAGCGGATAATCGGCATCAGGCGCCTCGTTAAGTCGGTCGCGACGGCCACGCCTTCGCGGCCCGTTTCATGAATGGGCTTACCCGTTTCCTCATCGACAATCTCGTAGACCGACTGCCCGTCGCAGCTCCGGAACTCGTTGGGCGCGCAGCCGGCGTCCACGTAGCCGAGCATGCCCGCGTCGTTGCTGGCGTAGCCGATGGAGCGGATGCAAGCCTTGGGGAAAACCCGGAGCAGCCGCGCCCGCTGGTCCGGCTGCAGAGGCTCGCCCGCGAACAGGATGAGCCGCGCTTTGGTATTGGCGCGGCTCTTGGCCGAGCGTTCCGCCAGGGCCATCAGCGTGGTCGGGAGCCCGGCGATGACGGTCGCTTCGTATTCGGAGAGAAGAGCGGTGATGTCTTGCAGGGGCGCCGTGCCCGTGATGGGAAGCTGGAGCGTGCGCACGGGGCACTCCTCTAGAACCTTGTGCGTGAAAAGAAACGAGCCGTAGAGCGCGCCGGAATAAAAGAGATTGGCGACGCGATCCCCGGCCTTGAGGCCGATCAAGGCGAGCTTGCGGGCGAAAAAGCTCGTGAAGCCGTTCCACTCGTCGCGGGAGTAGACCGAGAACTTCGGGCGCCCGGTCGTGCCGCCGCTGCGCAGCAAAATGCCGTCGCGGATGGGCCCGGTCAAAAGGCGGTTGGCGCGGTAGGAGTTGGCTCGCCAGAAAGTTTCCTGCGGCGCGACGGGCAGGGCATCGAGCGAGCCGATTTTTTTCGGCAGGCCGCGGTAGAGCTCGCGGTAAAAGGGGGAACGGGCGCGGGCGAAGGCGATTAGCGACGCGAGGGATTTTTTTTGGCCGGGCATCTTAGCGCTTTCGCTTGTCCACGACCCGCAGGAGCTTGCCGCTGGCCGCGCTGCGCTCGAAATCTCCGGCGCGCGCCTCTTGGGCGGAGAAGAGCAGCGTCTTGTCGCCGGTGACCGCTTGGGCCAGATCGCCGTAGTGCTTGAGGCACGCGGCGGCGCATTGGGCGGCGCTTGCGCCGGCGCCCTTGGAGACGCGCAGGAGGATTTTTTCCTTGCGGCCGTCTTCTTGCAGGCAGATTTGCAGCTCGCCGGCGTAGTCGGCGTGGGTCGATAGGATTTGCGCGAACTTCTGGTAATTAAGGAAGAAAGAGCCGACCCTAAAGACGTCGCCGACGCGCCCCAAGAGCTTGAACCGCGGCGAGAGCCGTCCGCACGGGCAGGGCTCGCCCGGTTTGGTTAAAATCCAATGCCCCACGTCGCCGATGGCGTAGCGCTTGGGCTTGGATGAGCCCGGTTCGCGCGGCGAGAAAACCAGCCGGCCGACGTCCTCGCCCGAAACCGGCCGGTCTTCATCGAGCTTCAAGATTTCCAGGAAATGAAGCTTTTGCTGCAGATGGTGCACGCCGTCCGCGCAGTGCTCGCACTGAAAGCCCATCGGCCCGATGTCGACGCTGCCGTAGGCCCCGGAGCGGATAAGATCCACGCCGAAGCGGGTCTTGAGGTAGCGCCGTTGGGCTTCGGTGAAATGCTCGCCGCCGTAGAATATCTTGGTCACGCCGCGGTATTTTTCCAGCAGCCCGGCGTTCTGCTCGAAGAGGTTCATGAGATAAGAGGGCATGCCCAAGAGAACGTTGACCTTGTAGTCCACGACGGCCCGCGCGACCATCTTGAGGTCCTGATGCGCCGCCATCGGGAATTGCGCCACGCGCAGCCGCTCGAGCGCGGAGAAGATGCTGATAAAGCCCCCGTAGAGCCCGCCGCAGAAAAAAAGGTTCATGGCGCGGTCTTTCTCCGGGTCCAAGCCCGCGGCGTAGAGCCCCTGCGCGCCGAAGCTCATGTCGTCGTCGTACTGATCGTAAGTGAAGGTCGAGAGCTTGGGCTTGCCGGTGCTGCCGCCGCTCTTGAAGAACAGCCGCGCCTCGGGATTCTCGGACGAGAAAGCCTCCTTGGGCGTGACCGGCGGCGGAGCCGGCCAGGCGAGCGGCGGGTAAGAGCTCAGCTCGTCGAAGGCCGAAATTCCCCGGCCGTCGAAGGGAACTTGGACCGAGACCCTCCGGCAGTAGCGCTGCAAGGCGTAGAGCCCGTCGTGAGGCTCGCCGGAATAACTGCCCGTCATCTCGCCTATTCTGCGCACGCGCGCGGCGCCGCCCGAGATGAGAAGGCGCGTCAGCTCGTGGACCTCCGCGACGCCGCAGGCCAAGCCCGCGGTCTGCAGATAGGCTTTCATCGGACGCAGGACTTGGATTATTTTTTGGCGCGGCAAGGGTTTGACCCAAATGGTGCGGTAAAGCGGAGACGGCGCCAGGGCCGGCCGCGCGTCGGCCAGAACGCGCCAACTGCCGTCCTGGGCGGCGATGACCCGCGCTTGTCCCAGGCAGGACTCAAGCTCCTGGCACTGCGTCACCATGTTGATTTCGGCCGCGGCCGCGTCATCGGGCGGGAGGCGGGAAATTTTCTTGGAAACCTTGGCGAGGGTTTTGGCGAAGTCTTTGGCGAAACGCTCGAGCGTTTCCCAGTTATCCGTGTCCACGTAGACGCATTGCGGGCTCGAGCAGGACAGCTGCTCTTGATGGCAGCATTCGTGAGCGACGCGCTCAAGCGTCTCGGCTTGCGCGGCGAAAGGCTCGGCGAGGTAAATAAAAGAGATGCGGTGCCCCCATTCGATGAGCCGGGCGCCCGCGGGCGCCATTTTGCGGATGGACGCCACGGCGTCCTCGCCGCCCCAGGCCGCGATGGCGTCCGCGGCCGCGAAGACTTTGGAAAGGAGATCCGCGCGCTTGGAGGAAATCCGGGCGGCGATGAGGTAGTTCTTGAGGACGCCGGAGCGGTCGTTTCGCGCCAAGCCTTCCAGGAAAAGCTGCGCGAAAGGCGGCTCGGTTCCGCCGGTTTTAAGGAAATTGACGTTGCCCGACAAAAGCCCTTCGACGACGCTCAAGGCCCCGGTCGCGAAGGAGTTTTGCGGCGCGACGTGAACCAGAAGCCCCAGCGGGGCCCACGCCTCGAAGACGTCCTCGTCGTAAGAGACGCGGCCCAGCAAGAAGGGCCGCTTGGAGCCCAGCTCGCGTTTGAGTTTGGTTTCGAGCGCCGGGCGGACGAGCATTCCCGCGATTTCGGCGAAGGCCGGGGCCATGTCGGCTTTGCTCGCGGCGCCTGATTCAAGAAGCGCATTTTCAAGGCGCTTTCGCAGCGCGGAGTTTTTATTCGAGAGCTGCCGCGCCGTCCGTTCGCAGGCATCCAAGACGGCGTCGGTCGGCGCGGGCTCCGACGGCAGGACAAGCGC
Source organism: Elusimicrobiota bacterium (assembly GCA_035534315.1). GTDB lineage: Bacteria > Elusimicrobiota > Elusimicrobia > UBA1565 > UBA9628 > JAGWJU01. The sequence continues at coordinate 4,170 of DATLSD010000019.1, forward strand.
GTCCAAAGCGGCGACGCGCTTTTCTAGTTCAGCGTCGCCGATCCATTCGCCCAGCCAAAAATGCGGCGCGGAGCTCTTCATCAGCGCGAAGCTCCCAGAAGCTCGGCGGCGGCCAGCGCGCAGCTTTTGTTCTTGGAGGTTCCGGCCCGCCCATGCACCGTAAAAAATGGGCTTTTAATGCCGCAGCCGCACTCCGAGGCCGGGTAGAGCGAGGCCAAGTCTCCCATCAAAACGCTGTGCGCCGGAATCGAGGTCAGAAAGGGCGTGAGGAACTGCAGGAAGCCGGGCTTGCCAAAACCCAAGGGCTGCAAGGTGCGCGCGTCGCGGATGATGACTTGGGACCAGACGGGAACGTGGAAGCGGTGGTTCTCGCACTCGCAATAGGGAATCGGGTGTTCGACCGCGCCGAAGCTGTCGCGGATGCGGGCCTGGGGGATTCCCAAGCGCTCGTGGGCGAGGGCGTAGAGTTCTTCTTTGGGAACGGCTTCGCCGGCGTGGCCTTTCCAGCCGCCGCCCAAAAAAATGAGCGAGCCCGGCGGCAGGCGGAGATTCTTCATCTTCAGGTCGCGCATGCGCTTCAAGGTAAAAAAGAGGAAAGCCGGGAATCCGAAGACGCGCACCGGCAGCTTTTGGGCCTCGTAATCGCGCAAACGCTGGATGCAGCCGAAGACGTCGAACTCATGCGCTCCGGTTCCGGTCCGCCGCAAGGCGTGGAAAACGTTTTTTGCCGGGGCGTACTTGCAGAGATAATTGTCGGTGTAGGCGGTGCCCAAGGTCGAGTCCGCCTCGGTCTCGTAGCTGTAGAGAAGATAATTGGTTTTCGTTTCAGGTGTCACGAAGCCGAAATGCTCGAAGACCGCGTCGACCATCCGCTGCCCGGCGGAGAACGACCAGCGGTCGAAGAAGATTTGGGATTTTTGCCCGGTCGTGCCGGAGGAGGTGAAGTGCGCGAACACCTCATTTTTGGGGATGGAGACGATCTCGTGCATCTTGAAGAAGGCGGCCGGCACATAGGGGACGCGGACGCAGTCCTTAAGGCTTTTGACCGAGTCCGGCTTGAACGTGCGCAGCGCGAGCATGCGGCGGTAGAACTCGGAATGCCCGGCGTGCCAGGCGACGCATTCGCGCATGGCCTTGGCGAAGAGTTTGTCGTAGTCGGGGGGGAACGAATAGGGATGGGCCAAGTCCGCGACGGTCTGCACCGCGCCCAGCTTCTTGGCGTCCGGAACTTGGGGGCGCTTATCGCTCATGCGCGCCGGACTCCGGGATAAAGAGCGGTCATGCCGGACAAGGCCAGAAGAGTCGCCGCGCAGGCAAGGGCCAGCGTTCCGAGATTGGCGCTTTCAACCAAGCCGCCCATGAGCGCCATGGAAAGCGGAATGGCGCCCACGCTGATCAAATTGACCCAGCTCATGACCGTAGGAACCTCTTCTTCGCGCGGCCGGGTTTGGAACAGGGTCAGGATGGTCACGTTGAGGACCGAAAGCGCGCTCCCAAGCAAAAACAGCGCCGCGCACGCGAGATACGGGCTCCGGTTAAAGGCGAAAAGCAGGTACATGAGCGAAACCGAGAACAGGCTTACGATGAGCCGCGCGCCCGCTTTTTTGTTAAGGGGCATGAGCGAGAGAACGAGGCTGCCGCCGACCATCCCCAGGCCCAGCGAGGTTTCCATGGCGGAGAGAATCCCGATGCCGCCCGCGAAGCGGTATTTGGCGAAGAGCGGCAGAAACGCGAGGATGGGAGTGAAGGCCAAGTTCATCAGGAAAAAAGCGGCCAAGAGAAAACGGATGAGGGAGTCTTTTTCGTCATTCCGGCGCAAGCCGGAATCCGGACGGCTGGACCCCGGCTGAGGGGCTGCCGGGGCGACGCCAAGAGGCGAGTCATTCTTGGTTCTTTGCGCCGACTTGATTCGCGATTCCAGAATCGCGGCGAGAATGTAACTCAGCGCGTTGATCAAAAAAAGCCCACCCAAACCGATCCAAGGATAGAGCAGCGCGGCCGCGACCGGGCCAAGGACGTTGCCCAGCGAAAAGCAGGAGTCGATCATCGCGGTCAATTGGCTTAAAAGCCCGTCCTTGGAGCGCGGCAGGCACATGGGAAGCGAGAGAATCGCCGGATTGAAGAGCGCGGAGGCGCAGTTCGCCAGAATGGTGGCGTAAAACAAGACGGACATCTTGGGCCACGCGGCCCAGGCCGCCCAGGCGGCGAGATAAACCACTCCGCGCGCCGCGTCCGTCGAGACGACGGTCTTTAAGGCGCCCAGCTTGTTGATCCATTTCGCGCCGGGTCGGGAAAACAAGAGATGAGGCAGGGCTCCTGCGGCCAGAAACCAGGGGACCAGGCGCAGCGAGCCCAGGCTCACGACGACCCAGACCAGGCCCACGGTCATCATCTTGTCGCAGATTTGCGAGATGGCCTGGCCGGAGAAGATTTTGGCGGCGTCGGCGTCCTGGAAGACCGCGAGGGAAAACATCCATCAGTCCAGCAGGTTCGGGCCCAGGAAAATATCCCGCCAATTGCGGTAATACTCGCGGAGGAATTTCTGGTTGGTTCCCGCCAGCTTGGTGTTGCGGAAGTCGAAAATCTCGAAGGTCTTGCTGAGCACGACGTAGTCGTAGCGCATCTTGTCGTGCAGCTGAAAGGCCGGAAAATACGCGCAGGGGATGAACCCGGCCTGCAGGATGCCTTCGACGGTCTTGAGTTTGTCCGCGCGCGCGATGGTCTCGATGTAGCGCACGCCGCGCCGGTGCAGGAGCTCGGAGGCCTTCAAGAGAACGCGGGCGAAGAGAACGTCGTCGGGCTTGCGGATGCCGACCAGCGTGCAGTACTGGTCGGAGGGGGCAAGAAACGCGAAGATTTCGACCTTGCGGCAGGGAGAGGCGATGATGACGTTGGGCTGGTGGAAAGGGTAGAAATGAAAGGCGATCCGCTTGTCTTCCTGCAGGCTGCGGAAGCGGTGCAAAGTGAAGAGCGGCGCGTCGACGATCTCCAGCGATGGAATTTCAGCCGCCGCCAACTCGGAGATGGCATATTCGGCGGCTTTGGCGACGGCGATTCTGGGAATGCCCGTCTCTTTGCGGACGATGTCGACCAAGCCCGCGAACTTGGGGTGCAGCTTAAAATCAGTGAAGCGTTTGGCGAGCGTGCCTTCGCAGAAAAAAGCGGTCAGGCAATGAGTTTCGTAAACGTCGGTCCGGTGCACGTTGGGGAAAATGCCCAGCTTTTTATAGCCGAGATTCTCGGCGATGATTTGCGGAGCCCGGGTCGTGGTCCGCGTGGTGGCGTAAATGACGTCCGCGCGGCCTTCTCCGGCCTGCAGCTTCTCGGCGCCGAACTTCATCGAGCGCTCCAAGAGCTTGGCGCCGCGGTGCTCCGGCAGGACGACGCCGCCAAAAACCTTAGCCAGGCGGTTGCGCTCGTCGGTTTCCCAGGCGACCGAACTGACGATGGCGCCCTTTTTTTCCGCGACCACCCACACGTTGGCCGGCTCGGAGAGAAACGCCGTGAGCAGCCCGACGTCCCGCATCAAGGGATCGGTATAGGTGCCGTTGTAGACCCGGTGATAAAGAAGGGTGATTTCAAGCGCGTCCTCCGGCGTGGCCAGCCGGATCCGGTATTCCGAAGGCTTCGTCATGCGATGCTAATTGTAATAAATAAGACGGGAAAACGGATTTGACGGGGATCAACAGCCGTTAAAATTTGCCACAATCGAATCCGGCCGGTTTCCCATGGAAAAAATGCTTTTGGTCTCCGAACTGCGCAAAAATTTCGGCGCCGTCGCGGCGGTGGACGGCGTGACGTTCGGCGTGGGGCCGGGCGAAATCGTGGGGCTTTTAGGCCCCAACGGCGCCGGCAAAACCACGACCATCAGCATGATCTTGGGCATCCTGGAGCCCAGCGGCGGCCAAATCGTCATCGAGGACCGCTCGCGCATGAATTTCGCGGCGGTCTATGCGCCCCTGCCCGGCAACTTGACGGTGACCGAGAACCTGCGGATTTTCGGCCTCATCTACGGGGTCGAGGATTTTCCAAAGCGCCTCGCGGAGCTCTTGAAGCAGTTCGATCTGGAGAAATACCGGAACACCAAGGCCGGACTTCTGTCCTCGGGCGAGCAGACCAGGCTCTGCTTGGCCAAGGCGATGCTCAATAAGCCGCGGCTGCTGCTCCTGGACGAGCCCACGGCCTCGCTTGACCCGGCGGTCGCGCGCGAAATCCGCGCGGAAATCAAGGATTTCGCCGCGCGCGGGCAAGGCGCGGTGCTCTGGACCTCTCACAACATGCACGAGGTGGAGGAAGTCTGCGACCGGGTGCTTTTTTTATCGCACGGCAAAATTCTCCTGGAAGGCGATCCGAAAATGTTGCCCGAGCGCCACGGCCGCAAAACGCTGGAGGATCTCTTCGTGGCCGTCGCGCGCGAGCCGCTTTCCTTATGAACCCCAAGCGCCTTTACGCCGTGGTGCTGAGGCAGTTCTACTTGATGCGCGGAAGCCTTTCCCGCGTCCTGCCGCTTTTCGCCTGGGTGACGGTGGACATCGTGCTTTGGGGTTTTTTGACGCGCTACCTCAACTCCGTGGCCTCGACAGGTTTTAGTTTCGTGGCCACGCTCTTGGGCGCGGTGCTGCTGTGGGATTTTTTCATGCGCGTCATGCAGGGCGTGACCATGGCGTTTTTCGAGGACGTCTGGTCGCGCAACTTTCTCAATTTTTTCGCGTCGCCCCTGACCATCTGGGATTACCTGGGCGGGCTGGTGGCCAGCAGCATCGCGACGAGCTCGGTGGGCCTGGCGGCGATGCTGCTTTTGGCCGGCCTTGTTTTTGGGCTCTCGTTCGCGGTCTATGGGACAATCTTCATTCCGTTTCTCATGATCTTGTTCGTCTTCGGCATCGCGCTGGGCGTCATGGCGACGGCTTTAGTCCTGCGGCTCGGGCCCGCCTCGGAGTGGTTTGTCTGGCCCATCCCGGCGCTCATCGCGCCCTTCGCGGGAGTCTTCTACCCGGTCTCCGTTTTGCCGCGCTGGATGCAAGTGGTGGCGCGCGCCCTGCCGCCGGCCTACGTGTTCGAGTCCATGCGCGCCATCGTCATGGGCCATTCCGCCGCGCGGTGGCCGGTCCTGGCCGGCGCGGGCTTGGCGTTGGCCTATCTCGGGCTCGGCTGCTGGATTTTCGAGCGCACCTACCGCTACGCCGTGCGCACGGGCCTCATCGCCCGCTACAGCGCCGAAAGCGTGAACTGACGGCGCCGCAGCGGGCAGTTCGACGCTTCTAAGGCGTGACGACCAGTCTCCCCGCGACGCCGCCCCGTTTCAGGCGCTCGCACACCTCATTGATGCGGTCCAAGGGGGCGAACTCGGTTTCTTCCAGGCTTAGGCGCTCGCTTTCGGCCAGCGCGGTGACCTCGCGCAACTCCTTTAAGGTGCCCCAGAGCGTGGCCTCAAAGGTGACTTCGAAGCGGCTGTTGGCGAGAACCTTGAGGTTCGCGGTCCCGCCGGCGAGCCCGACTTGGGTGACCTTGCCCATGGAGCGCGTGACCGCGACGGCGGCCGCGAGCGTCTGATCCGAACCCACGAAGTCGAACGCCGCGCAGACTCCTTTGCCGCCGGTCAGGTCCATGATTTTGTCCTTGAGCTCCGGATCGCGGCCGCTGAGCGTATGTTCGGCGCCGTCGTTGCGGGCGATTTTGAGCTTCTCATCGCTGATGTCGACGGCGATGATTTCGCAGCCGCAGAGAATCTTGAGGAACTTGACGCCGTATTGCCCTAATCCGCCCAGGCCGATCACCAAGGCCTTGTAGTCGGGTTCCAGGAACGGCAGAGCCTTCTTGACCGCGCGGTAGGGCGTCAAGGCCGCGTCGGCCAGCGGCGCCGCGCGCCGCGGGTCTAGCCTGTCGAGCTTGACCAGGTAGCTCTCCTTGGGAACGAGAATATCTTCGGCGTAGCCGCCGTTCCATTTGGACAGGCCCGCCCACTGCGGGTTGTCGCAGAGCTGCTCGTGGCCGCCGGCGCAGGGGCCGCACGCTCCGCAGCCCCAGCCTCCAAATATCACGACGGGATCTCCTTCGCGCACCGCGGTGACCCCTTTGCCTATGCTCGCGACGTACCCCGCGTTTTCATGGCCGAGCGTCAGCGGCAGCGGCAAGGGGAGTTCCAGTTCGCCGCCGATGATGTGCAGGTCGCTGTGGCAAAAGCCGGATCCGGCGATTTTGACCAAGACCTGGCCCGGCCCCGGTCGCGGCGTCGGTATTTCATCGATAACGAGCGGCTTTTTATAGTCGTGCAATCTGGCGGCTTTCATGGGTGTTGGCTCCTGTTTGAATCTTTCGATTTCTGAGCCGCAACATTCTTTCCTCCATCGCTGGCCTGCGCCCCGGAGCCAAAATCGTTGTGCCCTTGAAGCCGGCGGTTGGACAAATAGGCGGTCAGACCGCCCACAAAGAGCAGGCTCGCGGCCCAGGCGATGGGCCCGGCGCTGGCCACGATGACGGTGTAGATGATGACGCCCGTCGCGGAGACAGCGGTCAATCCGCCGATAGCCCGGGCCTGCTTGAGCCGCTTGGTTTCCTCAGGAGAGAGCCAGGGCGCGGTGATGACAATAGGGGCCAATTCGGCGGTTGGCGCGGTTGAAATGGGAATTTCAGGCGCGGACTGCCGAACGGTTTGGCTCCAAGCGGGTGGAGCGATTAAAAGGAGCGATAGGATAATGGAAAGGATATTCATCTCGATACCCTTATATTTAAACTTATGCATCGTTCCAGCCATGACGGCAGAAGCGTTGCTAGCCTAAAAAAGGTGGAGCGTTTTTATGAAGACCGTAAAAAATAGCAGGTTAAACGCGCGTTTTTTGACGGGCGCAATGGGCATGGCTTTGGCCGCGGTTGCCGTCAGCTGCATCCCGCGCTGGCAGGGATATCAACATCGACCGTCGGTTCTGCCCAAGGGTTCTTTTATGATCCAGCATCAGACCAAGGCAGAAAACCCATCTGAACCGGCCGTATTGCCGGAAGTCAATCCGCAGAGCCGGAACGCGCGCTATTACAGCGATCTGGGGCCCGATGTCATCGACGTTTCCAACTACCCCGCGCAGCAGCGCTACAATTACCAGGTTTACGCCGAGGTTTGCTCCCGCTGCCACACGCTGGCCCGCTCCATAAACGCTCCTGTCGTGAGCCGGGAATTCTGGGAGTTTTACCTTCTTGGCATGCGCGTCCAAAACCGTCTTGATAAAAAACCCGCCATCACGGCGCAGGAACGCAAGGCCATTCTGGATTTTCTGGAATACGATTCGCGCGTCCGGAAAGTCGACCATGCCCGGCAGTTTGAGGCCCAAACCGAGGAGCTTAAGCGCCGCTACCGCGCCTATCTTCGCGAACGTCTAGAAAGTCTGCAGCAAAATTCTCCCGCCATCCTGCGCCAAGACGGCCGCTGAACGGGTTTCTTCGTTGCATTCGCAGAGGATTGAACGGAACGAATATTTCGTTTTATCGCCAGGGGGATCCATGTCAAAACTGCAGGAGATTTCATCCGTGAGCGTCGGTTCGGAGATGGGCGCCATAGAGGCCATCTACAGGCGGCGTGCGGTGCGCTCCTACGCCCTCAAGCCCGTCGCGCGCGACGTCGTCTACAGACTGCTGGACGCGGCTGTGCACGCGCCCACGGCCGTGCATGAGGAGCCGTGGGCGTTCGTCGTCATCCAGGACAGGGCCGCGCTCAAGCGCCTTTCCGACGACGTGAAAAGAACCATTCGCACCCAGGAGCGGAATGTTCATCTGCCGGGCGAAGCGGAGCACCATTTCAACATGCCGGAAAACGTGTTTTACGACGCCGGCACGCTGATCGTGATTTACGGCAAACCCATGAGCCCTTTTGTCACCGCCGACTGCTGGCTGGCGGCTGAAAACCTGATGCTCGCGGCCTGCGCGCTGGGGCTGGGCACGTGCGTCATCGGCTTGGCGGTCAGCGCCTTGAACGATCCCAAATGGAAGGCGGCATTCAATGTCCCGGCCGGCATGATCGCGTACGCGCCCATCATCGTGGGCGTTCCCCAAGGGGAAGCGCCCGCCTCCGAACGGCGCCAACCGGAAGTTCTTTCGTGGCGAACGGCCTAAAGAGGCCTGTTAAATCTCGAAAGCCTGGTTGAGCTTGGGCATTTCGATACGCGTGCGCGCGAGGCGGGGCGCCAGGGCCTTCATGGATTCTTCCTCGCCGTGCACCAGGTAGGTGGTTTTCGCTTGGGTCTTCGCGTGCCAGGCGATGAGCTCCGCTTGATCGGCGTGCGCGGAAAAGCCGCCGATGGTGTAGATGGACGCCTTCACGGGAATTTCATCTCCGAAGAGGCGGATCATCTTGGCGCCATTGATGATATGCCTGGCCGGAGTGCCTTGGGCGGCATAACCCACGAACACAACGCCGCACTCCGGGCGCCCAAGATTGTTCCGGAGATGATGGCGGACTCGTCCGCCCGTGCACATGCCCGAGCCGGCCATGATGACGGCGCCGCCCGGGATATCGTTGATGGCCTTGGATTCCGAGGCCTCTCGGCAAAAGCTGAGGTTCGGCAATTGAAAGGGATCCTTGCCTTCCTGGAACATGGCCCGGGTCGATTCGCCGTAGCATTCGGGATGGCGTTCGAAGATTCGGGTCGCCGAAATGGCCATGGGGGAATCAAGAAAGACGTGGCGCAGGTCGGGCAGCCGGCCGTGCTCCACGCCTTCGCGCAGGAAATAGAGCAGTTCCTGCGCGCGCTCCAAGGCGAAAGTAGGGATGATGACGTTGCCGCCGCGCTTGAATGTTTTGTTGATGGCTTCGTAGAGCTCGACGACCGAGGTGTCCAGCGACTTGTGGAGCCTGTTGCCGTAGGTGGTTTCCATCACGACGGCGTCGGCCGGGCAGGCTTGGGGCGCGCGCAGAAGAGGCCGCCCCGCGTTGCCTAAATCACCGGAAAAAAGCACGCGCCGGGATTTGCCCTTTTCCGTCAATTCCAAAAGCACGCAGGCCGATCCCAGAATATGGCCGGCGTCGATGAACGTGGCCCGCAGGCCGGGCGCGAGTTCCAGGGGCCGGCCGTAGGCCGGCGTTCGGCCGAAATAGTCGAGGCTGTTGAGCGCGTCGAGCGTTTCATAGAGGGGAACGGGATGGCCGGGGCCGCCGCTTTTGCCGGCTTTGCGCAGACGGTAGAGGGCTTCCTCTTCCTGAAGGTGCGCGGCGTCGAGCAGCACGATTTTAGCCAGTTCGCGGGACGCCGCCGTCGTGACGATTTCACCTCTGAAGCCCCTTTTGACGAGAAGCGGCACGCGGCCGCAGTGATCCAGGTGGCCGTGGGTGAGCAGCATGAAGTCGATGGAAGCAGGCTCGAAGCCGAAGGGCTCCGCGTTTTCCTGCTCGAGTTCGCGGCTTCCTTGATACATGCCGCAGTCGATAAGCACGCGCTTGCCCGCGCAATCGACAAGGTGGCAGGAGCCGGTGACGCCGCAGTCCGCGCCGTGAAAGGATATTTTCATGAAAGCGCCTCCACTAAGGGCTAGCCGTTATATTAGCAACATTCAGGCCGGAGACGATTCGGCATTATCGTTGCGAAATGACGGAGGCAGAGCCTTAAGAGGCTTAGGCACTTGATATAATTCCATCGAACATGCACTTGAACGTCGTCACGCTCTCCCGCCTTCAGTTCGCCCTGACGATCATGTTCCACTATCTGTTTCCGCCGCTCTCCATCGGCCTTGGCGCGCTCATGGTCATCATGGAGGGCGCTTATCATTGGACCGGAGATAAGGAATGGGAAACTCTGGCGCGGTTTTGGACGAAAATCTTCGCGGTCAACTTCGCCATGGGCGTGGCCAGCGGCATCGTCATGGAATTCGAGTTCGGCACGAATTGGGCGACTTACTCGCGCTTCGTGGGCGACATCTTCGGCTCCGCGCTCGCGGCGGAGGGCATCTTCGCCTTCTTTCTTGAGTCCGGATTCTTGTCCGTGCTGGTCTTCGGGTGGGACCGCGTTTCCAAGCGCATGCATTTTGTTTCCACCTGCCTGGTCGCCTTGGGCGCTTTGTTTTCGGCCGTCTGGATCATCGTGGCCAACTCCTGGCAGCAGACGCCCGCGGGCTACGTGCTCGCGACGCATAACGGCGTGACGCGCGCCGAAATCACGAATTTCTGGGCCGTGGTCTTCAATCCCTCCAGCATGCAGAGGCTCGTTCATACGGTGCTGGGCGCCTACATGATGGGCGCGGCCTTCGTGGCCAGCGTCTCGGCTTACTACGTGCTCAAAGGCCGGCACGGCTCCCTGGCGCGCAAATCCCTGGCGCTCTCCGTCATTTTCGGCGCGGTCGCGGCGTTCGCGCTGCCCATTTCGGGCGATTCGCAGGCCCGGGAAGTCGCGCGCTACCAGCCGGCCAAGTTGGCCGCGTTCGAAGGACTCTACAAGACCACGGCGAACGCGCCGTTAAGCTTGTTCGGCATTCCGGACGATGCGCGCCAGGAACTGCGCGCGTCCGTGGGCGTGCCGGGCCTCCTGAGCTTCCTTGTGCACGGGCGGCCAAGCGCGCCGGTCACGGGGCTTGACGCCTTCGCGCCGGACGACCGTCCGCCGGCGGCGGCGTGCTACATCCTTTTTCACGCGATGGTCGTCATGGGAATGGCTCTGGCGGCCCTTTTCGGATTCTCTTTGTGGCGGCTGCGAGGCGGCAAGCTTTATGGAGATAAACTTTTGCTCAAGGGGCTTATCGGCTCCGTCATTGTGACGATGCTCGCCAACGAGATCGGCTGGTGCGCGGCGGAGGTGGGGCGCCAGCCCTGGATTGTCTACGGGCTTTTGCGCACCAAGGACGCGGTTTCGCAGGCCGTCCCGGCGCAGGACGTGCTTATTTCCATCGTGCTTTTCTCCGTCATTTACGTGATGCTCGCCGCGATCTGGCTCTACATCCTTGATGAGAAAATTAAACACGGTCCGGAGGATGAGGCGGAAGCGGGGACGCGCGAACGCGGCTGGATTCAAGCCGCGGCGCGGCTGGCCAATCCTGCCGGCGACTCCATGGCCGAGGGGGAGGAGCGGGCTTGATGGACTTGCGCGTCTTGTGGTTCGTCCTCTTGGGCGTTCTCCTCGCGGGCTATGCCATCCTCGACGGCTTTGATTTAGGCGTGGGCATCCTGCACTTGGGCGCGCGCAACGACGAGGAACGGCGCGTGTTCCTTAATTCCATCGGCCCTTTGTGGGACGGCAATGAAGTGTGGCTGGTGACCTTCGGCGGAGCGCTCTTCGCCGCTTTCCCCGATGCCTACGCGACCGCGTTCTCCGGCTTTTACCTTGCCTTCATGGTTTTGCTCTTCGCGCTTATCTTTCGCGCCGTGTCCATGGAGTTCCGCAGCAAGCGCGAATGGCGGTGGTGGCGCCGGGGATGGGACGTCGCCTTTTCCGCGGCCAGCTTCGTCGCGGCGCTGCTTTTCGGCGTGGCCGTGGGCGATTCGATGCTCGGCATTCCCATCGGCGCTAATCATGAATTCGCCGGGGGATTTTTCGATCTCTTGCGGCCCTACGCTCTCTTGGTGGGCGCGCTCAACGTCTCGCTCTTCGCTCTGCATGGGGCCATCTACCTTAACATGAAGACCAAGGGGGAGCTTCAGCGCCGCGTGCGCCGCTGGATGTGGCATGCCTTTGGGATTTTTCTGACGCTCTACCTATTTACGACCATCGTCACTCTCGCCAAGGTGCCGCGCGCGCTTGGCAATTTCCAGCAAATGCCCTGGCTTTGGGCTTTGGTGGCGGTCAATATCCTGGCGCTGGCCAACATCCCGCGCTCCTTGTTCCTGCGCCGGCCCGGGCAGGCGTTCGTCTCTTCGGCCGCGGCCATCGCGGCGCTCATCGCCCTTTTCGGAGCGGCGCTTTATCCCAATCTCATCGCCTCAAGCCTCAATCCGGCCTGGAGCCTGACGGTGAACAACGCCGCGTCCTCGGAAAAGACGCTTAAGATTATGGCCATCATCGCCGCGTGCGGGATGCCTTTCGTGCTTTCCTACACGGCGGTGGTCTACTGGGTTTTCCGCGGCAAGGTCGAGCTGGGGAAGTTCAGCTACTAGCCCGAGATCCGGTTGTAGAGCCAAGCCAGCAAAGCGCCGCCGATCCCCGCATCGGCGAAGCCGTAAACGGTGCCGACCAGGACGCTAAAGATGCCGCCGTCCGGATTATAGCCGGGGTATATCGACGCGGCGAACTGAAGGAAAGCGTTTCCATACGAGGGCCACAGCAAATGGGCCGCGCCGCCGAATAGAATGCAGGCGCTCCACAACAAACCGCACGATATTCCCATGGCTTTCATCGATAATTTCATCGTTTTGCCCTCCATGAAAAAATATACTAACTCCCGGTAGGCGGCTCAAGCCGTCCGGCTCCAATATTAATGAAACAGGCAACGATTTTGCCGCGAATGAGGTTTCGTGCTGGGCGGTTTCCACGCGATGATTTTTAGCCACCCCGATGTCTTGGGATATCATTCCCAGGGGCATCCCGAATCTCCCGAGCGCGTGTCGAAGACACGTCAACGTCTGGAAGCGGCCGGGCATAAAATCGCCGTGCCGCGTTATCAAGCAGTAGAAGCCGACGCTCTCTTGGCACACGATAAGACGCATGTCGACGCGGTCAAAAACGGAGAATATCTCGACGCCGATACGCCGTACTATCCCGGCATCGCGGCGATTGCGTTCACAAGTCTCTCTGGCGCTGTGGATGCGGCGTTCGCGGCCATGGCGGAAGATCCTTCGTTTTCATTGATGCGCCCGCCCGGGCATCACGCGGGCCGCAACCACGTCGCAGGGTTCTGCTATTTCAACAACGTTGCCGTTGCCTGCGAGAAGCTGCTGCAGGATAAGAAAGTTTCCCGCGTCGCCATTCTGGACGTCGACGTCCATCACGGCGACGGGACCGAGGATATCTTCTCTGGGCGCTCCGGGGTTCTCTACGCCTCGCTTCATCAAGTTCCGCTCTATCCCGGCACGGGACTCGTTTCCCACGACAACTGTCTCAATTTTCCGCTTCCGGAGGGAACCGAAGAAGGGTTTTACCTGGAAGCATTGGAAAAAGCGATCGAACATATTCTGGACTTCAAACCGGGTATTCTGGCCGTGTCGGCGGGTTTCGACACTTATAAAGAATGCCCCATCGCGGGCTTGAGGCTGGAGAAAAAATCCTACCGCCGCATCGGCGCGATGATCGCGCAGACGCGCCTTAAGCGCTTCGCGGTTCTTGAAGGCGGCTACGCCGCGGATCTGCCGATTCTCGTCGATAATTTTCTGGACGGCTTTTTCGCTTAAATCCCGCCGTTGATCCGCCGCCGGCCCTGGCGGCAGTGTTGCAGTCATTGGAAATGAAAGCATTGCGCGTTTCCATTTATTTATGCAGACAAATCCATTCCCCTGTTCGCTTCCCGAGGAATTGCGCGGCCTCGACGAATTGTGGATTGACCTGCGCTGGATATGGAACCATTCGGCCGATCGTTTGTGGCAGGCCATCGACGAGGACATGTGGCAAAGAACGGAAAATCCCTGGCTTGTCCTGCAAAGCGTCTCTCAGCAGCGTCTCGAGGAGCTGGGAAAAAATAAGGAATTTTGCGGGCAACTGGCGGAAATTCTAGAAACGCGCCGGGAATATTATGAGGAAAAAACTTGGTTTAAGTCCGCGTTTCCGGACTCAACGGATTTGCGCGTCGCCTATTTCAGCATGGAGTACGGCATCGGAGAAGCTTTGCCGCTTTACTCCGGCGGACTGGGCATCTTGGCGGGAGACCACCTGAAGGCGGCCAGCGACTTGGGCGTGCCGCTGACGGCGGTGGGCATCCTCTATCAAGAGGGGTATTTCCGCCAGATGATCGACGCGGAAGGCCGGCAGATGGAGTTTTACCCCAACAACAACGCCGCGGATTTGCCCATCGCGCCGGTTCGCGACGCGGCAGGCGCGTGGCTGAGAATTCCCGTGCAGCTGCCCGGCCGCGTCATTTCGCTGCGCGTATGGAAGGCGAAAGTCGGCCGCGTCGATCTCTATCTTTTGGACAGCAACGATCCCATGAACAGCCCCGCCGATCGGGGCGTGCTGGCCAAGCTCTATCCCGAGGACCGACAGACTCGGCTCATCCAGGAAATCCTGCTCGGCATCGGCGGGTGGCGGACGCTTGAGGCTTTGGGCATCAAAGCCGGAGTATGCCACATTAATGAGGGCCACGCCGCATTCGCGGTCCTCGAGCGCGCGCGCGGCTTTATGAAGCGGAACAACTCAAGCTTCGGCGAGGCGCTCTGGATTACCAGGGCCGGGAACATTTTCACTACGCATACGCCGGTCAAGGCTGGTTTCGACGTTTACTCGGAAAATCTTCTGGCCAAGTATATGCGCGATTACGTGGAGGAGTTGGGAATTTCTTTAGGTGAATTTTTAGATTTAGGCCGGCACGAAGCCAAGGCCGCGGCGGATTTCAACATGGCTTACTTCGCCATGCGCACTTGCGCGCGGGTCAACGCGGTCAGCCGCGCCCATGGCGAGGTGAGCCGTAGGATTTTTCAGGACCTCTACCCGCGCTGGCCCGCGGGCGAGGTGCCCGTTTCCCACGTGACCAACGGCGTGCACGTGCCCTCTTGGGACTCGCCCTTGGCCGACCGCATTTGGACCGATGCTTGCGGCAAGGAGAGGTGGATGGGACGCCACGAGCCGCTGCGCGCGGCCATCGAGAAAATAGGCGACACGTCGTTTTGGGCTTTCGCGGGAGAGAAAAGGCGCATCTTGGTGGCTTACGCCCGAGAGAGACTCGCAAAGCAGTTGAACCAGCGCGGCGGCGACGCGGCGGCGGTATTCCGTGCCGAAAGTATTCTTGATCCCAACGTGCTGACGTTGGGATTCGCGCGCCGCTTCACTGATTACAAACGTCCCGATCTTCTTCTGCGCGATGAAGCGCGCTTGGTCCGCCTTTTGACCAACCAACGGATGCCCGTGCAGATCATCGTTGCCGGCAAGTCCCATCCCCAAGACGAGCCTGGAAAGGACTCGGTTCGGGCCTGGATGGAGTTCGTGCGCAGGCCCGATGTTCGTGCCCACGCGGTTTTCTTGGAAGATTATGACATTGCTTTGGCGCAAAAACTGGTTCAAGGAGTGGATGTTTGGATCAACACGCCTCGTCATCCTTGGGAGGCGTGCGGAACCAGCGGCATGAAGGTGCTGGTGAACGGCGGGGTGAATTTATCGGGCCTGGAGGGATGGTGGGCCGAGGCCTATTCCCCGGACGTGGGCTGGGCCTTGGGCGCGGGCCCCCGGCGCGACGGGCGAGGAGACGACGCGGCGGACGCCGAAGAGCTTTACGAAATCCTGGAAAAGAAGGTGGTGCCGCAATTCTACGAGCGGGATTCGGCCGGAATTCCGCGGCGTTGGGTCGGCCTCATGCGCTGCGTCATGGCGCGTTTGGCGCCGCAGTTCAGCAGCAGCCGGATGCTTTTGGAGTACGTTAAGGAGCTTTATCTTCCCGCTGCTGCGGATTTCGGCGAGCGTACTGCGGGCGGCAAAGACACGGGCAAAAATCTCCTGGACTGGGAAATCATGCTGCGCCGCCGCTGGGGAGGCGTTCATATCGGCGGCGTGGACGCCAAGGCGGACGGCGCGCAATGGGCCTTAAGCGTCCCGGTCTATTTTGGAGACCTCGATCCATCCGCGGTCCGCGTTGAAATCTGCGCTGACGCCGGCCCAGAGACGGCCATGATGCGCCAAGAGATGGAACGCGGCGAAAGAATTGCCGGCGCCGCCAACGGCTATATTTACCGCACGCGGATGCCGGCTTCAAGGCCGGCCGGGGACTTTACGCCCCGTGTCGTTCCTTTTTTCCCGGGGGTGAGGGTGCCGGCGGAACTGCCGCTGATTTTATGGCAAAAATAGCGCACAGTCTATCGCAGATGTTGGTCGCAGTGTTGCGACCTGTGAATTAAAGGCGAGGCCGTCATGGATATTATTGATGATTTTCTTGAGAAACACGAAGAAATCCGCCGCTTGATGGATGCCGTGGCGGGCTGTTTTCCGCACGAGCCCGCGAGCCTCGACGAGTTCCGGCCGGAGATGCTCAAGAGGCTTAAGGAAACGGCAGATTCCCTTATCGCAAAGCTTGAAGAACACGAAGCCCTAGAGCAGCGCTTTTTGAGCGAAATCGCGCGGGACGTAGGGCCGGAGGGAGCCGACTGCATTGCCGCCGTCAGCGCGGATCACGAAGCCATAAATGATATATCGAATATTTTTGAGTCCATAAGCCGTTTAACCGAGGAGAAAAACTCCTATTCGTTCCGATTCGCCGTTTCCAGTCTTGCCTATCGGTTAAACCGGCATTTAAGCTACGAAGAAAATAAGGTTTTTCCGTGTCTGCGGCGGACGGTCTCTCCCGCGCGTTTGGCGGCCGTAACGGCGCGATTGAGCTGCCCGCGGGCAGCAACGCCATAAATAAAAAAGCATTGCGTAGACCGAGTCGTGTCAGGCGTCTTTGAGGAGGGGTCATGGACGAGATAGAAGATGCCATCAAGAAGATTGAGGAGGCCGTAGGCAGCATCAAGTCTCTCGATACGGGCAAAAAAACGGAGCTTCTTCGGCGACTCAAGGTCTTGAAATCCGAACTAGGCCGTTTGTCCAAGACCCACGAGGAGGATTCGCTCAGCATCGCGGGCTTCGCCAGAGTAGCGGCAGGCGAGGCGGCGCGCAGAAAAAAAGCGCCGCATCTTTTGGAGAGCGCGCTGGACGGTTTGGCGCTGACGGTCCGGGGATTTGAAGCTTCGCATCCGAAGCTGACTGAGACGATTAACGATGTCTGCGCCATGCTGGCTCAAATAGGAGTCTAAAGCAGCAGAGGCTCATCGATGCGCGCGATGGTGCTGGAGGCTCCCGGGCGGCCTCTTCGTTCAATGGAGTTGCCCGTGCCCCAGCCTGGTCCAACGGAAATTCTCATCCGGGTGGACGTTTGCGCGGTCTGCCGCACCGATCTGCATGTGGCCGATGGAGAACTTCCCAGTCCCAAGCTTCCGCTGATTCTCGGCCATGAGATCGTGGGAACCGTGGCCGGGGCGGGGAAAAGGGTCCGTCGATTCAAGGCCGGAGACCGCGTCGGCGTGCCTTGGCTGGGACGGACCTGCGGGGTTTGCCCCTACTGCCTGACCGGACGGGAAAACCTTTGCGACAAGGCGGCGTTCACCGGCTACCAAATCGACGGAGGCTACGCCGAGTATGCGGCGGCGGACGCGCGCTACTGCTTGCCCCTGCCGCGGGAATTTCCTGATGCATGGGCGCCGCTTTTGTGCGCCGGCGTCATCGGCTACCGGGCGCTCAAAGCCGCGGGAGACGCCAAGCGCGTGGGTCTCTACGGCTTCGGCGCGGCGGCGCACATCATCGCGCAAGTGGCGCGCCATCAGGGGCGGCGGGTCTATGCCTTCGTCAGAGCCGGAGACGACGAGAGCCGGGATCTTGCCCTGGATCTTGGCGCCGTTTGGGCGGGGGACTCGGCGCTGCCTTCTCCCGAAGAGCTCGATGCGGCGATCATTTTCGCGCCGGTGGGGAGCCTGGTGCCTTTGGCGCTGCGCGCCGTGGCCAAGGGCGGAACGGTGGTCTGCGCCGGCATCCACATGAGCGACATCCCAGCTTTCCCCTACTCGATTTTGTGGGGCGAGCGCTGCGTTAAATCGGTGGCCAATCTGACCCGACGCGACGGCGAGGAATTAATGAAGATTGCTCCTCAGGTTCCCGTTCGCGCCAGGGTTCAATTTTTTAAGCTCGAAGAGGCCAATGAAGCTCTCTCGCGCCTAAGGAGCGGAAAAATTGAGGGCGCGGCGGCATTGAGGATAAAGGGATGAGGTTCCGAGATCGGTTGGACGCGGCCGCCCAATTGGCGCGACGGCTGTCAAAATATCATGGAATGCCGGGCGCCGTCGTCGCCGCCATTCCGCGAGGCGGGGTGGTCGTGGGCCGCGAACTAGCCCGCCGGTTGGGGCTCGATTTCGACATAATCTTGGCCAAGAAAATAGGGCATCCCAAGTCTCCTGAGTACGCCATCGGCGTGGTCAATCTCGTCAGCGAGCTTATTGACGAGGATATCGTGGCCAGGGACGGAATTTCCCGGGCCTATATCGAATCAGAGACGGCGCGCATCCGGATGGAACTGCGAAAGCGCTACAACCTCTACCGAGGAAACGTTCGGCCGGCGCCGCTGGCAGACCGCGTGGTCATCATCTCAGATGACGGTATCGCGACGGGGAATACCATGACCGCGGCCGTGCGCGCGGCGAGGCGGGAAGGCGCCGCGAAAATCATCGCCGCGGCTCCTGTTTGTTCCCAGGATGCGGCCGCGGCGCTGCGCGGGATCGCGGATGAAGTCGTTTGTGTTGTTGAGCCCGAGGAGCTTTTTGCCATCGGGAATTTTTACGGCGACTTCGATCAGGTGACGGACGATGAGGTCGTCCGATTGCTGGGGACCGCGTCGCTGCCGTCCTTCAACGTGGAAAGCGGTTCGGGTTGACGGGCCGGCGCGTTCAGCTTCTCTTCCATCCACCCGCAGATTTTCGCGACTATCGCGGCGCGATCCTTCTGGAAATCGTGCTCTTCTCCGGAAAACTCAAAAAGCGCTTTGGGTTCGCGGGCTAGGGCATAAAGCCGCGCCGTTGCGGCTGGCGGCACGAGGCGGTCGGAGAGCCCTTGGACGAAGAGCAGCGGCGCCGGCGCGATGCGGGGAAGATACTCCTGGGGGCGTTCCGCGCGGCCGGCTTTAAGGTATTGGGCCCAGACCTCGCGCGGGCGTGGGATCGCGAGAGTCCGGCAGTTTTTGTGGAAATAAATCTCGTCCTGCGGATTGTCCGGCCGCGGCAGGGCCGGGGCCATGACGGCCGCCGCGGCCAAGGCGGATTGGGCCGCCAAATGCAGCGCGACCCAGCCGCCCAAGCTGTATCCCAGCACGCCCAGGCGTTTTGAATTCACGCGAGGGTAGCGCGACAAGAGGCGCAGGGCCGCGCGCGCGTCCTTGAAAAGGCCCGGGACGCTGTAGAGCCCGGAACTGCCCCAGCAGCCGCCGAAGCGCGGCATGAACACGGTCATGCCGCGGCGGCAGAGTTCGGTCGCGATGTCTTCGTTCTTCACGGCGCCCGGAAAGCCGTGGAGCATGAGAACGCCCGCTCCGTCTCCGCTTCCCGGAGGGCGGCAAAGTGCGCCCACGCGCCACTCGTGGCCCACGCGGAATTTGACGGCGCGGATTTCCATAAGACCCTCCAGTTCTAATGTTTGGGTCTGCTTCTGCCGTTACGCGTGAAAAAATGAGGCGAATCCATCCGCTTTTCGCTGATCCAAGTCGTCCATGAGCGCGTGCCGTGGTTTTTATCCTTAGTTTGGCCTTTGCGATTGGGCTTTTTGGAATGAACGGGAACTTCTCCTCGATGGTTCATGACGGCGCCTCCTACTTCATCCTGTTTTCACTAAAAGATAAACGCAACATTCCGGCGCACGGCTGTTTTGTTGCTTGGATTTAGTTGTTGAGGCCTAGGGGAAAATTATGGATCACAAAAAAGAAGGCGGCTTGAAATGTGACTGCGGATGGGAATTCCATCATTTCAGAGCGTGCGACATTTGGAAAGTGCTTCTGGGAGTTTTGGTGGGCCTTCTGTTGGCGACTGCCGTGTTCGGAGTTTGGTGAACGCAAACGCAAAGGAGCATGCTTATGTTCGAAATCAATATCGGTGGTTGGGATCGGTGGATCAGAATCGTGGGCGGCGCGGTCATCGTGTCGCTGGCCTTTTGGGGGCCTAAAAGCGCCTGGGCGTGGCTGGGCTTGGTGCCGCTGGCATCGGGTATTGTGCGCTATTGCCCTTGCTACGATTTGTGCGGCCTTTCGACCATTAAGAAGGAACCCTAGGCACGGCAGGATGTCCGCATGGAGATTGGAGTGAGCGCGGAGCGGGGGTTTGTTCCGCCCAAAAAAATTCTCGTGGCCGCGGATTTTAGCGCCGCGTCCGAGGCTGCGGCCCGTTACGCCAGGCTCTGGGCCGAACTTTTCAACGCGTCCCTGGGCGTGGTTCACGCCCAGCACTTCGAGTTTCCACCCTACTTCACCCAAGCTCAGATGAAGATTATCCTCAGCGAAGCCGCGCGCGCTCGGAGCAGGGCCGAGAGCCATGCCGCTTCCTGGATGCGGCGCGTCGCCGGCGGCAGGGCCAAAATCCTCCTCTCAGAGGCGCCACCGGTGGAAGCCGTCTTGCGCGCCATGCGGGAAGAAAACGCGGACTTGACCTTCATGGGAACCCATGGACGAACCGGCACGAGACGCCTCTGGATGGGTTCGGTGGCCGAAGGCGTCGTGCGCGCGGCGGAACGCCCTGTCATGATCGTCCGAGCGCAAGCGCGGCTGGAACTGCCGCGAGTCGTCTTGTGCGCCATCGGAGAGAACGGCGCGGGCTTGAGCGCCCTGGCCTACGCCGCGGGCTTGGCCCGGGCGGCCGGAGCCAAGCTCTTGTCCGCGCGATTGGGCAAGCCCGCGCGGAAGATCGGAACGGCCGCCGACCTTTTGGCCCTGTCGGATCGGATCGAGAGCATCCCCATCAAGGGCGATCCCACGGAAGGCATCATGAAAACGTGGGCGCAGCGAAAAGCCGACTTGATCGTCATGGAAACGCAGCGGCGTCCATCGTTTTTAAAGACGATATTCGGAACTGCGGCGGAGAAAGTCATGCAGGGCTCGGCTGTTCCATTCCTGGCCGTTCCAGAACTCACGTTGAAGCAAGCGAAGGAGCTTTGAACGTGCCGGAACTGCCCTATCGCTACGAGACCAGTTTGGATTGGAAGGAGGAATCGCGGGGCACGGTTTTGTCAACGGGAAAGCCGGAGATTGCCGCGGGGCCGCCGCCCGAGTTCGGCGGTCGGGAGTCCTGGTGGAGCCCGGAGCATCTTCTTGTCGCGGCGGTCGAGGCATGTTTCATGACCACGTTCATGGCTGTGGCGCGCAAGTCCAAGCTCGCCGTGCTGGGCTATGAAAGCCGCGCCGAGGGCACGGTCGACAAGACGGCCGAGGGCTTCGTCTTCACCGCCCTCACGCTGCGGCCGGTCGTGAAGGTCGCGGCGCAGGACGCCGAGCGCGCCGGGCGCCTCATCGAGCTCGCCAAGAAGCACTGCCTGGTCTCCGCGAGCTTGAAGACCCCGGTCGCGGTGGAGGCCTCCGTTTTGGGCGCTTGAGCATGAAGAGAGAAAAAAGAAGCGCCGCGCGGATTCTGACGGCGCCGGCCTTGGCCTTGGCGGCGCTTTTCTTCATCCGCCCCGCGGCGGCCCAATCGTTCACGCCTTCGGAAGCCGCCGCCGCGGCTTTGGCGCACGACCCGGGGCTGCGCGCCGCGCGGGCGGACGTGCGCTCGGCCGACGCCGCGGTCGGCGCGGCCTTGACCCGCAGCCTGCCCCGGCTCTCCGCGGACGCCTCCGCGGTGCGGGGCGACAACCCGGTCTACGCCTTCGGTTCGCTTTTGGAGCAGGGGCGCTTTAGCGCGCAGGATTTCGCCGTCTCCAAGCTCAACCAGCCGGGCTACCTCACCAACATCAGCGGCTCGCTCAACCTCGATTTGCCCGTGTTCACGGGCTTCGAGTTGGAGCACGGGCGGCAATTGGCCGGCCTGGGTCTGGCCGGGAGCGAGGTCGCGGAACAGGGGCAGATGGAGGAAGTCCGCTACCAAGCGCTGGCCGCCTGCCTGCGCGTGTTTTTGGACCAAGCTTTGATTGGAACGCTGGAGGAGCGCATCGCCTCGTCCGAAAAGGAAGTCGCGGACGCGCAGAAGCTCGAGGAAAAAGGCCTCATCCTGGGCTCGGACTACTATGCCGCGCAGGCCATTCTGGGCCAGATGCGCGCGCGCTTGGTCGGCGCGCAGGGTGACTTGTCCGCGGCGCGCGCGAGCCTTGCCGTCTTGACCGAGGCGGATGCCGCGGCGTTGACGCTTTCCGGCGGCTTGGGCCATGCCGGCTACGCGCCTGGCTCCGAGCAGGACTTAATTGAGCACGCCTTGTCCGTCCGGCCGATTATTCAGGAAGCCGCGCTCGCGGCGCGGGCGGCCGAGATCAAGCGCCGCGGCGCGCAGGACAGCCTTTTGCCGCGCCTCGACGCCTTCGCGTCCCTGCAGACCAACACCCCCGACTTTTCCAGCAGCCCGTCCAACCGCATGATCGGCGTCGAGGCGAGCCTGCCCTTCGGCGATCCGACCTACTTTTTCCGGCAAAACCAGGCCCGGACCGAGGTGGAGTCGAGCCGCGCGCGGCAGGCGGCGGCCGAGGAAGCCGTGCGCGTCGAGGTATCCCAGGCCTACGAGGCCTATCAAACCGCGTCGCAGAGCCTGCCGGTGCTAAGCCAGGCCGTGGCGCAGGCGCAAAAATCCCTGGAGCTCTTCCGGCCGCTCTATCACGAGGGCCGGCAGAGCATCATGGAGGTGCTGCGCGCGGAAAACGCCGCGGCCCAGGCGCAGGAGGGCTACGCGCAGGCGCTCTACGGCGCGCAGATGAGCTATGCGCGGCTCCTGCTCTCCGCGGGCAAGCTCAACGGCCCGGCCGTCGACGCGGTGAGCGCGAACCTGGAGGCCAAACCGTGAAGGACTCCGAACGCTCCTTGGGCGTGGCCGGGCACTTGGCCCGGGGCTTCATCCATTCCAAAATCACCTTGCTGCTGGCCCTGGCCGCGATTCTGGCCGGGGTCTTCGCGGTCCTGAAGCTGCCGCGCGAGGAAGACCCGCAGATCAACGTCCCCATGTTCGACGTGATGGTGCCTTTCCCGGGGGCGAGCGCCTTGGAGACCGAGAAGCGCATCGTGGACGTGGGCGAGCGCAAGCTCTGGGAGATTCCCGGCGTCGAGTACATCTACTCGACCGCCAACCCCGGCTCGGCGCTCTTCATCGTGCGCTTCAAGGTGGGCACCGACCCGGAGCAGGCCATGACCCGGGTCTACTCCAAGGTCTTCGCCAACTTGGACCTTCTGCCGCCGGGCGCGGGCCGCCCGCTGGTCAAGCCCCGCTCCATCGACGACGTGCCCATTTTGACCTTGACCTTGTGGGGCCGGGGCATGGACGGCCTGGCCCTGCGCCAGGACGCCGCGGATTTGCGCCAGGAAATCGCCGCGGTCGACGACGTCTCGGACGTCGCCATCATCGGCGGGCGGCGCCGGGAGTTCCTGGTCCATTTTAATCCGGCGGCGCTGGCGCGGCACCGCCTGACCCCGCTCGAAGTGCTGGGCATCATCCAAGCCTCCAACGCGCGCCTGCCCGCGGGGCGCTACAACCAGGACGGCAAGGCGACGCTGGTCGAGACCGATTCCTTCATCCGCACCGCGCAAGGCTTGGGCGACGTGGTGCTGGGGGTCTCGGGCGGGCGTGCGATTGAGTTGAAGGACGTCGCCAAAGTGACGGACGGGCCGGACCAGGAAGAGCGCGACGTGCGCACCTGGGGGACCGCGGGCAAGCTTCAAGACGTTCCCGCGGTGACCTTGGCCGTGTCCAAGCGCCGGGGCTCGAACGCCACCGACGTGGCGCAAGCCGTGCTAAAGCGCGTCGCGGCCCTGCGCCCGACGCTGGATCCGGCCTTGAAAATTTCCATCACGCGCGACTACGGCAAGACCGCCAAGGACAAGTCGAACGAGCTGCTCTTCCACATGCTGCTGGCGACCATTTCGGTGGCCATCTTCATCGCGCTGGCCCTGGGCCTGCGCGAGGCCGTCGTGGTCTTAGTCGCCATCCCCGTCACCTTGTCCTTGACGCTCTTGACCTATTTTCTCCTGGGCTACACGCTCAACCGCATCACGCTCTTCGCGCTCATCTTCTCCATCGGCATTTTGGTCGACGACGCCATCGTGGTGGTGGAGAACATCCACCGGCACTATTCCATGAAGGACGGCCGCTCGATTTGGGTCCTGGCCGTGGAGGCCGTGGCCGAGGTGGGCAACCCCACGTTCCTGGCGACCTGGACCGTGGTCGCGGCGATTCTGCCCATGGCCTTCGTGGGCGGCTTGATGGGCCCCTACA
>DATLSD010000020.1:0-19367 GCA_035534315.1 Elusimicrobiota bacterium
GACGGGAGCGGATGATGGCGGCCCAGGGAAAGAGCTTCTCGGTCCAGAGTTCGCCGTCCTGGCTTTTCAACACGCCCTCGTCGCTTCCCGGGGTTCTCACGAAGCCGTTCATCTTGAACTGCCGGCCGTAGGCGTTTAAGATAGGGAAGGCGTAATGGCATTGCTCGCAGGACATGTGGTATTTCCGAGCGAACGCCGGCAAGGCGTCCGCTTGTGTGATGCCATCCGGACGGACCGGGCACAAATGCTCAAGTTGATGCACCACCGGGGGCGCCAGCCAGAATAGCGCCAAACCCGCCGCCGCCAGAACCGCTTGCTTGCCGATACGCGCGCCTCGTGAAATCCCCGCATTCTCCTTTCGCTCCATTCTTCCCTCCTGAATTAATGTCATGGTTCAATCATCATATTCAGGAAGGACGGAGCCTCGCCATGAATAGAGTCAAATGCATTTTTGATTTTTATCAAACTCGCTCATCCGAGTTCGCCAGGCATTCGCCGCAGCCCAGGCGGCCCAGACGCTCGCGGTTGCGAAGCGTAATTCTGCGGCCGTCCACGGCAATTATGCCCTTATCACGGAATTCAGCCAGCGTCCGGCTGATCGCTTCAACGGTGGTCCCCAGAATCTGGGCCAACTCCGTGCGGCTTTCCTTAAGTTCCACGACAGGAGCCGCGCCTCGGCCGCTCGCAATTGCGGCGCACGACGGCTTAAATCGTTTCAGCAAATAAGACGCGAGCCGCCCTTTGATCGAGCACACCGCCAAACAGTGCATCCGCTCTTCAGCCTGCCCCAGTTCTTGCGCGAAGCGTTGCGCCAGATGGCGCGTGAGATTGCTCTGGTCATTAAAGAGGCTCCAGAAACGCCCTGCATCTAAAAAACAAATCGTCGAATCTTCCATCGCCACGCCGGATGCGGCATAATGCCTTCCCGAGAAAAACGCCCGATCCCCGACGAAGTTCGGAGCTTCGACAATACGCACGATCTGGCTCCGGCCGGAATGGTTATCCTTGACCAGCTTGACGCGGCCATGGCAGGAAAAATAAAGCCCGGCAGGAAGGTTTCCCTCGTAAAAGAGGATATCCCCGCGGCGATAAGTATTGGCGATAACGGCGGATGCGAAGCGCCGCCAAATATCCAGAGCCACGCCCTCAAATACCGGCAACTCTCGCAACGGACAGGAGTCGCCATCGCACAAACGCATGCGGGACACAATTGATGGTCTAAGCAACGATATCGCCAGCACAATCGACTTGCCAAAAATCATATTGTTTTTCGATTTATGCTTCCGGCTGTTATGTTGCAATAATTTCTAAATCAATCAATGGAAATATTCCCACAAAAAACATCCTCTGTTTTTTCCCCTCCGAAGCCGGCAGCCTCCATTCTCAATGCCGCCGCATCCGTAGAATTGGCTTTGGCGGCCATGATTTGGCTGATGATCTTGGTCGCGCTTTGCACCGTAGCCCAAGTTTGGCTGGGCAATTACCGATCCGTGCACCTATTCATTGACAGCGTTTTTATTTGGTGGCGACCGATATCAATGTGGCCGCCAATCCCGATTTTGCCGGGAGGAACTTTGACCGGAGCGGTTCTCATCCTCAACTTGACGGCCGCGATGCTTCAGCGCCTGCCCATGAACAGGCGTAAATTGGGGTTATGGCTGGCCCACCTGGGACTCATCCTGCTTTTGGTCGGGCAATTCATCAGTTCCGCATTCCAAGCCGACTCTCAAATGATTCTTCCTCGCGGCAAAAGCGTTTCTTATGTGGAAAATATTCACTCGACCTCCGGCCGGCGCGAACTCCCCTTCAGCCTGACGCTCAAACGCTTTACCAGCAATTATTACCCGGATACCAATATCCCCCGGGCCTTCTCTAGCTTGGTGGAATTGAATAATCCTCTAAGGAAGGAACGGCGGGATATCCTCATCAGCATGAACCATCCCTTCCGCTACGAAGGTTTCGCATTCTACCAAGCCAGCTTCGCGGGCAACGGCGACGTTTCCATTCTTGAGGTCACTCGCAATCCGGGATGGATTTTGACCTACATGGCCTGCGCGATAATCGGGCTGGGGCTCCTGCTTCATTTTCTGGGAAAACTGCGCCGGGGACTCGCCGCCTCATGAAACGAATCAATCCGATATGGGCGTCCGTCGCTTTGGCGGTTGTCGCGCTTATCCCGGCGCCCGTGAAATCTCCCGCTGGCTTTAACCTCGATGGATTGTCCGATATTCCGGTGCTCTCGGAAGGGCGCGTCAAGCCTCTGCTCACGGTCGCGCGCGCGTCGCTGCTCATGCTCAGCGGCCGCCAGGAACTGGACTCCGCCGACGGCGGGCTCGGGGCCGAGGCCTGGCTGATGGACGCGCTGACCAAGCCGCGGGTCGCGGACTCCTACCGCATCTTCCTTATTGATAACCCCGATTTGCTGTCTCTGCTGGACTTGCCCGCCAGCGGGCGCAGGCGATTTGCCTTCACGGAACTGGAACCATCGCTGGGAGTCTTTTCGTTCCAAGTCGCGCGTGCCGAAAAAGAAGATGATTCCCAGCGTTCGCGCTTTGATTCAGCCGTTCTGGCGCTCGCGGAACGCCTCATTCTCTACCAGCGGATTAAAAATGCCGGCCTGGCGGGAGACTTGCAAGGCAAGCGAGACGCCGCCTTCGCCGTTTATCCGCCCGAAGCCAACGCCGTCGCCGCCTACCTGCTGATGCTGCAAAGCTACCGGGAGGCCGACGCCGCCCGGTTCAACAAAATCCTGAGCTTGGATCACGCCTGGCTCAAAAGCAACCGCGGAGTTCCGTGGCTTCGCGTGCATTTCGAAGCGCTTTTCGATAGAACCCAACCGTTCTACCGCGGCCTTCTGCTTTACCTCGTGGCATTCCTGCTCCTCCTTGTTTCCCTAACCGGAAAATCGCGCTTGCCCCTGAGCTCCGCTTACGCGGTTCTCGGCTCGGCTTTCTTAGTCCATACCGCCGGCCTAATCGCGCGCATGCTCATTCAAGGCCGCCCGCCCGTGACCAATCTTTACTCCTCGGCCGTGTTCGTGGGCTGGGCCGCCGTGGCCGCCGCCCTCTTGATGGAGCGCAAAAACCGGGACGGTTCCGCCGCCGCGGCCGCCTCCATCGTGGGTTTCGCGACTCTCATCATCGCGCACCACCTCGCCGCCGACGGCGACACCATCGAAATGATGCGGGCCGTGCTTAATTCCAATTTTTGGCTAAGCACGCATGTCGTCGCCATCACCCTGGGCTACGGCGCCATGTTCTTAGCCTCGGCGCTCGGGCATATCCACGTTTTCAAGCGTCTCTCGACCGGCAAACGCCGGGAACCGCGCGGCGACGCGGCGCTCTCCGGAATGATTTACGGCACCGTCTGCCTGGCGCTCTTTTTCAGCTTCTTAGGCACGGTTCTGGGAGGCATTTGGGCGGATCAGTCCTGGGGACGCTTCTGGGGATGGGATCCCAAAGAAAACGGAGCCCTTATCATCGTGCTTTGGGACGCCGTGGTTCTGCATGCCAAGCTGGGAGGATATCTCGGCGAGGACGGCTTGGCCGCCTCGGCCATCGCGGGCGGCATCATCACTTCCCTGGCTTGGTTCGGCGTTGATATGCTGGGCATCGGCCTGCACTCCTACGGATTTACGGACGCCGAGGCCGTGTGGCTCCTGCGCTTTATTGGAACGGAGTTGGCGATTCTAATCACATTCTTATGGCTGCGAAAAAAAGATGCCGCCGCAGCGACGTTTGAAATCTGAAATGCCCATCGGCATAAATGTTGCGTGAATAATTGTTTTAATGAAAAATTCTCCCTCCCTTTCGGCTCGCCTATGATCCGGGACCGCGGAAATATACGCGCCGCCGATATCATGCTTCGCGATTTCGATACGGTTCACCGGGCTACGGATATTTGGGAGGTTGCGCGACTTTTATCAAAAAATAAGCTTTCCGGCGTTCCGGTGGTTGACGATGCGGGAATCGCCGTGGGCGTCATCTCCCAAACCGACATCGTCGCTTATTTAAAAGATACAGCCGCACGCCTCTTGCCGAAAGAAAGTTTCTATGAGGATGCCGAAAGCGGCCCGCGCCCGCAATGCCCGCACGTGACCGCTGGAGAAATCATGACCGCGCACGTCATCCAAGCCTCGGAAGACGCCCTGCCGCACGAGCTTAGCCGAATGATGCTGGAACGGCGCGTGCATCGGATTATCATCACGCGCAACGGCAAGCCCTGCGGCATCGTCTCGACCCTGGATTTGCTCAAGTTCCTATAGAGATGAGCCGCCCATTTTCTCAAATCGATTTTTCAAGGACGCCGCTTCTAGCCATCTGGGAAACCACGCGTTCCTGCGCCCTGGCTTGCCGTCATTGCCGGGCAAAAGCCGAATGGGGCAGAAGCCCCGATGAGCTTACAACGAAGGAAGGGTTTGCCCTAATTAAAAGCTTTTCGGACATGGGCACGCGCCTGCTGGTCCTTTCCGGCGGAGATCCCCTAAACCGTCCCGACTTGGAGGATTTGGCCGCCTATGGGCATGCTTTGGGGCTGCGCGTCGCCACTATTCCGGCCGCGACGCCAGCCTTAACCCAGGAGCGGCTGCGTTCCTTGAAAACCGCCGGCGTCGAACAAATCGCGTTGTCCCTGGATGCCCCCAATGCCGAAGAGCACGATGAATTCCGCCGTTTTCCGGGAGCCTACGGAATCGTGATGAAGGCGGCTGGCTGGGCGAAAGCAGAAGGAATTCCGCTGCAGATCAACACCTGCTTCGGGGCTTGGAACATCGGCCAGATTGAAAAAATGGCGGAGTTGGTTCGTCTCATGGGCGCCGTGTTTTGGGAAGTCTTTTTTCTTGTCTCCGTTGGCCGAGGCGCCGAACTCCAAGGCATTTCGGCGCAGGATTTCGAATCGGCCTTCGCGCGGCTTGCCGCCATCGCCGACCGCAAGGATTTCGTGGTGAAGCTCACCGAAGCCCAGCACTATCGCCGCTACCTGGCTCTGGCCAAAGCAAAAAGCGCGGCGGTCGGCGGCCGAGGTCTGGGCGCCTTGGCCGGCTCCACGGGGCAGGCCGTCAATTCGGGCAAAGGGTTTCTTTTCGTCGACTACCGCGGGAAAATCTATCCCTCCGGGTTTCTTCCTATTCCCGCCGGCGACGCGAGGCAAGACGATGTCGCCTCGGTCTATCGCGGCTCGGAACTTTTTCGGATGCTGCGCGATTTTAAAAACTTGAAGGGCAAGTGCGGCCGCTGCGAGTTTTCCGCGATCTGCTCTGGCTCCCGCGCTCGAGCCTACGCGGCCACCGGAGATATCCTGGGGGAAGATCCCTCTTGCCTCTATGCGCCCGGCAGCCGCCGCAATCCGGAAGTTATTTCCGCGTAGCGCTTAAAAATCTTCGCCGGGAGCAAAAGTTCGGGATGGCGTA
The DNA here is from genome assembly GCA_035534315.1 of Elusimicrobiota bacterium. Classification (GTDB taxonomy): domain Bacteria; phylum Elusimicrobiota; class Elusimicrobia; order UBA1565; family UBA9628; genus JAGWJU01. The sequence goes on from DATLSD010000020.1 coordinate 5,408, forward strand.
ATCGAGGAAGTCTTCTCAAGAATATTTTTTATGCCCGGAAAACGTCCTCTCCCGTGCCCAAGCGGCTTTGCCCGCAATGATTCGCATGCCGCCGAACTCCTGAAAATTCTGGGGCCGCAAAAGCTCGCGGCCCTGCAAAAAGTATTCGGCGGGCAAAGAATCTGGGTGCCTAAGAAAGGTCAATCCATGCTTTGCGGAACCTGCCGGAAGCGCGACTGCTGCATCCGCCTTTGGCGCGGGAAAGGATATTCCGTTTCTAAAATCTCGGAAAGCCTCGCTCTTTCTCCAAAATCGGTCTATCGTATTCTGGAGGCGGAACACGGCTAGTCTTGGAGGAAGGCGGGGTTGGGCTCCAAGCGCAGCAGATAGCGCGGGTCAAAGCGTTTAGCGCAGCGGCCGCACGAGCGCTTGCGCTTAAAGCGGCGCGCGGCTTCCCGCAGGATGCCGCAATTGGGGCAGCGCAATAGCAAGGGCAGGGGCGGCAGCGCCACGGCGCGGTCATAGCAGCGCCTCGGAGCGGCCCCCACCAAAACGGCCGCCTCCCTCCACTTCCGGCCATGGCCGGTTTGGCGTCCGGCCAAGGCGTGGGCGATTTCGTGCAGGATTGTATCCCGCACGCGGGCCTCGTCGTTTAGCTCGGTGAGCAAGCGCGAGAGGCCGATCGTTCTGGCGCTCCAATTGCAGACGCCGAAGCGCCGGCGGGAGCGGTCAAAGGAGAAGCCCCAGTCGGACAGGCCGTGGAGATCCATGAGTCGGCGCGCCAATAAAGCGGCGTCGCGGGCAAGCATGGGAGTATTATAGCGCGTCTAAAACCGATTGATTCGAGGCGGGACCAACTGGCGTAGCCCTTATGCGCAAGGGCTTAAACAAGCCAGGTCGTGGAGCGGGCGATGGGAATCGAACCCACGTCCGAAGCTTGGGAAGCTTCTATTCTACCATTGAACTACGCCCGCGCCTTTGAGAATTGTATCCGGGAACGCGGGGTTCGTCAAGCCTCGGCGTCGAACCGGTAGCCGATGCCGCGCACGGCCACGATGCGGTCGGCCACGGGGCCGAGCTTCTCTCGGATATGGCTCAAGGTCACGTCGATGACCTTGGTCGACAAATCGAGGCCTTCTTCGTAGCCCCAGACTTTCTGGAGCAGGACTTCGCGCCGGACGACGCTGCCCTTCTCGCTCATCAAAAACCAGAGCAAATCGAACTCCTTGGCGCTGAGCGCGACTTCTTTTTTTCCGAGATGGGTCTTGCGCGCGGCCATGTCCAGAGTGAGCCCCGCGGCGATCAGGGTCTTGGGCTTTTCCGCGGTTCCCGTCCGGCGCAAAAGAGCGGCCACGCGGGCCAGCAGTTCCTCGACGCTGAAGGGCTTGGCGAGGTAGTCGTCCGCGCCGCCCTCAAGGCCCGTGACTTTTTCTTCAACGGATTTGCGCGCGCTCAGGAAGAGAACGGGAAGCTCGGCCGAGGCCTGCTTGGCGCGGACCTCCTTGCAGATTTCAAGCCCGTCGCCGTCCGGAAGCGTCCGGTCGAGGATAAGAATATCGGGCAGGGCCTTGGCGAGTTTCTCCCGCGCCTGGGCCAGCGTGCCGGCGATGGAGACCTCGTAGCCGGCGTCGGTCAGCGCGTCCGTGAGAAGGTTCGCGGTGGTTTCCTGATCTTCGAGCGCGAGAATTTGGGCTTTGACGGGCATGGGTCAAGCGCCTTAAAGCGGGATATTTCCCCGGTTGGCGTGCTCGCCGGGGACGCGCTTGTCGCGCAAAAAACGCAGGGCGCGCGCGAGCTTGGCGCGCAGCTGGGAGGGCTCTATGACCTCGTCGATGGAGCCGGTGCGGGCGGTCTGGTAGGGCGAGGCGAATTTCTGGGCGTACTCCGCGGCCAAGGTCCGGCGCAGGGCCGCTTTCTCCTCGTCGGTCTTGGCTTCCTGGATTTTGCGCGAGAACAATATCTCCACCGCTCCGGCCGGGCCCATGACCGCGATTTCAGCCGAGGGCAGGGCGAAGTTGAAATCCCCTTTCAGATATTTCGAACTCATGGCGATGTAGGCGCCGCCGTAGGCCTTGCGCAGAATGACGGAAATTTTGGGCACGGTTGCCTCGCAGTAGGCGTGCAGGAGTTTGGCGCCGTGGCGGATGATGCCGCCGTGCTCCTGGTGGACGCCGGGCAGGTAGCCCGGCACGTCGACCAGGGTCAGGATGGGAATGTTGAAGGCGTTCAGGAGGCGGATAAAGCGCGCGGCCTTGCTGGAGGCCTCGATGGTGAGCGTCCCGGCTTGGTGCGCGGGATTGTTGGCCACGACGCCGACGACGTCTCCCCCCAGTCGCAAGAAGCCGATGACCATGTTGCGGGCGTAAGCATCCTGGACCTCGAAAAACTTGTGCTCGTCCGCGATCTGCCAGATGACGTGATGGATGCGGTAGGGCCGGCGTGGATCAAGCTCGCAGAGCATTTCCGCCAGCGGCGTCGCGCGGCGCACGGGGTCCGGGTTGGCCAAACGCGGCGCGCGTTCCCAGCGGCTTTGCGGCAGGTAGGAGAGCAACTCCCGCACCTGCCTGAAGCAGTCCTGCTCCGATTTGGCGACGAAGTGGCAGACGCCGGATTTTCCGGCGTGGGCCTCGGAGCCGCCCAAGGCGTCGAAAGTGGTTTCCTCGCCGGTGGCGGCCTTGACCACCTCCGGCCCGGTCACGAACATGTGGCTGATGCCTTCCACCATGAAGATGAAATCGGTCAGGGCCGGAGAATAGACCGCGCCGCCCGCGCAGGGGCCCAGGATGACCGAAATCTGCGGGATGACGCCGGAGCACAGGGTGTTGCGCTGGAAAATCTCGGCGTAGCCGTCCAGGGAATCGACGCCTTCCTGGATGCGCGCGCCTCCCGAATCGATGAGGCCGATGACGGGCACGCGGTTTTCCAGCGCCAAATCCATGATCTTGACGATTTTCTTGGCGTGCGCGAGGCCCAGCGAGCCTCCGAGCACGGTGAAATCCTGAGCGTAGACGCAGACCGGCCGCCCGCCCACGGTCCCAAAGCCGGTGATGACGCCGTCGCCGGGGATATCCTTGTCTTTCAATCCAAACTCGGTCGAGCGGCTAGTGACCAGAAGGTCCGTCTCCTGGAAGCTGCCCTCGTCCAGAAGGTAATGGATTCTCTCCCGCGCGGTAAATTTCCCGCGCGCCTTCTGGGCGGCGACGCGGTCGGGCCCGCCGCCGGCCTCCGCGCGCGTAACGGCCTCCCGCAAATGAAGAAGCACCGCCGGAGCGGTTCGGGAGGCCGGATCTCGGCGCTTTTCCTTGCGCGGTTTTTCCTGAGGCGGCTTGGGAGCGTTCATGGGCGTTTTGGCCGGCGAGGCTTCATTATAGACATCCTTGACATCCCCGGTCAATTCCGATACCATTCAAAAAGCCATGTCGATGATGAGTTTTCCGGGGCTTTGGGCCGACGGGTGGTTCTACCTTTCGGCGGGCGGTTTTCTGGCCAGCGCTATCCTTTTTATTTATTTTCTAAGCAATTACCGCGCCGCCGTGGAAGCCGAGGACGAGGAGTTCGTTCCCGAACCCGATCTTGAATCGGAGGCCCCGCCCCAACAGGCCGCGCCTATCTTGCATGAGAAGTCTTCGGCGCCGTCTGGAGCCGCGACGATTGTTTCCCCGGAACCGGATATCCGCCGCGCCCCTTCGGGCGTGTCCGATGCGCCTGCGCAGGCGTCTTCCCCCGCTCCGCTTCAGGATTATCGCGAGGTGGAAGTCGAATTGAAGAATTTGGAGAGCCATCTCGGGGAGCGCCTTAAGGTCTTGGAATCGGAATTGGGCGCGCTTAAGTCGGCGGTGGATTCGGAGGCCGAACAGGGCCGGCAGATTCTTAAACAATTGAACGATCTTTCCGCGCTCAAGGACGCCGTTCGCGAGGGCGCCGAGAAAAATGAGACGATTTTAGAGCAGGTGGCCGAGCTTGCGAGGGCTCTGGGCAAGAAGGATGAGAAGCGCCCGGCGCCGATTGCTGCTCCAGAGCTTATAGCCGAAGCGAAGCCTCAACCAACGCCGGCGCCGCAATTGGAGCCCGCGGTCGAAGCGAAGCCTCAACTAAAATCGGAATCGGCGCCCAAGCCGGAACCGGTCCCGGCGGAAGCTTCAAAGCCTCAGACGACTCGAAAAACCCCCGTTTGGCCGATTTAAATGTTCGGCGGACCGTCTGCGGCGCGGCAGCCGCCCTGGCTCTTTCAAGCGGCTGCGTTTTGGCCGCGTCTTTTTCCAGCAGCGCCGTCGGCACCTCGGGCGCGGCTTTTTTGGAAATCCCAACGTCGGCCCGGATCGAAGCGATGGGCGAGGCGTCCGCCGCTACTTCGCGGGGGGCCGAGGCGATTTTCCTAAACCCCGCCGGCTTGGCCACATTGTCGGGCGTGTCCTCCGTTTCGGAGCCAAGCAGGGAGTCTCCTTCGGATCCTTTCGCGGGAATGATGCCGGAGCAAAGCGGTTGGGGAGGGCTTTCCGAAACGACGCCGACTGAAATTTCCGCTCCCTCCAACCGCTCCGAAATGAGCCTCGATTACAGCAGCCTTCTCCAGACGACTTACGCCGGCGCCGGATCCTACGCTTATTCGCTGGGTTCGGCCGGCGTGGTGGCCGCCGGATTCTTGTACTTTTCGCAGGCTCCTCAGAGCGCTTATGATGCGTTGGGCAATTCTCAAGGCAGCTTCACGCCTTACGACTTGGCGTTCGCCTTGGGCTACGCCGGAATTATTCAGGGCGTGCGCGTGGGCGGCGATGTGAAGCTCATTCAATCTCAAATCATCGGCGGGACCTCGGGCCAGACCGAAGCGGTGGATCTGGGCGCCGAGGTTCCCGAGGTCGGCGACGTGGGGCAGGGCGCGGTCGATATGGGCGCTTCCATCACCAATCTCGGCCCGGGCCTCAAGCTCGGCACCCAGGCGTCGCCCCTGCCCACCGACGTGCGCGGCGGATTTTTTTGGCACGCGTATCCATTTCTGGGCTTCGCCATGGACGTCAATTTCCCTGAGAACCAGGATCCTTACGTAAATCTGGGCGCGGAATGGACCTACGCCCAGCCGTCGTGGTCCGCGGCCTTGCGCGCCGGCTATGATCAAAGCGCGGGGCGGCAAAGCCTCGGGGGTTTTGCCGGCGTCGCGGCCGGAGCGGGCCTGTCCTGGAAGAGTTTTTCGGTGGATTACGCCTGGGCGCCCTTTTCCGACCTGGGCATGACCGATCGGGTATCCCTGGCGTTCCGGTTTTAGCGGATCTATCGATAATTTACGCGCTCTTCGAGCGCACCAGAGCGAGCATCCGGCCGTGGATGCGGCCGTTGGACGCCAGGGTTTCGGGCCCGAAAGAAGAGGGGTCTTCCAGCTTCCGGCCGGAAAAATCCGTGACTTTCCCCCCCGCCTCGCGCACCAGGAGAATCCCCGCGGCCACGTCCCACGCCCCCAGACTCCACTCCCAGTAGCCGTCGGCGCGGCCCGCCGCGATCCAGGCCATGTCCAGCGCGGCCGAGCCGCTGCGCCGGATGTCGTGGCAGCGGGGCAGAAACTTGCGCACCATGCCGGCGTAGAAGGCGGCCCGCTGCGCGCGGTCATAAGGAAAACCCGTGACTATCAGGGACTGGGCGAGGCGGCGCGTCTTTGACACGCGCATGGGCCTGCCGTTTAGCCGCGCGCCCCGTCCCGCCTCGGCGGTGAAGCTTTCTCGGCGGAAAGGATCGTGCACGCCCGCGGCCAGAAGCTTGCCGCGGTGCAGCACGGCGATGGAGACCGAGGATACCGGGTAGCCGTGGGCGTAGTTGACCGTGCCGTCGAGCGGGTCGACAATCCAGAGAAAATCAGAGCCGCCGCGGCGCTCGCTTTTTTCCTCCGCGAGCCAGTCGTGGCTTGGGAACGCCCGGCGGATGAGGCCCAGGACGGCCCGCTGGCTTTCCAGGTCAGCCTGGGTCACGGGGTTGGCGCGGCCCTTGTAACGGGCGCGCACGCGGCCGAAGCGGCGGCGCAAAATGTCGCCGCCCGCGTCCAGGGCATTGGCGATGACGCGGGCCAACGGCGCGGGGTTCATGAGGGCGAAAGCGCGCGGACTAAAAGCCGCGCGAGCTCCTTGAGATCGGCGCGCGAAGCCTGCATGATTTTTCGCGCGCCCGCCGCGCGCAGGGCTTGGGCCGCGGTGGGTCCCAAGGCGGCGAAACGCAAGCCGAGGCGCAGACGGTTCCAGGCGCGCGCCCCGATATGCGCGCGAAAGGCGCGGACCGCGGAGCCCGAGAAAAAAACCGCGCCCGCAAGCGCCGGATTTGACGCCAGGCGCCGCAGCGCCGCCGCTTGGCGGGGGTCAGGCACGCTGCGGTAGGCCTCGACCGCCTGAACACGCGCGCCTTTGGCGCGCAGCCCGCGGATGAGGTCGTTTTTTCCTTCCGCGGCGCGCGGGACCAAAACGCGCAGCCCGCCGATATTCTTGGCCGCGCGCGCCAAATTCGCGCCGCCGGGATTGTCCGCGACCAAGCTCGCGCGCCAACCGCGGCGCGAAAGAGCCAGCGCCGTGGCCGGGCCGACGGCCAGAATTCGCGATGGAGCTTTGGGCTTTCCAAGATGCAGGCGCCGCGCGCGGGTGAAAAACGCTTCCACCGCGTTTGCGCTGGAAAAAGCCGCGGCGTCGAAGCCGGAGAGCTTCTTCAAGGCCCGGTCCAGGCCGCGCCAAGAGGCGGGCGCGGCAGTCCGGATGACGGGCACGGCCGCGGCGCGGATGCCCGCGCGTTTTAGGATTCGCGAAAGCTCCCGCGCTCTGTTGGAAGCACGGGCAATGAGGACTATGGGCGGTTGGGTCCGGCCGCGCGCGTTATTTCGAGCCATGCCTTTTGCGCCGGCGTTTGAGCTGCGCGCGGGCGCGTCCGGCCGGAGTCGGCGCCGCGGCCCGCGCGGGCTTGGGCTCGCCGGCGATCCAAATTTTTTCCCCGACGAAGCTTTCCCGATAAAGCCGCCGCGCCACCGGCCAGGACAGGCCAAGGCAGTCATGGGGATACGCCGCGTGATCCGCCGCGTTCTTGGGAGGGCCGTGAAGGATGAGCGGCGAATCGGTGAACATCACGAATTCGCCCAAGGCGCTGGCTCGCGCGGAAGTTCCGACCTCGGGAGGCTGCCATTCCAAATGGCCGTTGACTTCCTCAGATTTCCCCCGCTCCGGAGCGGCGTAGCGCTCTTTCGAGATGATGCGTACGATGCGCGGCAGGGGCTTGTCTTCTCCGCCGAAGGCGCGCGGCGGCGAGTAGCGCACGGGATAGCTTTCCAGCGCCTGGCCCGAGCGCATCACCGAAATGCGGCCGGACTCCAAATCCACTTGCAAGTAGGTGCTGAGCATCTCCCATTGCTTCTGGAGAATGCGGTCCTCCTCCTGCAGTTCGAGCCCGCTTTCATAGAGCGCCTGCCGGGAGCGGGTCAGGCTCAGGATCACGCGCTTGGCGCGCGAAAGCTCGTCCTCCTTCATGTCCCGCAGAGATTGCGCATCCGCCAGCGCGTCTTGCGCGTCTTCCAGGTTTTGCGCGAGCGACTTCGCCTGCCGTCGGCTCTCGAGCGCCGCGGACTTAAGCTTGACGCGCAAAGCGTTCATCACGATCAGAAGAATGAGCGCCGCGCCGGCCGCGGCCCAACGGCGCCGCTGGGCCGCGAATATTATCGAGGAAGGACGCTTTTTTTCCATGGTCATTCGATGATGAAAACCGGCGTGCCTACCGGCGTGGCGTTGTAGAGTTCCTTCAAGGCCGCCGCGCCCAGATGCACGCAGCCGTGCGACGCGGGCCGGCCCAAGGTTTTTTCATCCTTGACGCCGTGGATAAGGTAGCCGTCGCCCAGGCTCAGCAGGTAGGCGCCCAACTCGCCTGAAACCAGGCGCTCCGGAGAATCGGGCGGCGGAATGGGCTTTCCCTCCTCGACGTAGGCCCAGTCCGGCTTGCGCCACAAGGGGTTGGCGGCCTTGGCTAAAACGTGGAATTCGCCCAAGGGCGTGACGAAGCGCCAGCGCCGCCCGGTTTTCTTGTCCACCAAAAACTCCCCGCGGCCCACCGAGCAGTCGGCCTGCATCAGGATGCGAAAGCCCCTCTCGAGGTAGAGCTTTTCCGCCTTGGCGTCGACGACGATGTAGAGCCGCCCGCGCAGCCGCCAGGAGAGCCTGCGCCGCAGGGCCTCGACCTCGTCGGCGATGGCCCGCTGGGTGCGCAGGTAGCCTTTGTCCTTGGGCAGAAGATTGGGCAGGCTTTGGAGAAACTTCATCTCCCGGGACTGGGCTTTGATTTGTTCCGCCGCTTCCGTTCGCCGGCGGTTGACGCGCGAGAAGCTCTGCGCCAGACTTGCCAGCCGCGCCCGGCTTTGTTCAAGCCGCGCGGACCAAAGCGCGACGGAGGCGGATTCAACGGCGAAGGCCGCGAGCCAGAGCCCCAAAACGATGCGGGAGAAATGTTTCACCCGCAAAAACGATAGCGGGATTCGGCGCGCGCGTCAAGCCCTCAAACATCTCTATTTGACAATGAACAAGGCTTATGGGAAAATTTCTGCGTGAGCTTCGAAGCCGGCAAGAAGTTGGAAAATCTGCTGCCCGTCGCCGCGCTTTTAAACGAGGAGAATATCCTCCCGGCTCCCGCGGGCGCGGACAAGGCGGCCGTCATCCGCTTGGCGCTTGCCAGTCTGTGCCGAACTCGCGGCTTGGCGGAGGAAAAATCAATCGCCGATAAAATTCTTGAGCGCGAGAGCGGCATCTGCACGACGCTGGAGACGGGGTTGAGCCTTCCGCACGCGCGCTTAAAGGGATTGGCCGCGCCTTGCGCCGGCATGGTCCTGGTTCCAAGCGGCATTCCCGAGCCTCAGGAGCCCGAACTCCTCATCAAGCTGGTTTTTCTTTTCTTATCTCCGGACAAACAGGAATTTTTCGCGGAGCACCTGAAGATTTTAAGGAGCGCGGCCTCGCTCCTGCGGGCGCCGCTCATCGATGAAGTCGCGTCGGCCGGCTCCGCGCGCGAAGCCCTGGCGCGGCTCAAGGCCGCCGAGGGAGGCCGGGCCTGATGCCGGTACTGCGCATCACCAAGCACGGCGAGAAGGTCCTGAAGACCGTCTCCAAACCGGTCGATTACGCGGCCATCCGACCGGAGCTGCCCGGACTTTTGCGCTCGATGTGGGCCACCATGCGCGCCGCGCACGGCGTGGGCCTGGCCGCGCCGCAAATCGGGATGAACATCCGCCTGGCGGTCATCGACGTCAGGCCCGAGGGAAAATCCCAGCGGCTGGTGCTCATCAACCCGGAAATTATCGAATCCTCCGGGGAGCAGGACGAGGAGGAGGGCTGCCTTTCCGCGCCCGGGGTCTACGCCAAGGTTCATCGCGCGGCCAAGGTGCGCGTGCGCGCCCAAGACGCGCGCGGCGAAACCTGGGAAATGACCGGCGAGGGGCTCCTGGCCCGCGCCTTCCAGCACGAAATCGATCACTTGGACGGCAAGCTCTTCATCGACCGGCTGCCCTTCACCGATAAGCTCAAGGTCCTCTCCATCGTCAAGGACCTGCGGAAAACCTGGTCCTGACGCCCGCTTTAGGCCGAACATGAGGACAGTCTTCTTCGGAACGCCCGCGTCCGCCGTCCCTTTCCTGGATCTTCTCGCCGCCCAAAAAGGCCGCGTCGCCGCGGTCGTGACGCAGCCCGACCGGCCCGCGGGCCGCGGCCTGGTCGCGCGGCCTTCCCCGGTCAAGACGCGGGCCCTGGAACTGGGCATTCCCGTTCTCGAGCCGGGGAATCCGTCCGCGGCCGCGGCGGGCTTAAAAGCCTTGGGCGCGGATGCGGCCGTCATCGTGGCCTACGGTAGGATTCTCAAGAGAGACGTGCTGGACGCCTTCCGCCTGGGATGCCTCAACGTCCATTTTTCGCTTCTCCCCCGCCTGCGCGGCGCGGCTCCGGTCCAGTGGGCGCTGGCGCGCGGGGAGTTGAAGACCGGCGTCACGCTGTTTTGGCTCGATGAGGGCATGGACACGGGACCTATTTTTTCGCAGAAGGAGACGGCGATAGGCCCCGACGAGAACGCCGGGGAGCTTTTGGAGCGCCTGACCGGGCTCGGCGTCGAGTGCGTCAAAGAGGCTTTGGCGGATTTGGAGCGGGGCATCATGCGCCGCGAGCCGCAAAAAGGCGAGGCGAGCCTGGCGCCGCTTTTGCGCAAGGAAGACGGGCGCTTTTCCTTCGACGAGCCGGCCCGGGCCATTCATGACAAGGTTCGCGGTTTTTGCCTCTGGCCCAAGGCTCATGTCTTGTTGCGGCTTCCCAAGGGTGACATGAAACTCTCCGTGCTGAGCACGGCACGCGAAGAGTCTTCCGTAGCCGCTCATGGCCGGCCGGGCCTCATCGTTCGCGTTGGACGGGAACAGGGCGTTTTGATACAATGCCGTGACGCCTGCTTGTGGCTCCGCACCGTCTGTCCCGAAGGAAAAAAGCCGCTGGCCGCCTCCGAGTTCTTGAACGGCTTGCGCCTGCGGGCGGGCGAGGCGTTGCCGTTCCAGGCTTAGGATGCGATGAAATTTTTCGATAAAGAAGCGAGCCGATTCGAGTCCCTGTTTTTTCTGGCCGTCTTGGTGATTTTTGGCGCCTATCTGCTTGATTGGGCCATCGGAGCCGCGGTCCACAGCCGCAAGCCGCGCGCCGTCCCCGATTTGAAAGGCCATTCCCTTACCGACGCGCTCTCGGAGCTCTCGCCGCTGGACCTGGGCCTTCGCGAAAAGAGCATGGAGTTTGATTCGTCCGTTCCCATCGGCTCCATCCTGCGCCAAGATCCGTCCGCGGACTCCATCGTCCGCGAGGGCAAAATCATCAACGTGGTCGTGAGCGAGGGAGGGCAGGCCGAGATCGCTCCCAGCCTCGCCGGACTTCCCCTGCGCAACGCGGAGATGCTGCTGCGCGAGAACGAACTGGGCCTGGGCGAGGTCCAGGAGGCGTATTCGCTGCGTTTTGACAAAGGCTTGGTCATGGGCCAGGATCCCAAAGAGGAATCGAGCGTCGAAAAAAATTCCCTGGTCAACGTCACCTTGTCGGCCGGCATGCCGCCCGTGGGCGTCATTCTCATGCCTGATTTCAACCGAAAAAACGCGGCGCAGGCCCAGATTTGGGGCGAGAAAGACGGCATCAACGTCGCGGTCAGCTCCGATCCCACGTCGCTTTTCCCCTACGGCGTGGTCCTGACGCAAACCCCTGACCCGGACACCGTGCTGCAAAGCGGCGCGACCGTGTCCTTCGTCATCAGCGGACGCTTGGGCAGCGCGCCGCTGAGCCGCGGCATGCGGATGTTTTCCTACCGGATTCCCAAGGGCGGCGCGGCGGAGAGCCTCCTGCGCGTGGTCGTGCAGGACAAGTACGGCGAACGGGAAGTCTTCAACGGCTTGCGCCGAGCGGGGCAGCGGGTCGCCGTTCCCATCGAGGAGCCCGCGGGCGTCACGGTTCATGTTAAAATATTCCTCAACGGAATCCTGGTCGAGGAGCGGGATCTCTAGCGTGGCTCGGCCCGAGACCGCCGTCGTGCCGTCCCTTTTGGCCGCGGATTACGCGCGCTTCGGCCAATGCATCGACGCGGTCAAGGCCGCGGGATGCTCCTGGGTCTCCGTGGACGTGATGGACGGGCATTTCGTCCCCAATTTGAGCTTCGGCCCGGATCACGTGCGCATGGCCAAGGCGCGCGGCGTGACCGTGGACGCGCATCTCATGGTGGACAATCCGGAGCGGGTGGCGCCCTGGTTCGTCAAGGCCGGCGCCGACATCGTGACGGTGCACTGGGAGGCGTGCCGGGACGGCGCCCTCGGAGTTTTGCGCGAGATACGCCGCCTGGGCGCCAAGGCGGGCGTGGCGATTAAGCCCGCGACCCCGGCCAAGGATGCGGCCGAAGCCGTCGGCCAGGCGGATTTCATGCTGGTGATGACGGTCGAGCCGGGATTCGGCGGAGCCAAGTTCATGCCGGAGATGCTCTCCAAGGTGGAGTTTTTCCGCAAAGCCGTCGACAAGGCGGGCGTCGCCTGCCGGATTGGAGTCGACGGCGGAATTACGATTGAGACCGCGCCGCGCGCAGCCGCGGCGGGCGCGGATTGCCTGGTCGCGGGCAGCGCCGTTTTCGGCGCGGCCGACCCGGCCGAAGCCTACAAGGCTTTGACGCGCGTCGCGGCCGTAGTGGAATCAAGAGGAGGATAAGGCTTATGGCAGTTGTGCTAAGGTTGCAGAGAACGGGCAAGCCCAAGCAGGCTTATTACCGCGTGGTCGCCATCGAGAAGGCGCGCGGGGCCCACGGACGGCCCATCGAAATCCTGGGATCCTACAATCCCCGGGCGGAGAACGAGACGAAGAAAATGACCGTGGATAAGACGCGCCTCGAGTACTGGATGAAGAACGGCGCCAAGCCCTCGGAGACGCTGGGGCATCTCATCGCGGCGCAGGCCAAGGCGGCGAAATGAAGGAGTTGGTCGAATTCATCGCCAAGCGCTTGGCGGATCACCCGGAGCAAATCCAAGTGACCGAGTCCGAGAGCGAAGGCGTGCTGACGATCCACTTGAAGGCCGCGGAAGAGGACAAGGGCCGCATGATCGGCAAGGAAGGAAAGGTCATCAAGGCCATCCGCGCCCTCGCGCACGTGGCCGCGGCCAAGTCGGGCCGCAAGGTCCGGGTCGACGTCGACTAGATGCCAGCAGGTTTTTCCTCGGATGCATCTGTGCCGGGCCCGAAGGGTCCCGGCCTGGATTAATCATCGCCGTCCGCCGATGAAAATAGACATAGTGACCCTTTTCGGGCCGGCGCTCGATCCACTCCTGAGCATAGGCGCCGTTGGGCGCGCGCGCAAGCGCGGCATCGTGGACATCGGCTGCGTCAATCCCCGGGATTTTACCCGGGACAGGCACCGCAAGGTCGACGACAGGCCCTACGGCGGCGGAGCCGGGATGATTCTCATGGCCGAACCCCTGGCCGCGGCGATTAAAAGCGTCAAGAAAAAGGCGAGCCATGTAGTTTTTTTATCGCCGCAGGGCCGGCGTTTCGCCCAAGCCGATGCCCGGCGCTTGGCCAAACTCCGGCACTTGGTGCTGGTCTGCGGGCGCTATGAGGGCGTCGACGAGCGGGTGGCGTCCCTTTTCGACGAGGAAATCTCCATCGGGGATTACGTCCTTAGCGGCGGCGAGCCCGCGGCCTTGGCGGTGGCGGACGCGGTGCTGCGCCTGGTTCCCGGCGTTCTGGAGAAAAAGGACGCGGCGGTCCAGGAGTCGTTCACTGACGCGGCCTTGGATTATCCTCAATACACCCGCCCCAGGGTCTGGCGCGGCAAGCGGGTTCCTTCCGCCCTTTTGTCCGGAAACCACGAAACAATAGCCCTCTGGCGCGGGCGGGCGGCGCGGGCGGCGACCAGGAAAAAGCGCCCCGATTTGCTTAAAGAGCGAGACAACGCGCTCTCCGTGTGATATAATTATAAAGCTTTGGATTTGAGGAGAACGTCATGGCGGCACAAGATAAAAAGTCATCGTTTGATTTTCGTCCGGGAGACACGGTAAAGGTCCACCTCAAGGTCGTCGAGGACGAGGGCCAGGAGCGCGTCCAGATTTTCGAGGGCGTGGTCATCCGCCGCAGCGGCCGCGGGGTCTTGGGAAGCTTCACCGTGCGCAAGATATCCTTCGGCGTGGGCGTGGAGCGGATGTTCCCGGCCAACTCCCCCTTCATCGAAAAAGTCGACGTGGTTCGCGGCGGCAAGGCGCGCAAGGGCCGCCTCTACTACCTGCGCAACCTGACCGGCAACTCGGCGCGGCTCGGAGACGAGGAGCGCCAGAATAAGGACTCCGCCGCGCCTTCCTCCTCCTCCGCCGCGGCCGCGCCGGAAACAACGGCTGGTCCGGCCTTGGAAGCGGCCGCGGTCGCTTCCGCGCCTAAATAAACGGCTCCGCTTTTCGATTTTGACGCCGCCTTCAGGCGCGAGCGCGGCGCCGCGCGCCTCA
>DATLSD010000021.1:0-17918 GCA_035534315.1 Elusimicrobiota bacterium
GAATATCCCTGTTATAATTCCAACGAGGGAAGGATCATGGAAAAACCGGCGGAAGAGTTGGTCTTTGTCGTAGAGGAAGCTCCCGAAGGCGGCTATATCGCCAAAGCCATCGGGGAGAGCCTCGTCACGGAAGCGGACGACCTCGAAGCCCTGCGCCGAGAGGTCGCCGACGCCGTGCACTGCCACTTCGGAGATCGGCGAGATCGTCCCAAACTCATCCGTCTGCACATGGTCAAAGACGAACTGCTCGCTTTATGAGGCTCCCCCGAGACATCGGGGGAAATGAACTGGCCGCCCTGCTTTCGCGATACGGCTATAGCGTCACTCGGCAAACGGGAAGCCACCTCCGGCTGACCACTCGGACGGGAGGCGAACATCATCTCACCATTCCCGCCCACGCCGTTCTTCGAATCGGCACGCTGAGCGCAATCCTAACCGAAGTCGCGTTGCATCTCAAAGAGGAAAAAAGCGAGATTATAAAAACGCTTTGGCGCTAAAAAAAGGAACTCCACCATAAAAAACCCCGAGGAACAAAAGCGCGCCAAGGCGCTTTTCTTGCGGCGCCTTGAACCCACGGGTTCCAATTTGTTCTAATTTTTTTGGCCATGTGTCGGCTCTTTGCGCAAATCTCGCCGTCTCCGGCTCCGGCCGCCGAGCACCTGCTGGAATCGGAGCGCTCGCTCTTCAAGCAGGGCAGCGCCGACCCCAAGAATCTCCAAAAAGACGGCTGGGGCATCGGGCGCTTCGCCGCGTCGGGGCGCGCCGTCATCGAAAAAAGCCCGAAGCCCATTTTCAAGGACAGGCCCGCCTTCGCGCGCGCGGCCGGGCGGGCGCGGGCCAAAGTCGTGGTCGGGCACATCCGCGCCGCGTCCAACCCGCGCGGGCTTGCCGCCAAAAAGCTCATCAGCAAGGCCAACACCCAGCCCTACACCGACGGCCGCTGGATTTTCGCCCACAACGGGACCCTGCAGATTCCGGACGAGGTCGCGCGCGAGCTGGGGCCGCTGGCCCGCAACATCCGCTCCCAGAACGACAGCGAGGTCTATTTTTGGCAGTTCATGAAGTTCTTGAAGAAAACCGGCAGCCCCTCCGCGGCCTTCAAGGCCTGCATCGCGGAGAACTGGCGGCTTTGGGCCGAGTGCCGCAAGCGCCATCCGGACAAGCAAGCCCCTTACACGAGCCTCAACGCCGTCGCGGCCGACGCCCGCGGCGCGCATATCTTGTGCCACGCCTCCAAACCGAGCCGGTCCCGCGGCGTCTGCAACCCGGCCCAGCCCTGGTACGTCATGAGCTTCGCCCGGCGGGAAGGGCGAATTATCGTCGGCAGCGAAAATCTCGACGGCGGCCGCTGGACGCGGCTTGAGCCCTCGGAAATATTATCCGTTGAAATCCGCAATGGAGAACTGAAAACCGCCCGCCGAAGAGTTTCTCTGCCGTCAGGGGCGAAAAAATAAAACCAACATGAAATACTTCCTTCTTGTCGTCGCTCTGGCCGTCGCCAGCTTCTTCGCTTATCAGGAGATGAAGCCGCCTCCGCCGCCTCCGCCCGCGCCGGTCATCCCCGCCGTCCCGCCCTGCATCGTGGACAATGCCAATCTGGCCAAGGTCATCCACGCCGCGGACGACGACAACAAAGACGTCCGCTTGCAGTCCCTGGAATTTTTGGACGCGAACTGGTGCGACACGCAGGCGCAGCAAGTCATCTTCAACAAACTCAACAAGGACGACTCGCCTGAAATCCGCGCCAAAATCGCCGAGCAGATCCTGGCCAAGCACCAAGGCCACGACGTGTCCCAAAATCTGATTTGGGCGCTGCGCGATCCCGACGCGAGCGTCCGGGTCGCGGTCTTAAAGGCGCTCGCCCAGGTCGGCGATTATTCCACCGCGCCCAACGTCACCACGGCCTTGAAGGACCCGGATGAAACCGTCCGGCTTCAAGCCCTTAAAACTTTGACCACGCTCCAGAATCTGGAAAAGGAGCAAATCGAGGCGGAGCAGGAGGCGGCCAGACGCAAAGCGCAGGAAGCGGCTCAAAAGAAGCAGGAGCTCGGCGCCGGCCTTTGGTAGGAAATAGGAAAGGAGGATCAGTCATATGGCTCAGTTAGGGATCGCCGAAATCAACCAAAAAGTCTCGCAGGAAAGCCGCTTCGTCGCGGCTTTAAAGCGCGAGATGGCGCGCGTCATCGTCGGGCAGGAGGAGACCGTCGAGCGGCTGCTCATCGGGCTCCTGGCCAACGGGCACATCCTCTTGGAAGGCGTGCCCGGCTTGGCGAAGACTCTGGCCGTCAAAACCCTGGCGCAGGCCGTCGAGGCGAGCTTCTCCCGCATTCAATTCACTCCCGATCTGCTGCCCGCGGATTTGACCGGCACGCTCATCTTCAACCCCAAGACCTCGGACTTTCTGCCGCGCAAGGGCCCGGTTTTCGCCAACCTCGTGCTGGCGGACGAAATCAACCGCGCGCCGGCCAAGGTCCAGAGCGCGCTTTTGGAAGCCATGCAGGAAAAGCTGGTCACCATCGGCAACGAAACCTATGCGCTGCCCGATCCGTTCCTGGTGCTCGCGACCCAGAACCCCATCGAGCAGGAGGGAACCTATCCCTTGCCCGAGGCCCAGGTCGACCGCTTCATGCTCAAAATCAAGGTGGGTTACCCGTCCAAATCCGAGGAGAAAAGCATCCTGGAAAGAATGACTTCCCTGGAGACGCCCAAGCCGGAGAAAGCCGCGACGGTCGCCGACATCGTCACGGCGCGCAAAACCGTGACCGAAATCTACGTCGACGAGAAGATCAAGAACTACATCCTGGATCTGGATTTCGCGACCAGGGACCCCAAGAGCTACCGCATGGACGCCCACAAATCCCACATCGCCTACGGGGCCAGCCCGCGCGCGACCATCTTCCTGGCCCAGGCGGCCAAGGCCTACGCGTTCTTAAACGGCCGCGGCTACGTGACGCCTGAAGACGTCAAGTCCGTCGGCCCCGACGTCCTGCGCCACCGCATCATGGTCAGCTACGAGGCCGAGGCGGAGAACGTGACCTCGGAAACCATCATCCGCTCCTTGTTCGAGGCCGTGGAGGTTCCCTAAGCCGGGGAGCCGCCAAGCCGTGATCGCTCCAGAAATCCTGGCCAAAGTCCGGCGGATTGAAATCCTGACCGGGCGCCTGGTCGCGGAAACCTTCGCCGGGGAATACTTAAGCGTCTTCAAGGGGCGCGGCATGGAGTTCGCCGAGGTGCGCGAATACGCGCCGGGCGACGACGTGCGCTCCATCGACTGGAACGTGACCGCGCGCACGGGACGCCTGCACATCCGGCGCTACGCCGAGGAGCGGGAGCTGACCGCCGTGGTGGCCTGCGATCTCTCGGGCTCGCAATTTTTCGGCAGCGGGCAAAACCTCAAGAAGGAAATCGCCGCGGAGCTCTCGGCCATCCTGGCCTTCTCGGCCCTGCAGAACAACGACAAGGTCGGGCTTTTTCTTTTCACCGACTCCGTGGAGGAATACGTCCCGCCCAAAAAAGGCCGCACGCACGTCCTGCATCTTATCCGCGACGTGCTGGCCTACGAGCCGCGCGCCGCGGGGACAAAAATCGCCGCGGCCTTGGACACGGTCAACCGCGTGCTTAAACGGCGCTCCATCCTTTTTCTCATCTCGGATTTCAGGGACGAGGGCTTCGAGAAATCCCTGCGCTTGGCCGCGCTCAAGCACGACGTCATCCCCATTCTCATCTCCGATCCCCACGAGGCGGCCATTCCGCGGGCGGGAGCTTTTCTGCGCGTGCGGGATCCTGAGTCGGGCCGGCGCTTCTTGATTGACGCCTCCCAAAAATCCGGCTTGCAGGCCTACCAAAACAAGGAGCGGGAGCGCCTCGCGCGCCTTTCCTCTATTTTCAGCCAGTGCGGCCTGGATCCGATTCGAATCAATACCGACGCGTCCTATATCGATCCCGTGGTGCGCTTCTTCCGCCGCCGGGCCAAGAGGCTGCGGCGATGATCGCCGCGGCCGGTGCCGCATTGGCGCTTCTCTGCGCGCTCGGCCGCCCGGCCGCGGCGCAAAACGCGCAGTGGAACGTCAACGCGTCCACGGCGGAAGCGCAGTTGGGCGTGCCTTATGCGCTTACCGGAACCGTGACGTCCGACTCCCCGAAGGACTTGGCGTTCGTGGTTTCCACCTCGACCGACGACTCCTACGCCGTGGCCGGCGCCCGTTTTGGAAAAACCGTTCTTCAAAACGGCGAGCGGGTTCAGCCCTTTTCCGCCGAGATACTGCCCTTGGCCGTGGGGAAAATCTCCGTTTCTCTAGCCTGCGCGCCGCCGGGCGCGCCCGCAGCCCCGAAAGTTGCCAGCCCGCCCATTTGGATTGACGTCGCGGCGCCCGCTTTGCCCAAGAACGCGGAGCCCAAGGACATCAAGGCGCCGCGGGCGGCCGGGCCGCCGCTTTGGCCGTGGCTTGTTTTGGCCGCCCTTCTCGCCGCGGGCTACGCGCTCTACCGCGCGCACTCCAAGAAAAACGCCGCCGACGCGGGAAATGCCCGTCCGGTCGACTCGCGCCCGCCCGAAGTCATCGCGGAATCGGATTTGAACGCCCTGCAGAAATCCGGATTATGGGAGCTCGGCCGGCACAAGGACTTTTACAGCGCGCTGACCGAAATCTTGAAGCGCTACATCGAGCGGCGCTTCGGCTTCGCCGCGCCGCAGATGACCACCGTGGAAATTTCCCGGGCCTTGCGCCAAGCCGATCTAGATCGTGGGATTCCAGGGCGGCTCAAGGAAGTCCTGGATCGCGCCGACCTGGTCAAGTTCGCCAAAATTCCACCGGAGCCGGAATGGGGGCCCGCCGACATCGTCTCGGCCATTCAAATCGTCAGGGACACGACTCCTCGGCCGGCAGCGCCGGAGCCGGAAACCAGGGCCGCGGCATGACCTTAAACACGCCTCTTTTTCTTCTGCTCCTCGTGCTCGCGGCCGCGGCGGCGTGGCTTTATTTCCGCTCGCGCGGCTCCCAGGAGGCCAACTGGCCTCTTCCTGAAAACGCCGCCCTCTCCGCCGCCAAGCCGTCGCTCAAGGCCCGCGCGGCGGCCTTTTATTCGCCCGCGCTCATCCTCGCCGCCCTGGCTCTGATCATCTTTGCCTTAGCCCGCCCCCAGAAAATCCTGGAGCGCCTGCGCGGCTCCGGCGAAGGCATCGACATCATGCTGGCCATGGACACCTCCACCTCGATGAGCGCCATCGACTTGTCGCCGTCGCGCATCCAGGCGGCCAAGGCGGCGGCCTTAAGCTTCATCGCGCGCCGCGCCTCGGACCTCATCGGCGCCATCCAGTTCGGAGGAGCCCCGGAGCTGGTCTGCCCGCTGACCTCCGATTATTCCGCCTTGGACTCCCAAATCTCCACGCTTTATCCCGGCATGACCGGGACGGACGGCACCGCCATCGGCGACGGCATCGTCTCCGCGCTCAACCACTTGAAGGCCGGAACCGCGAAAAGCAAAATCATCATCCTCATGACGGACGGGCGCAGCAACACCGGCCTCATTGATCCGATCACCGCGGCCAAGGTCGCCGCGACCGAAGGGGTGAAAGTCTACACCATCGGGTGCGCCAAGCACGGGCCCGCCATGGCCCCGGTCCAGACCCCGAATGGGACCGTCATGGCCACGGTTCCCGACGATCTTGACGACGCCTTGCTGACCCAAATCGCGAGCATGACGGGAGGGCGCTACTTCCGCGTCTCCGATTCGCAGAACCTCAAGGAAATTTACGGAACCATCGATAAGCTGGAAAAATCCAAGACCAGCCGGCCGCCTGAAATCATCAAGTCCGACCTCTATGAGTATCCGGCGGCCTTGGCCGCGATCTGCCTCATCTTGGAAGCGATTCTGGGCGGCGCGTTCTTTTTGAGGTGGCCCTAAGATTATGTGGAAAAACCCCGCTTGGCTGCTGTGGATGATTCCGGCGCTCGCCGCGACGGCGGGGGCGGCCTGGACGGCCAACAGAAGGCGCCGGCGCCTGGACGCTCTTTTGGGAACCCCGAACACTCTTAAGAGCCTCGTCCCGCAAGAAATATCTTCGCGGCGCGCGTTGAAGCTCGCGCTTCAAATGTCGGCCTTGGCGCTCATTTTCGTCGCTTTGGCCGGGCCCCAATGGGGCGTCGAACTGGTCGCCAACAAATCCAAGACCCGCCAAATCATGATCGCGGTGGACACGTCCCTGTCCATGTCCGCGCAGGACGCCTCGCCCTCGCGGCTGGAAGCCGCCAAGCGCGATCTCTCCCTGCTCTTGGACGAGCTTTCCGGCAACCGCATCGGGCTCATGACCTTCTCGGGAGAGCCCGCCGTCATCTGCCCCATGACCTTGGATGAGGACGCCCTGCGCCAAGCCGCCGACACACTGTCCCCGGACATGCTGCCGGTGCCGGGCACGGCCTTCGGGCCGGCCATCGCCAGGGCCGCGCAAATTCTCCAGCAATACCCCGGCGTCAAGTCCTTGATCATTCTCAGCGACGGGGGCGATCATAAGAGCAACCCGCTGGCCGCGGCCAAGGCCGCGGCGCCGCTGGGCATGCGCATCTACGCCATCGGATTTGGGACCGCGGAAGGCGCCCCGATTCCGCTCAGGGATTCCTCCGGAAGCCTGACCGGCTACAAGAAGGACGGCAAGGGGAACACCGTCATCACGCGCCTGCACGAAGACGTCCTTTCCGGCCTCGCGTCCGCGACCGGCGGCGCTTATTACCGCGCCAACTCCGACCAGAGCGAGGTCTCGGCCGTGGCCCAGCAGATACTCAAAACGACCCAGGCTCAGAGCGTCTCCACCTCCACCGAGCGGTACCGCAATCATTTCCAATGGCCCCTGGCTTTGGCTTTCGTTCTTTTGCTGGCCGGCTTTCTCATCCCTGAAACCGGCGACGTGTGGGGGAAATCCGAAAAATCGGGGAAGCCGGCGGCTTTAGGCGGCCTCATCCTGCTGCTCGCTTTCTCCGCCTCCGGCGCCCGCGCCGCGACGACCGAAAGCGATCTGCGGGCGGGCAACAAGCTTTATGGAAAGGAAAGCTATCTCCAAGCGCTCGATGATTACTCAGCGGCGGCGGCGAAAAGCCCCGGCGACATCCGCCCCGTCTTCAACTCCGGGGACGCATTGTTCCGCCTTGAAGACATGGACGAGGCCTCAAGGGCGTTTAAGGCTCTCTCCGATTCGTCCGCGCCGCCGCGAGTGCGCTCCGCCGCCAGCTACAACCTGGGCGACATCGATTTCGTCCAAGGCGACTACAAGGCGGCGGTCGGCGATTTTCGCAAGGCCGTGGTGCTCGACCCCGCCGACGCCGACGCGCGCTACAACCTGGCGGTGGCGCTGCGCGCGCTGAAAAATCCGCCCAAGAAAAAAAACCAAAAACAAAATCAGCGGAACAAAAATAATCAAAATCCGCAAAATCAAAGCAACCCGAAGCCGCAGGGCGGCGGGCAAAACGGCCAAAACCAGCAGCCTGCGCCGAACCCGCAAAACCAGATTTCTCCGCAGGACGCCAAGCGCATCATGCAGGCGGTCGCGGAGCGCGAAAAGCCGATGGCGAACAAATTCAAGAATCAGGCCAAGCAGCAAGCTCCCGGCGGCGAGGACTGGTGAGGGCGCGCGCGGGAAAAAATATAGAATAGCGCCATGCGTGGGAAGATAAGGGCGGCCGGCTTGGCCGCGCTGCTGGCGGCGTCGGTTCCGGCCGCGCTGCGCGCGCAAGTTTCCATCAGCGCCCAGGTTGACCGCAGCCAAGTCGCCTTGAACGGGCAGATCACCCTGACCGTGGACGTCAGCGGCCCTACCAGCTCTCTTCCCGCGCCCCAGATTCCGTCCCTGCCCAATTTCAGCGTCTACTCCTCCGGCAGGAATCAAAGCATCTCCATCGTCAACGGCCGAATTTCCAGCTCCATCGATTACACCTACGTGCTGGAGCCCCGCTTCGTGGGCAAGGGCGTCATTCCGCCCATTACGCTGAGCTACAACGGGCGCACGGTGAAGACCAGCCCCATCGACATCGACGTCCTGCGCTCGGCTCCCGCCGCTTCCGCGCCGCCGCAAACCGCGCCGCCGCCTTCGACGGCGCAGACCCAGGAAGTCCCCGGAGCGCCGGATTTTTTCGTCACCGCGCAATTGGATAAAAAGAAAGTCTACGTCGACGAGCAGGCGACTTTGACCGTCAAGTTTTACAATTCCGCCGCTCTCGCCGGCAATCCCCAGTACACGCCGCCGGACCTTTCCGGATTCATGGAGGAGGATTTGCCGCCCATCCGCCGCGAAACCGCCCAATTCCGCGGCAGGATGTACGACGTGTCCGTGATCAAGACGGCGATTTTTCCGGAGCACGAGGGCCGGCTCGTCATCGGGCCGGCGTCGGTGCAGTGCCCGGTGGCGGGGCAGGGGATGGATCCGTTTTCCCCGAATTTTTTCAACCAGGTCTTCAACATGAACTTCGGCGCGGCGCGGACAAAGACGGTCTCGACCAACGCGCTGAAGCTGACCGCATTGCCCTTGCCCGCCGCCGGGCAGCCGCGGAACTTCTCCGGAGCGGTCGGGCATTTTTCCATTTCGGACTCCCTCGACAAGAACCGGACCCAGGTGGGGGGAGCGCTCAACCTGACCGTTTCCGTCCAAGGGCAGGGCAACTTGAGGGCGATGGGCGATCTGCAGATGCCGGCGCTGCCCGATTTTCGGACCTACGAGACGGTCAGCTCGCTTAATCTCGACAAGAAGAACGATGTCGTGGAGGGATCCAAGGTCTACAAAACCGTGCTTATCCCCAGGGTCTCGGGAGACCTGAGCATCCCGCCGATCGCGTTCGCCTATTTCGACCCGACGCGCGGCGCCTACGAGACGCTCCGAACAAAATCCTTGTCGGTCAGCGTCAAGCCGGGTCCGGCGAACCAAGCCGTGGGATTTGCTTCCTCTGGAGCCGCCGCCGCGCCCGGCCTGACCGAAATTTCCCAGGATATCCGCTATCTCGACACGAACCCGGGGAACTCTCCCTTTTTGAGCCTGCTTCGGCGGCTCGGACGCGGCGGGCCGCAAAACGCGATCCCTTTTATTTTTCTCGCCGCCTGCCTGCTCTGGCGCGGCGCCGAACGCCGCCGCTTGGCCGACCCCAGGCGCCTGCGCGCGCGCCAAGCCTACAAGGCGGCGCTGGCCCTCATCGCGCAAGCATCCCGCGAAGCCGGGCGCGACCCGAAGAAATCGGCGGACTTGATGAGCGAGGCGCTCTGCGGCTATCTCGCGGACAAGATCAGCGAGCCGCCGGCCGGCCTGACCTGGCGGCGGGCCCAGGAGCTTCTGCGCCTGCGCTATCCCAATCTGAGCGCCGACGCCCTGGCCCGAATCAAAAACGCCTGGGAAGAACTCGACCTCCGGCGCTTCGCTCCCGCCGCCCGCTCCGGCCCGGAGAGAGCCGCCGCCCCGGATTTGGCCGAATTGCTCAAGACCGTGGAAAGGGAGCTGGACGCATGAAGCCCGCCGAGAAAATCTTCGGAATTTTTGGCGCGGCCCTCGCTTTAGCCGCGGGGCTGCCTTTATGCGCCATGGCTTTTACGCCGCCGCCGGCGTTCGCGCAGGCGCAGAAGAAATACGACGCGGGCGATTACGCCGGCGCGGCCGCGGCCTTCTCCCAGCTTTCGGCCCAGGAGCCGGAGAACTCCGCCGACCTCTACAATCTCGGGGATTCCCTTTTCAAGGAGGGCCGGCTGGGCCCCGCCATCGCCGCGTATCAAAAGGCCTTCGATCTCGATCCGCGCGATTCCAACATCCGCTACAACCTCAACTTCGCGCTCAAGAAAGCCGGCGAGACCCTGGTTCCGCCCGGAGTGCCGCCGGTGCTCTTCGACGTCTTCTATTGGTTTAGCCTGCCGGAGCTCTCCGGGCTGCAATGGACTTTGTGCTGGCTGGCGCTCATCCTGTGCGGTTTCTGGATTCTGCTGCCCGGCGCCCGCGATAAGCTAAAGCCTTTGGCCGCCTGCTCCTTGGCGCTCTGGATTTTTTGGGGCGGATGGTTCCTGGTGAGAAAGAGCCTCGAGCCCGAGCGCTTGGGCGTCATCATAAGCCCGTCGGCTGAAATCCGCAGCGGGCCGGGAGACGGCTTCAACGTCATCTTCACGGCTCCGGAAGGCCGCCGCGTTGAGATACTGGCCCCGCAGGGCGACTGGCTCGAGATTGGCGTTCTTAAGGAAGGAGTTCAGGGATGGATCAAGTCCGACGCGGTGGAAGGCGTGTGAAAACCAAAAAATCTCGGGTCATGAGAGGTCGCGAACCAATGGCGAAAGAAGAAACGCGCGTCGAAAAAGATTCCCTGGGCGAAAAACGGGTTCCGGCGCAGGCGTATTACGGCATTCAGACCCTGCGGGCCTCCGAAAATTTCCCGGTCTCGGGATTAAAAGCCCACCCCGCCTTGATCCGCGCCTACGCCTCCGTCAAGAAAGCCTGCGCCATGGCCAACGGGGAGCTGGGCGCGCTCGCCAAGGACAAGGCCGAGGCCATCGTCAAGGCCTGCAACGAGATCTTGGACGGCCGCTGGGACGCGGAGTTCATCGTGGACGTCTACCAAGCCGGCGCCGGAACCTCCTTCAACATGAACGCCAACGAGGTCGTCGCCAACCGCGCCGCGGAAATCCTGGGAGGCTCGAAAGGGGAATACAAGCTCGTCCACCCCAACGATCACGTCAACATGGCCCAGTCGACCAACGACACGTTTCCGACCGCGACCTACGTGGCCGTGCTCATGGAAATCCGCAAGCTCCTGCCGGTTCTGGACTCCCTGGTTGAAACCTTCGAGCAGAAGGCCGAGGAGTTCTCCACCGTCATCAAGTCCGCGCGCACGCACCTGCAGGACGCCGTGCCCATCACGCTGGGCCAGGAGTTCGAGGCCTACGCCCAGGCGCTCGCGGCCTGCCGCGAGGAAATCTCCCGCCGCTCGGAGCTTCTGCATCACGTGGCGCTGGGGGGAAACGCCGCGGGCACGGGCATCAACAGCGCGCCTGGCTTTCGGGAAAAAGCCGTCAAGCACCTGGGGCAAATCACCAATTTGCCGCTTAAAGTCGCGCGCGACCCGCGCATGGCGCTGCAAAGCCACCAGCCTCTGGCCGCGGTCTCGAGCGCCTTGAAGGAGCTGGCCTTGGAGCTCATCCGCGTCTCCAACGATCTGCGGCTCATGTGCTCGGGACCCATCACCGGGTTCGCCGAAATCGCGCTGCCCGCCGTCCAGCCCGGATCGTCCATCATGCCGGGCAAGATCAACCCGTCGATGATCGAATGCCTCAACATGATCGCCTTTCAGATCGTCGGGCGGGACTTGGCCGTGGGGCTTTGCGCCCAAGCCGGCCAGATGGACTTGAACGTCATGACGCCCCTGGTCGCCTACGACTTGCTCGACTCCATCCGGCTGCTTATCAACTACCTGCCCGTCGTGGATCAGCGCTGCGTGCGGGGCATCTCGGCGGACGCGCAGAAATGCGGCTCCTACTTCGAGCAAAGCCCGTCCTTGGCCACGCTGCTCAACCCGAAAATCGGCTACGCCAAGGCGGCGGAGGTCTTCAAAGAGGCGGTCAAGCGCAAGACCACCGTCGGCGCCGTGGTGTTGGAGAAAAAAATCCTTTCCAAAAGAGAGCTCGAGGATTTGTTCGATCCCAAGGCCGTCACCGGCGCGTTAGACGGAGGCAAGCCGTAAACGCGGCGTGACTTAAAGCCGCGAATTCCCAATCGACCGGAGAAAAAAAATGCCCGAACCTAAAATCGCCCAGAAGGCGCCCTACGTCAAGAAAGAGGAGCCCGGCGCCAAGTTTTGGTGCGCCTGCGGACAGTCACAAAATCAGCCCTACTGCGACGGCTCACACTCGCGGCTCAACACCGGGATGACGCCCATCCGCGTGGAGATCGGCGAAGCCAAGACCGTCGCCTGGTGCGGCTGCAAGCATTCGGCCAAGAAGCCTTTCTGCGACGGCACGCACGCGAAGCTGGGGTAGAAATAACCCGCGGAAACCGACGAGTGCCGCCCCAAAATTGCGGATGCTGCAAGCGCGGAAATAGTACAATCCTACCGTGAAGGAAATTGACTACATTCCGCCCAAGACCGGGGGGCAGAGAGACTACGCGGGCCGGGTCTATGACGTCTTCCGCAAGCACCTGGCGCAAAGCGGCCTGCGGCTGACCTCCCAGCGCCGGCGCATCCTCGATTTCCTGCTCCAAAGCGACAAGCACCTCGGGCAGGAGGACATCTCCCGGGCGATGCGCCCCTACGGCCTCGGCCGGGCCACCGTTTTCCGCACGCTCAAAATGCTCGAGGAATGCGGCTTGGTCAATCACGTCTCGGACGAGGCCGGCCGGCGCCGCTTCGAGGTGAACCTCGAGCGCCCGCACCACGATCACCTCATCTGCGTCTCCTGCGGCCGCATTCAGGAAATGCGCTGGCCCAAGCTGGAGAAAATCCAGGAAGACACCTGCCGCAAATTCGGCTTCACTCCGCAGTGGCACCGCCACGAGATTTTCGGCCTGTGCAGGACCTGCCGAAGGGTTCAGTCCTGAGGCCGCGATGAAGCTTCACACCATAGCGCTGGGATGCCAGATGTCCGAGGCCGACGCGGAGGAAATGTCCGCGCCGCTGGCCACGCGCGGCTTTTCCAGGGCGGAGACTCCCGAGGAAGCCGACGTCATTCTCATCTCGACCTGCACGATCCGCCAGCACGCCGAGGACCGCGCGATCTCCCTCATCGGCTCGCTGCGCCCCTGGAAGGCGGCCAATCCCAACCGCGTGCTCATCGTCAGCGGCTGCGCGGCCGAGCGCGCGGGGGACTCCATCCGCCAAAAATTTCCCTACGTGGATCTCATCGTGGGCGCCAAATCCGTCGAGCGCTTTCCGGAAATCGTCCGGGAAACCCTCGACGCCCGCTTTGACGCGCTCAAAGAGCAGCAGGAAAGCTTCGCGCCGGAAATCCGGCCGGACTCCCGGTTCGCGATGCCCCCCGCGGCGTCGAGCGTTTCGGCTTATCTGACCATCATGCGCGGCTGCAACTACTCCTGCTCCTACTGCATCGTCCCCTCGGTCCGCGGGCGGGAGCTTTACCGGCCGGTCGAAGACATCCTTAACGAGGCGCGGATCAAAGCGGCGGCGGGCGCCAAGGAAATCATGCTGCTGGGCCAGACCGTCAACAGCTACGAATCGGAAAACGCCGGGGAGAAAGTCGGCTTCGGCGATCTCCTGAGGCTCTTGGACAAGACCGCGGGCATCGAGCGCCTGCGCTTCATGAGCCCGCACCCCTACTACGTGGACGAAAGCATGCTCTCCGCCATGGCCGAATGCCGCACGGTCTGCGAGCACCTCCATTTGCCCCTGCAGTCCGCCTCGCAGCGGGTGCTCAAGCTCATGCGCCGCAACTACACGCCCGCGGCCTATCTTGAGAAGGTCCGCGCCGCGCGCGCCGCCGTGCCCTGCATTGTGATTTCGACGGACATTATAGTAGGATTCCCTACCGAGACCGAGGAAGATTTCCAGGAAACGCTGGATTTCTTGAAGGACGTCCGCCCGGCTTGGGCTTACTGCTTCAAGTATTCGCCGCGGCAGCAAACCCAAAGCGCCTCTTGGCCGGACGACGTTTCCCGGGAGGTCAAGGAAGACAGGCTCAAGCGGCTCAATCAACTCATGGACGAACTGACGAGCGAAGCGCTGAAGGCGCACGTGGGAAAGACGGCCGAGGTCCTCTGCGAAGAGCCCGGCTTCGGGCGGACCCGCGGGGGATTTAACGCCAAATGGCCCGGAACCGCGCGGCCCGGCGCCATCGCGTCCCTGAGCGTCACGGGCGCGACAAAACGAACCTTGCTGGGGGAACTGCATGAAAGAAAAACGATCTAATCCTTCGGACAAGCGGCGTTACGCCCGGTTCCCGGTCGGGGGCTTCGTCGGCCCCATCACGCTGCGCTTGGACTCGCAGGGCAAATCCTCCCAGCCGGCCGTGCTGACCGATTTGTCGGCCGGGGGGCTCTCCCTGGTCACCTTCATCGAGCCGCCGCACTCCCGGAGAATAGAGATGATTCTCTCGCTTCCGGGCCTAAAATCCGTCTCGGTCGAGGGCAAGGTCGCCCGCGTCATGGAGAAAGGGCAGACCTACAAGGTCGGCATTTCGTTCACCAAAATCGAGAAGAAGCACAAGGAGCTCATCAATAACATGGCCCTGGACAACCAGGACTGCGACATCCGCGTCGCGCTCAAGCTCCCCGAGGCCTGCGTGCCCGACTGCCGCTTCCACCATCTCTGCGCCAAGCCCCAGAAAGCGCTGTATTGGAAAAAATAAGCCCCGCGCCCAAAATCATCTGCGTCGTCGGGCCGACCGCGTCCGGCAAAACCGACTTGGCCTTGGCCCTGGCCCGGGAATTAAACGGGGAAATCATTTCCGCCGATTCGCGCCAAGTCTACCGCTGCCTTGACGCCGGCACCGCCAAGCCCGCGCGCGACTCCTCGGGCCGCGCGCGCGGCGTCCCTTACCACCTCATTGACGAGGCCGATCCCGCGGAGCCCTTTGACGCGGGACGCTTCGCCAAAAAAGCGCAGAGCACGGCCGAAGACATTCTCAAGCGGGGAAACCTGCCTCTCCTTGTGGGGGGAACCGGCCTTTACGTGAAGGCGTTCTTGAAAGGCCTCTCGCCCATGCCGCGAAAAAACGAGGCCGTGCGGGGGCGGCTGGAGGCCTTGGGCCGGGAAAAAGGCCGGACGTTCCTGCACGCTCAGCTGGCCGCGCAGGATCCGGCGGCCGCGGCCAAAATTCCGCCCAACAACATCCAGCGGCTCGTGCGCGCGCTCGAAGTCCTGGAAGTCTCCGGCCGGCCCATTTCCGAAATGTGGGGAAAGACCGAAGAGGTGCGGCCCCGTTGGAACGCGCTCGTCCTGGGCGTCGAATGGCCCGCCGAGCAGCTGCGCCGGCGAATCGAGGCGCGCTGCCGCGCGATGTGGCCGGAAATCCTGCGGGAAATCCGCGCGCTCGTGCCCGCGCGCTATTCGGGAACCGAGCCGGGCTTTCAAAGCCTGGGCTATTCCGAGGCCCTGGCCGCCTGGCGCGGCGAAATATCCCAAGACGACGGCTTGGCGCTTTTCATGCGGCGGACCGCCGCCTACGCCAAGCGGCAGCGGACGTGGTTCCGGCATCAGGAGAACTGCGCCCCCGTTTCCGGCGGCGACTTGGGAGAAATGACGCGCCAAGCCCTGGCCGCGGCAAAAGTTTTTCTAGAACACGTCGCCAACGGCGATAGAACATGATCGAAAAAGCCTTCATCGTCGGCGTCGGCCTCAAGGGCCGGACGAAGCAAAGCCTGGAGAGCTTCGCCGAGCTGGAGGGCTTGGCGCACACCGCGGGCGCGCGCGTGGCCGGGCGCTTTTTCCAGGCGATCGAACGCTACCAAAGCGCCACGCTCATCGGCTCCGGCAAGGCGGCCGAGATCGCCGCGGCCGCCAAGCGCCTGGGCGTGCGCACCGTGATTTTCGATCGGGAGCTTTCCGCGTCCCAGCAAAAAAACCTGGAAGGGCTCATCAAGGCCAAGATCATCGACCGCACCAGGCTCATCCTGGACATCTTCGCGCGGCGCGCGCGCACCAGCGAGGGCCGCATCCAGGTGGAGCTGGCGCAGCTGTCTTATTTTCTGCCGCGCCTGATGGGTTCTTGGCGTGGATTCTCCCAGCAGGTCGGCGGCATCGGCACCCGCGGTCCGGGCGAGCGCAAAATCGAATATGAGCGGCGCCACGTGCAGTACCGCATCGAGCACTTGAAAAAAGACTTGGAGCGCATCCGGCGCGAGCGCGCCGTGCGCCGAAAAAAGCGGCTTTCGGTGCCGGTGCCCCAGGTCGCTCTCGTGGGCTACACCAACGTCGGCAAGTCAACGCTTCTCAACGCCCTGACCGGCAAGACCCAGGTTTACGCCGACAACAAGCTCTTCGCCACCTTGGACCCGACGTCCCGGCGCGTGCGCCTTCCCGGCGGCGACCCGGCGGTGCTCACCGACACCGTGGGCTTCATCTTGAATCTTCCCACCGATCTCATCGCCGCCTTCCGCGCGACCTTGGAGGAAGCGGCGGCGGCCGACTGCCTCGTGGTCGTTTCCGATCCGACGGCCGCGAACCTGGAAAGCCGCGATCGGGCGGTGGAAGAAACCCTGGCCGAGCTGGGCGCGCGCGCCGTTCCCGCCATCCGGATTTTCAACAAGGCGGACGCGCTCGAGCCCCTGCGCGCGGCGGACCTGGAGCGCCGATATCCCGACCGCCTCATGGTTTCAGCCGCCACCGGGCGCGGCCTTGACGAGCTCCTGCGGAGGATTCAAAACGTTCTTGAATTTCGCGCCGCGAGCCGGAAGGCAGGCAGCGCCCGGCTTTAAATCGCGATGCTACTTCCATTGCGTGCGCAAAAATATTAAAATCACGGCTCCAGGGAGCGGAAACAGGCGTTCGCGCGCAAAGCGGCGTCCCCTTTCGGGAGAACAATAAAAAATGCCAAAGAACGGCAAGGGCTCGCCCAAGGAGCCCGAGGGCGCCAAGGAGAAGGAGGTGCGCATCTATTCGCTGGCCACGACGGCCAACGAGTGCATCATTTTCCTGGAGGAAGTCACCGGCAACCGCCTCCTGCCCATCTGGATCGGGTTGGGCGAGGGCCAGGCCATCGCCATCCGCTTTTCCGGCATCGTGCTCCCGCGGCCGTTGACGCACGATCTGCTCTTGAGCGCCTTGAAGACCATGGGCTACGGGGTGGACCGCGTCGTCATCTCGGACATCAAAGACAACACGTTTTACGCTAAAATCTACATCCACAAGGGCAGCAGCGACGCGATTCTGGACTCGCGGCCCTCCGACGCCATCGCCTTGGCCGTGCGCGCCGGATGCTCCATCCTCGTGGAGGAGAAGGTTTTCGACCGCTGCCAGACGATGGTCAAGCCCATCACGGAGGACGAAGTCAGCAAGTTCAAGGCCGAACTCAAGAATCTCAAGCCCGAGGACATCTTCAAGGACATCAAGAAGAAAAAAGAGGGCAACGGCGAGAAGGACGAAAAAAAGGAGAAGGGGGACGGCGATGAACAGGCTTGACGTCATCAAGGACGTGTCCAAAATTTTAGGGACGAAGACCGAGGCGGCCCAGGCCGTGGAGGCGACCTTCGAAGCGATCCGCTCGGCGCTCAACCGGGGGGAAAAAGTCGTCATCTCCAATTTCGGCACGTTCCGAGTCAAGGAGCGCCGCGAACGCCAGGGCCGCAACCCCCGCACCGGAAAATCCGTCTCCGTTCCGCCGCGCCGCGGCGTGCGCTTCAAGGCTTCCCGCAACCTGCTCGAGCCCGGCAGCTAGGATCTCGAATGCTCCCAGAAATTCCGCCCCTACCGGAGAAGCAGTTTTTCACCATGGGGGAAATAAGCCGCCTGTTGCAGGTGCCGGCCTACACCCTGCGGTACTGGGAATCGCGCCTGGGGGTTTTGCGCCCCTCGCGGCGGCCCAGCGGGCACCGCCGCTACACGCGCGCGGACGTGGAAACGATTTGCTTGGTTCGGGATCTCGTGTACAAGCGCCGGCTGACGCTGGAAGGCGCGCGCAAAGCGCTCCTGGAACGGAAAAGAAGCGGCAAAACGGCCGCGAACGCTCTTTCAACGGCCTCGGACGCCCCAACGTCCGGAGCGACGTCGAAAATCCTGCGGGACATCCGGCAGGAAATCCAAAGCTTGGTCGCGGAGCTTTCCCGCTAGAGTTCGGCTGGAAAATCCGCATCGGCACTTTGTGCCGGTACGGGCGCGACGGGGACGGGGACTGGCTCAATGGTAGAGCGCTCCCTTGGGGTGGGAGAGGTTCCGGGTTCGATTCCCGGGTCCCCGATGGATTTGACGGGGTATAGCTCAATTGGCAGAGCGCCTGGTTCGGGACCAGGAGGTTCTCAGTTC
>DATLSD010000022.1:0-5497 GCA_035534315.1 Elusimicrobiota bacterium
CCTGGCCGAGAAAGCCATCTTGGACATCGCCTCCACCATCGCCACGGCGTTATGCTTCGTTATGTCGAAGTGAACGATGGGTTCCTTCAACACATCCGTCTTTTTGAGTCCCATGTGTACCCCTTGCTTTTTTGTTTTTGATCCGACGACAGCAAAATATTTTATAACATTGACGGAAGATTCACAATTTTTCCCGACTAAAAAATGAAAAAAATTTCCGCCGCCGCCGCGCTCTGCGCGCTCTTGGGCGCCTCCGCATGCGCGTACTACACGCCGCGCAACCCGCACTATCATCCGGGCGGCGGAAGAAAATCGGCCGCGCCCCAAGAAAAAAAGGAGAAAACCGCGTCCACGTCCGAACCCGCGCCGGCCAAGCCCGCGCCGGACGTGCTGGGCCCCGGCGCCTGGACGCCCGCGGCGCGCCGCGCGATTGACCGCCTCATCGCGGAGAAAGGATTTTCCAGCAAAAGCTACGACGCGCAGAAGCCTCCCGTCGCCGTCTTGTCCTGGGAGGGCGTCTACTTCGTCCACGACGCGGCCGCGGAGGTCTTCGATCAGATGGTCTTGTCCGCGCGCTTTAAGTTCGGCCCGGATTTCTGGCGCCTCATTCCCGTGGCCTACGGCCGGCAGAAAATCTTCGCGGCCTACCAGCAGTTCTCGATTTTGCCGCAGAACATCTGGGAGGACGAGCCCGCCTACCTGCAGTTCCGCAAGTATTTCGTGCAGTCCTACCAGAATCAATGCCAGGACGAGAGTTGGTCCAAGTGCCGCGCCTACCTGGCGCAGCTCTTCGCGGGCTTCACGCCCGAGGAGGCCCGGCAGTACGCCGCCGCGGTCATCAATTCGCAGCTTGAGCGCCCGCTGGGCCGCGAGGCGTTCGCCGCCGGTCCGCAGGACTCAAGCCCCGCGGAAATTCAAGAGGGCCTGCGCGTCGTGCCCGAGGTCCAAGGGTTGGTCTCGGCGCTGCTCCAGGCAGGCTTCGACGTCTGGGTCATCGACCAGGACCCGCAGCCCGTGCTGGAGGCCGAGACCGCGTCCGCCGGCGTGCCCGCCGCGCGCGTGGCGGGCATCCGCGTCAAGGTGGTCAAGGACGTCATGACCGGAGACATCCAGGGCGACGTGCCCGCGCGTGGGGCCAAGACCGCGGCCGTCGTCGCGGCTCTTGGCCGCGCGCCGGACCTGGTCGTGGGCGCGTCCTCCGACGATGCGGCCCTGCTCGGCTACGGCAAGGGCGTGCGCGTGCTCATCGACCACGGCGACAAAAAATTAGACGCCAAGGCGCGCCGCAAGGGCTGGCTGGTACAGCCCGCGTTCGGCCGCTGAAATTTTTTATATGATGGGGCCATGAACAGACTGCAAGGGAAGGTTTGCCTCATCACCGGCGCCGGCTCGGGCATGGGACGCGCCGCCGCTCTGCGCTTTTGCGCCGAGGGCGCCAAGGTTTTCGCGTGCGACTGGAAGAAAGACGCCCTGGAGGAAACGGCCAAGCTCGCGCGCCAGGCCCGCGGGGACATTGCGGTTTTGGCCGGGGACGTGTCCAAGGAGGCCGACGTGAGCCGCGCGGTCGAAGCCGCGGTCAAGTCATTCGGCGCGCTGCACGTGCTCTACAACAACGCAGGAATTTTTCCGGATGACGACCACTCGGTGGTGGACACGGACGAGAAGGTCTGGGACAAGGTCTACGCCGTCAACGTCAAGGGCGTCTACCTGATGTGCAAGCACGCCATCCCCGAAATCATCAAGGCCGGCGGCGGCGCGGTCATCAACGTGGCCTCCTTCGTGGCGCTGGTGGGCTGCAGCGTGCCCCAGGACGCCTACA
Organism: Elusimicrobiota bacterium; assembly: GCA_035534315.1. Classification (GTDB taxonomy): domain Bacteria; phylum Elusimicrobiota; class Elusimicrobia; order UBA1565; family UBA9628; genus JAGWJU01. Next base: position 1,820 of record DATLSD010000022.1, read on the forward strand.
CCGCGTCCAAAGGGGCGGTCATCGCCTTGACCAAGTCCTTGGCCGTGCAGTTCGGCCCCAAGGGCGTGCGCGCCAACGCTATTTGCCCCGGGCCCATCGAGACGCCGCTGTTGATGGACTGGCTCTTGAAGGAGCCCAAGGAAAAAGCCAAGCGCATCAGCCGCATCCCCATGGGGCGCTTTGGAAAGTCCGAGGACATCGTGAACCTGGCGCTCTACCTGGCCTCGGACGAGTCGGCGTGGACCAACGGCGCGGCTTTGGTGGCCGACGGCGGCATCACCGCCAACTATTTCTGATGGCCCCGGCCAAGGCGGAGAAAAAAACCGCGGCCAAGGCGGCCGCGCCCAAGACGGCCGCGGCGGAACAAATTTCGAGCGCCGGGCATTGGATCGACGGCAAGGAAGTTCCGTCCGCAACGGGGCAGACCATGCCGGTCATCAACCCCGCCACCGGCCGGGCGATGGCGCAGGCCGCGCGCGGCGGCCCGGAAGACGCGGACCGCGCGGTCCAGGCGGCCGAGCAAGCCCTGCAAGGCCCCTGGTCCAAGTTCTCGCCCCGGCAGCGCGCCCGCGCGCTCTTTGAGGTCGCGCGCCTTATCCGCGCCAACATCGAGCCTTTGGCGCTGCTCGAATCCCGGAACGCGGGCAAGCCCATCGGCGAAGCGCGCGGCGAAGTCGAAGCCGCGGCCGGATGCTTCGAGTATTATGCGGGCGCGGTGTCCAAATTTTTCGGCGAAACAATCCCCGTGGGCGCCGCAGGACTGGATTTTACGCTTAAAGAGCCCGTGGGCGTGTGCGCGCTTATCGTGCCCTGGAACTATCCGCTGGTCATCGCGTCGTGGAAGCTGGCTCCCGCCTTGGCCTGCGCCAACGCGGTGGTCTTAAAGCCCGCGGAGGCCACGCCCCTGACCGCTCTTTTCCTGGCCAAGCTCTGCGCCGAGGCGGGAATCCCCGAGGGCGTCGTCAACGTGGTGACCGGCTTTGGCCCGGAGGCCGGGGAACCCCTGGTCAAGCACCCGCTGGTGCGAAAAATTTCCTTCACGGGTTCCACCGCCGTGGGCAAGCGCTTGATGGCTTTGGCCGCGCCGGGCTTAAAGCGCGTGTCCTTGGAGCTGGGGGGAAAATCGCCCAGCCTGATTTTCGCCGACGCGGACTTGGACCGCTGCGCCCAAGACGCGGCCGGCGCGGTGTTCTCCAACGCCGGGCAGGACTGCTGCGCTCGCTCGCGCGCTTTGGTGCAGGAAAAAGTCTACGAGCGCTTCGTGGAAAAGGTCGCGGCCTGCGCCAAGAAGCTGCGCGTGGGCGACCCGCAGGACCCCAAGACCGAGATGGGGCCGCTGATTTCAAAAAAGCAGAAAGAGCGCGTGCTGGGCTACGTCGCGGCGGGAACCGAGGAAGGCGCGGACCTGGTCTGCGGCGGCGACGCGCCCGACCTGGGCGGCGGGTTTTTCGTCACGCCCGCGGTGTTCGCGGCCGTGGAGCCCCGCATGCGCGTCTTTAAGGAAGAAATTTTCGGGCCCGTCTTGTGCGCCACGCCGTTTAAGACCGAGGACGAGGCCGTGGCCCTGGCCAACGGCACGGAGTACGGGCTCTCCGGCTCCATTTGGACCCGCGACGTGGGCCGCGCCATTCGCCTCTCGCGCCGGGTGCAAAGCGGCGTCTTGAGCGTCAACTCCTCATCAAGCGTGCACATCGAGGCGCCCTTCGGGGGATACAAGTCCTCGGGCGTGGGCCGCGAGCTGGGCATGAAGGCGCTTGAACTCTACAGCGAAGTCAAGAACGTCTTTATCTCCGATCGCTGAGCGCTAAACGCGCGCGGCCTCGCGGTAGAGCGCGCGGGCGTTCGCCGTGGTTTCGCGCGCCACGTCCTCCAGGCTCCGGCCGAAAATCTCCGCCACCTTGGCCGCGATCTCGGGAATGGCCGCGGGCTCGTTGCGCTTGCCGCGGGAGCTCTGCGGCGGCAGGTACGGGCTGTCGGTCTCAAGCACCAGGCGGGAGAGCCCCGCGGCGCCAAGGGCCGCGCGCAGGGAGCCGTTCTTGGGATAGGTCACGGGCCCGTCCACTCCCAGCGCGAAGCCGCGTTCTATAAGGAAGAGCGCGTCGTCCTCCCCGCCCGAAAAGCAGTGAATGACGCCCCAGAAGCGGAACTCCGCGGGCGGATGGGGGCAGAGCTCGCCCACGACGCCGCGCAGATCCTCGTAGGCGCCGCGGCAGTGGATGACCGCGGGCTTGCCCCAGGAAAGGCTCGCCGCCAAAAGCGCGCCAAAGGCCGCGCGCTGGACTTCCTTAGGCGTGTCGGTCTTGACGTAGTCAAGGCCAATCTCGCCTACGGCCGCTACCTCGGGCAGCTTTGCCTTGGCCGCGAGCGATTCGAGCAGGGCCGGCGTGAACTGGCCCGCGTAATAAGGATGCAGACCCAAGGCGCACCGGATCTGGAGTGGCCGGGCCCGGCTTAACGCCAGGGCGCCCGGCCACTCTGCGGGAGCGTCTGCAATCTCGGCGATGTTTATAACGCCGGCGGCGCGCGCCCGCTCCAACACGGTCTCCCGGTCGGTTCCGAACACGCCGTCGCCCAGATGGGCGTGCGTGTCGAAAAACTCAAGCACCCGGACGGCTTACCGGGCGAAGTACTTCCAACGCCGGAGCGAATGCTCCTTTTCCTGGGCCTGGCCCAAGAGGTGCTCCTCCACCTGCCCCCAGCGGTCGTCGTCGTGGTCGGCGCGCGTGAGGCTCAGCCATGCCTGTTCACCCCGCGAGGGGCCGGTCGGCTGCTGAAATTGAGGTTCAAACGACGGTCCGGCCGCGGGCCTAAACAAGAGAGTCTTCAACTTGAGGGTCTTGGGCTTGGCGGCTTTGCGGACGGCTTTTTTCAAGGCGGGCTTACGCGCACGTTTTGCGATCATCGTCGATAGTCCTCCATGCAAGAAGTCAATGCTTTCCAACAGGTGAAGTATAGCCCCCAAGTCGAAAATTTTCAAGGGGAAAAAATCTCTTCCTTTATATAGGGTCGTGCAAGGCCGGATCTCCGCAGAAGCAAAACGCGCCCGCCGCGGCGAGCGCGTCGAAATTATTGCGTGTTCGTGCGGCGGCTGCGTCGGAGAAAATAATTTTTAAAAAACGCTTGACATTCGCGCGGAGTTGTGTTAAGATTCTTGAGCTCGGGGCGAAAGCCCGCGGGCCACAAGAAGTACAAAGTAGCCGCTGCCTCTTGCGCAGCATGCAAGGGGTGGTGGGACTTTTCGCTCTTTGAAAATTGTTTTGCGAGCCAATAAGCGCTCCAGAGCTGAGAAAAACTTCGGTTTTTTTCAGAACGGAGCGCTAAGGAATTAAGTCGGTGTGCGCCGGACGTTCGACCTTGAGCGTCCGGCACAAAAGTGAGAAGAGCGATCTTCTCCATTTGGGAAAAGCGGAAGTATCCGGTCCTTAGCCGGAGAAAACGCCCAGCCCCTTTAATGGAGAGTTTGATCCTGGCTCAGAATTAACGCTGGCAGAGTGCATAACACATGCAAGTCGAGCGGAGCTTGCAGAGTATCGTAAGCTTAGCGGCAGACGAGTGAGTAACACGTAAGCAACCTGCCCTTGAAAGGCGAACAACCAGCCGAAAGGTTGGCTAATACGCCGTATAATCCGGGAAAGGCATCTTTTCTGGATGAGAGGCCCGCAAGGGCCGTTCAAGGAG
>DATLSD010000023.1:0-8326 GCA_035534315.1 Elusimicrobiota bacterium
ATCGATTTTCTGCTCCACATGATTCTGGGGAGCATTCTGGGCGGGTGATATGAGCCAATTCGAGCGGGGCTGGTACATCGTGCACACGCAGTCCGGGCACGAGGACAGGGTCAAGGTCAAGCTGGAGGAGAAGGTGGAGAAAGAGCGCCTCCAGGACAAGATTTTCTCGGTGATGGTGCCCTCGGAGCCCGTCGTCGAGATCAAGAAGAACAAGAAGAAGGTCTCGCAGAGAAAGTTCTTCCCCGGCTACGTGCTGGTGGACATGAAGGTGGACGAGCAGACCTACTGGCTGGTCAAGGGGCTCTCGGGCGTCTCGGGATTTTTGGGCGAGCCCAACCCGGCCCGGCTGCAGCAGACCGAAGTCGACGCGATTTTGGAGCTGACCACCGCGGCCGAGTCGGACAAGCCCAAGCCCGCGGTCATCTTCGAGCGCGGCGAGAACATCCGCATCACCGACGGGCCCTTTAGGCACTTCGTGGGCATCGTCGAGGACGTCAACGAGGCCAAGGCCAAGATCAAGGCCATGGTCACCATTTTCGGCCGGCCGACGCCGGTCGAGCTGGACTTTTTGCAGGTGGAGAAAATTTAAATGGCGAAAAAGGTCAAGACCCAGATCAAGCTTCAGATTCCGGCCGGCGGCGCCAACCCCGCGCCCCCGGTGGGCCCGGCGCTGGGCCAGCACGGCGTCAACATCATGGATTTCTGCAAGCAGTTCAACGAGCGCACCAAGTCCTCGCAGGCGGGCATGATTATTCCCGCCGTCATCACGGTCTACGACGACCGCACGTTCACCTTCATCACCAAGATGCCTCCGGTGGCCTCCTTGATCAAGCGCGCGGCCGGCCTGGCCAAGGGCTCGGGCGAGCCCAACCGCAACAAGGTGGGCAAGCTCACGATCCAGCAGGTCGAGGAGATCGCGGCGCAGAAGCTGCCCGACTTGAACACCAAGGACTTGAAGGCCGCCTGCGAGATGGTCAAGGGCACCGCCCGCTCGATGGGCGTCGAAATCGGCTGATATTTCAGGAGAATTTGAAAACCATGGGAAAGAGACTGGCGGCTTTGGAAAAGCAGCAGGACCACGAGAAGCTCTACACCGTCGAGGAGGGCGCGGCCCAGGCCAAGAAGGGCGCCACGGCCAAGTTCGACGAGACAATCGAGCTGCACATCCGCTTGGGCGTGGACCCCAAGCAGGCCGACCAGCAGGTGCGCGGCACCGTGCCGCTGCCCCGGGGACTGGGCAAGTCCAAGAAAGTCGCGGTCGTGACCCGCGGCGAGAAGCAGAAGGAAGCCCAGGCGGCCGGCGCGGACTTGGTCGGCGGCGACGACCTGGTCGAGAAAATCTCCAAGGGATTTCTGGATTTCGACGTCTTGGTGGCCACGCCCGACGCGATGCGCGACTTGGCCAAGCTCGGAAAAGTTTTGGGCCCCAAGGGCTTGATGCCCAACCCCAAGAGCGGCACGGTCACGTTGGACGTGGCCAAGGCCGTCAAGGAGCTCAAAGCCGGACGCGTCGAGTACAAGGTCGACGACTACGGCATCATCCACGTGCCGGTGGGCAAGGCGTCCTTCGACCCGGCGCACGTGGCCGAGAACGCCCGCGCGGTCCTGGCCGCCGTCGTGAAGGCCAAGCCCTCCGCGTCCAAGGGCGTCTATATGCTCAGCGCGACCTTGTCGCCGAGCATGGGCCCCGGCGTCAAGCTCGACCCCGGCCAGAAGTTCTAACGCGCCGCCGTCGGCCATCCCGCTCGCTCGATCTTTGGGCGGGTCCTGTCGTCAGGGGCCCCACCGCCGCTGCGGTGCTCCAAACGGCCAGTCCGCTCCTCGCGGCGGTTCGCCCCCTGCCGCCACCCGCTCAATAATCTCGGGCTCGAAGCGCCGCCGGCCAGGGCTCCCGTTGGGCGCGCAGGCAAACTAGTCCCGGGGCAGAGCACCCAACGGGATGGCCGGTGACGCTCCGCGCCTGGAAAGTCGGCCCCGGAATTGATAAAGTGAGCCGATGAAATTAGCCGTCTATCCGGGCAGCTTCGACCCGATCACGCTGGGGCATTTAGACCTGGTGCGCCGCGCCAAGCGCATCTTCGGCGCGGTCGTCGTGGCGGTCCTGGACAACGCCTCCAAGCGCCACAGCTTCGATTTGAACGAGCGCGTGGAGATGGCCCGCGCCGCGACCAAGGGCATTTCGGGCGTCTCAGTGGACACGTTTTCCGGCCTTTTGGCCGACTACATGAAGGCCAAGAAGGCGCACGTGCTCATCCGCGGCGTGCGCGTGGTCTCGGACATGGACTACGAGTTCCAGCTGGCCTTCTTCAACCGGCGCCTGGGCCCCGCCGTGGAGACGGTGTTTTTGATGCCCGATGAGAAATACACCTACCTGGCCTCCTCCATGGTCAAGGAAGTGGCCAGGCTCGGCGCGTCCGTCGACGCCTTCGTGCCGCCCCTGGTCTCGCGGCGGCTGCGCCGGAAATTCCAAGGCGGGGACTAAAGCGTGAGCCCGCGCCGCCTGGCGGCCGTCCTGGCCGCGGCCCTGGCCGGAACCCTGCTGGCCCTGGCGTTTTTTCTTCATCACCAGCATGTTTCGGTCGAGCTTTCCGGCGGGCCCGCGATGCCGCCCTTGCCCGCGCCGCCCCTGCCCAATGTTCCCGCCGCCTCCGCCGCGGGCGGCGCTCCGATCGGGGCGGGCCCGGGCTACACCAACGAGATGCAGGCGGCCAATCTCGCGCGGCAGAAGACCTCCGAGGGCATCGCGGGCGTGACCCCGCCGCCCTACAGCGAGGCCGACCGCCAGGCGCTTTTGCAGCAGGTCGCCCAGGCCCGGACGCCGGACGAGGCCGTCTCCGCCCTGCGCCAGCTTTCCCTGATGAACCAGGCCGCGCGCGCGCGGGTGGGCCGCAAGGGGCCGGTGGAATTAAACGGCAGCACGCCCAAGCTTTTGGCCGCGCCCGGCGGCGCCGCGGACGAGAAGGGAAGCCCGCTGCCCACGGCGGACTGGTTCGCGGCGGGCAAGGCCGCGCCCGGAAAAAACCGGATTATCTCCGCGGCCGCGGACTGGGCCGCGCTTTGGAAACAGCTTTTTCCCGGCCGGGCCGTTCCGGCCGTGGATTTTTCCAAGGACGAGGTGGCCGTGGTCGTCGCCGGGCCCAAACCCTCGGGCGACGGCCTGGAGATCGTTTCCGCCGGCGAGGAGGACGGCTCGTTCGTCATCCGCTACCGGCAGACCCGCTCCTTGAGCGACGCGGCGTTTCCGCAGGAGGCCCCGCGCTGGCTCTGCGCCATGAAGAAAATTCCGCGCCAAGCGCTCGCCGCGCGCTTCGTGGAGTCGCGCTGAGTGCGGCGGGCGCTTTTTCTCCTCGCCTGGGCCGCGTCGCCGGCCTGGGCGGCGGGCTTTCGCCCCTACCCCCAGCTCGATTTTTCCGCCTCGCCGGCCCAGATTGAGTCGCGCTGCGCCGCGGCGCGCCGGCAGGCGCTTTTCCAGCTCCAGCAGGTCGCGGAGATGCCCGACTCGGCGCGCACCTTCGGCAACACGCCCGAGGCCCTGGAGAACATCTTGGACGACTTGAACGACCGGACCGCGGCCTACGCCTTCCTGGAAAACGTCGCCGTGTCCTCGCAGACGCGGCGCGCGTCCTCCGACTGCCGGGAGCTCATGGAGGACTTCGGCGCCTACACGGCGGACGAGGCCGGCGGGCAGGTTTTTTCCCGGGGCGATCTCTACCGCGCGCTTAAGGCCTACGCCGCGCAGGAGGCCTCCGGCGGGCCGCCCCTTTCGCCGGTGCGGCAAAGGCTCTTGGACGCGGAGCTTCTCGATTTCAAGCGCGGCGGCCTGGGCTTGCGCCCGGAGCGGCGCGCGATTTTGGACGCCGTGCGCGAGCGCATCGTCATGCTCCAGCAGGACTACGACGAGAGCCTCTCCGAGGTTCAGGACTATCTGCTGGTCTCCAAGGCCGAGCTTGCCGGCCTGCCGGCGCCTTATGTCGCGCGCCTGCCGCGCCTGGAGGGCCAGTACGAAATCGGCCTCGACGATCCGGACTACTTCACCTTCCTGAAAAACGACTCGGCCGCGGACGCGCGGCGGCGCCTGGAATTTCTCTACGACAACCGCGCCGCGGCCGAAAACGTGAGCTTCCTGGCCGAGACCCTGCGCCTGCGCGACGCGGCCGCGCACATCCTGGGCTACCCGAGCTATGCCGCCTATCAGCTGGAAAACCGCATGGCGCAAAATCCCGAGCGGGTCCTGGATTTTCTCAAGACCCTGCAAAAGCAGCTTGATCCCGCGGCGCGCCGCGAGCTCGCGGCCCTGGCGGCCTTGAAGGCCGCGCGCGAGGGGAAAAAATCCGGCCCCATCCGCGCCTGGGATTGGCGCTACTACGAGAATTTGCTTAAGGCGACCAAGTACCACGCGGACCCGGAGGCCGCCAGGCGCTATTTTCCCCTGGGCCGGGTCTTGAAGGGCCTCTTTACGCTCAACGAGACGCTTTTGGGCGTGAAGTTCGAGCGCGTGCAAGACGCCGCGGTCTGGGCGCCGGGCGTCGAGCTCTATGAAATCATCGACGACTCGGGCCGGGGCCCGGTGGTGGGCTACTTTTACATGGACTTGTTTCCGCGCCGCGGCAAATACGCGCACGCGGCCTCCTTCGAGCTCATCGGCGGGCGGCTCATGCCCGACGGCGCCTACCAGAAGCCGGTCGCGGCGCTGGTGGCCAATTTCGCCCTGCCCGCGCCGGGCGAGCCGGCGCTCTTGAGCTACGGCCAGGGCGGCGAGGTGGAATCCCTTTTCCACGAGTTCGGGCGCCTCATGGACCTGACGCTCACGCGCGCGCCCTACGAGCGCTTCGCGGGCGCGGGCGCGGCCCGCGACTTCCGGGAGGCTCCGGCGCAGGTGATGGAGGACTTCATCTGGCGCCCCGAGGTGGTCGCGCTCATCTCGGGCGACTACCAGGATCCCGACAAGAAGCTGCCGACCGCGCTCTTTGAGAAATTTTTGGCCGCCCGCGGCGCCGACGCGGCGCTGGAAAATCTGCGCCAGGTGTTTTTTGCGCGCCTCGACATGCGCTACCATATGGATCCGCTGGTGACCAAACCCACCGCGGTCTATCAAAAGATGATGAAGAAAATCAGCCTCATTCCCATGACGCCAGGAACCAACCCCGAGGCCGGATTCTCCCACCTCATGAACGGCTACGACGCGGGCTACTACGGCTACCTGTGGTCCAAGGTCTACGCGCAGGACATCTTCTCGCGCTTCGAGGACGAGGGCGTCCTCAATCCCGCCATCGGCTGGCTCTACCGCCAGGAAATTTTGGCGCCGGGCGAGAGCCGCCCCGAAGCGCAGTCGCTGCGGGCCTTTTTGGGCCGCGCGCCCAGCGACCGGGCGTTTTTGGACTATTTGGGAATCTCGCGATGAGCCGGAAAATTTTTCCGTTCCTGGCGTGCCTGCCGCTGCTCTGCTCCTGCCTGGCGCAAAGCCCCGCGCTCGGGCCCGGGGCCGCCTCCGCGTCCGCGCAAGGCTTGACGCCGCTCATGGCGGCCGCCCAGGCGGGCGACGCCAACCAGGTCGCCGCGCTTTTGGCGGGCGGGGCCAAAGTGGACGCGGCCAACGCCGAGGGCTCGACGGCCCTTGTCTTCGCCGCGCAGGCGGGCTCCCTGCCGGCGGTCAAGCTTTTGCTCGCCGCCGGCGCGCCCGGCGCCGGGCCCGCGGCCTACAAGGCGCTCATGCTCTCCGCGGCCTACGGGCGCCAAGACGTCGAGTCCTATCTCTTGGCGCAGGGATTTCCCGCGGCCGGGCCCATGACCGAGGCCGTCGTCGCCCTGGCCCGGCGCGAGGGCTATCTGGAGGCGTCCTCGATGCTGGCCCAGGCGGTCGCGGGCAGCGCGGGCGGGCCGCCCGCCGCCGCGCCGGATCTCTCGAGCGTTTCCTCGGACGTGGATGAGCCGTCCTATCATGAGCCGGTCAATGAGGACTCTTTCGCCGTGGTGGTCGGAGTGGAGGACTACGCGCGGGGACTCCCGCCGGCCACCTTCGCGCGCCGCGACGCCCTGGCCGTGCAGCGACACTTGGAGGCCCTGGGCGTGCCGCCGGATCACATCCGGATGCTCTTGGGGCAGGACGCCACGCAGGCCCAGCTGGCCGCCTATCTCGAGCGCTGGCTGCCGCGCAACGCGGACGCCAAGAGCGCGGTGTTCTTCTATTTTTCCGGGCACGGCGCCGCGGACCCCGCGGGCAAGACCGCGTACTTGGTGCCCTTCGACGGCGACCCGGAATTTTTGGACAAGACCGGCTTTCCGCTTTCGCGCCTCTACCGGGATTTGCAGAAGCTTGGCGCGGCGCGCGCGCTGGTTCTGCTCGACTCCTGCTTCTCGGGCGCGGGCGAGCGCTCGGTCTCGGATAGGGGCGAACGCCCGCTGGTGACCGAGGTCGACTGGGGCGGCCCGGCCGCGGGGGGAAGCGTCGCGGCCCTGACCGCGGCCTCGGGGACGCAGACCGCGGGCGTGCTCGCGGATCAGGGCCACGGCGCGTTCACCTACTACCTCTTGAAAGGCCTAAACGGCGCGGCCAAGGACGCGCAGGGCAGCGTCACCCTCTCTGATTTGTACGCGTACTTGAAAGGCCGGGTTGAGAAGGCCGCGGCGCTGGACAACCGCGCGCAGACCCCGCAGCTCCTGCCCGAGCCGCCGGGCGCCCTGGGCGGCTGGGCGCTGCGCAAAAAGGGCGGCTCATGAGCGAGGCCGAGCGCAAAAAACAGCTTCTCTGGCTGGCCTGCTACCGCGCGGCGCGCAGCCTCTCGGCCGGCATGATCTCGCTGGCCTTCCCCTTTTTGGTCTTGAAGGATCTTCATCACTCGGCCCTGACCCTGGGCGCCATCTACGCCGCGGCGTGCGCGGCCGCGGCCGGGCAGGGTCTTCTTATCGGCATCCTGGCCGACGTGTGGAGCCGGACCAAGACCTTGTGGCTGGCGGCCGTCATTCTGCCGGTCTCCGCGGGGATTCTATGCTTCTCCACGAGCCTGTGGGCGCTTTTCCTGGCCGCGATCTTGGGCGGCTACTCGGCCACCGGATCCTTGATGGGCGGCGGCGTGGGGGGCGCGGCGCAGCCCATCCAGAACGCGGCCCTGACGGACTTGAGCTCGTCTGAGAACCGCACCAAATTTTTCTCCTGGTTTATGTTCCTGAGCGGCTTGGCGGCCGCGGCGGGCACGCTGCTGACCCGCCTGGTCTCGGTGCGCGGCGCCTTCTGGGCCGCGGCGATTATCTCCGCGGCGGGGATGGCGTTCCTCATTCCTCTGCGCCTGCCGCCGCCGGGCGGGAAGCTGGGACAGCTTAAAAGCGCGCGCGTGCTGGGGCAGTTTTCAATTACAGGCGCTTTGAACGGCCTCTCGCAGGGGCTCATCACGCCGTTTTTGATTCCCTTCTTCATCCTGGTCTTCCACGTCACCGCCAAGCGCATGTCGATTTACGGGTTCATCAGCGGCTCTTTGGGCGCGCTGGCCATTTTGGCCGCGCCGGCCCTGGGCCGGCGTCTGGGGTTTGTGCGCAGCATCGCCTGGACCCGGGGCTTGGGCGCGGCGCTTCTAGTCTTGATGCCCCTGATCCGATTTTTGCCCTTCGATTTGTTCGTGTATTTTTTCACGCCCACGCTGCGCGTGGCCGCCATGCCGGTGCAGAAAAACGCCATGGCCGCCATGGTCGCGCGCGCGGAGCTGGGGCGGGTCTTCGGCTGGAACCAGGTCTCGCGCCTGGCGGCCTCGGCCGGGGCGATTTTTTTCACCGGCGCGATGTTCGGCCTGGCTGACATCGGCTTTCCCTTCTACTACTACGGCGCGGTCATGGCGGTGAACATCGGTCTCTACTTCAAGTTCTTCCGCGCGGCCGAGATCGCGGCCACGGCCGCGGCGGCGGAGGCGGCATGAGCGGGGCCCCGGACGTGCGCCGGCCCACGCTCATCACGGCGCGCGAGCACCTGGAGGAGGTCGTTGAAGAACTGCGCGGCTTCGCCTCGCTGGGCTTCGACACCGAGTCCAACGGCTTCTACGCCCACCGCGAGAAGGTCTGCCTCATCCAGATTTCCTCGCCCGAGGCGGACTACATCCTGGATCCCATCGCGGTGCGCGACATCTCGAGCCTGGGGCTTATTTTCGCCGATCCGGCCGTCGAGAAGATTTTCCACGCCGCGGAGTACGACCTCATCGGCCTCAAGCGCGACTACGATTTCGACGTGCGCGGCATCTTCGACACCATGATCGCGGGCAAGTTCCTGGGCTGGAAGGAGCTGGGCCTGGCCAAGGCCATCGAGAAGCACTTCGGCGTGGTCTTGTCCAAGAAGCTCCAAAAG
>DATLSD010000024.1:0-5926 GCA_035534315.1 Elusimicrobiota bacterium
GGCCGTGCCCGAAAAGTTCGTTCCGGTCAAGGTGGGCGTGTTGGTCCAGGCAGGAGCACCCGAGTTGGCGAAAAGCACCACGTCCGCCCCTGGCGCCGCTGTAAACGTCGTCGCGCCCGCTCCAGTCTGGTAGGGCACCTCATTGGCCGCTCCGCCCGCCAAATTCGTCGCCGCCCCAGCTGAAGACGGCGTTCCGCACCCCAACGTCGAGGCGGTCGCTTCGGTCGCGAACTCTCCCGCCGGGCACTGCGCGAGCGGGCTCACCAAGTTTCCCCACGGCACGCCCACGCCGGAAGTAAGCTGCGATGACCCGTTTAGCTGCACCAGATCGCCGGCCGCGTTGAACGTGTTACCCTGCAAGGTCAAGGGCGCCGGCGTCGCGCTGCCTTCCGTCAAAGCCTCGAACCCATTGGCCGTGGTGTAATAAAGCGTTCCCGTTCCCGAATACGAAGTCGGCTGCGAGGTCGAAACAAAAAGCGCCGCGCCCTTGAAGGTCGAAGAGCCGTCGACCAGCAGCTTGTTCATGATCTCGAAAGTCTGGGCGTCGGCGTCGGGAGGGTTCAAGAGCGCGCCCAAGAGCGCCGAAGCCGCGGCCAGCGGCCCGCGCGCGAAGAGTTGCTCCAACGTTTGCGGCGACTTTAGAGAAGAGGGTGTAAATGCGGGCGCCGCAGAGAACAGACCGGAGTTAAGAAGAGCCAAGCTCAAGGCGACGCTAAGGAAGGATTTGCCGCGGCTTTTCCGGCGTTTGGGCGCCTGCGGCAGCGGAAAACGTTTTCTTAAAACGCTTCCTTTCCGCGGCACCGCAGGCGGGCATATCGTCTGCGGCGTGTCAGAAGTCCGCATCAAGGTCTCCCAAGAGTCTCGTTCCCATTCTTGGCAAGCCGGTCTGAGTATAGTTCTGTTTTAATTTTCCGTCAAGATGGCGCCGATCGCTCTTGTACTCGCGCGAAGTTATTATAAGCTAATCTGATGTCACCATCATTTCATATATGTAACATTTCTAATTTCCAGCAACGACCCAAGTCCCTTCCTTAATATATGGGGGGGATCAGCCTGAAAAACGCCCCGAACATCCGAAATGCGTAGGTTCGGGACGTCCAAAACCTCCGGACTCTGGAAGTTTTTGACGAATTAAAGGCGAACGATTGCTAGGCAGGAGATAGGCAGATAGGCATGCCTATCTGCCGCGATCAACGCGCGATGACTTTGGGACCTACCACGCCGACTTGAGACTGGTATTTGCCCTTGCGGTCGGCGTAGCTTATTTCGCATGTCTCGTCGCTTTCTAAAAAGAGCAGTTGCGCGATGCCCTCGCCCGAATAGACCTTGGCGGGCAGCGGCGTGGTGTTGGATATTTCGATGGTCAGGTGCCCCTCCCACTCGGGCTCCAGCGGCGTGACGTTGACGATGATGCCGCAGCGCGCGAACGTGCTCTTGCCCAGGCAAATCGCCAGGACCTTGCGGGGGATGCGGAAATATTCCACCGAGCGGGCCAGCGCGAAGGAGTTGGGCGGCACCACGCAGAAAGGCCCGCGGTAGTCCACGAACGCCTTGGGGTCGAACGCCTTGGGGTCCACCACGGCGCCGTAGACGTTGGTGAAAATTTTGTACTCGTCGGCCAGGCGGATGTCGTAGCCGTAGGAGGACAGCCCGTAGGAAATCTTGCCCTGCGCCTCCTGACGGTCGACGAACGGGTCGATCATCTTTTTCTCCAAGCAGGTGCGGCGGATCCAGGCGTCCGATTTAATCATCGCAATTCTCCTTTCATTATTTCCGCGGCCGCGCGGTGGCCGGAGACGACCGCGCTCTCGATGGTCGCGGGAAGCCCGGTCCGAGTCCAGTCTCCCGCTAAATAGAGCCCCGGCCGCGCCAAGCCGGGCTCAGGGCGCAGGGCCTCGGTCCCCGGCACCGGCGAGAGCGTGGCCAGCGGCTCCTTGACCACGCGCGCGCGCAGAATTTTAGCTTTTTGGAACTCGGGAAAGCACGCGGACAAGTCCCGCGCCGCCATGGCTTCCAACTCCGCGGGCGGGCGCTTCAAGTGCTTGCGCGCGCCGCTGATGACCAGAGACACGTAATGGCCGCGCGGCTTGGCGCCGTCTCCGAAAATCAAGCTCTTATTGAAGGCCCATTCGATGTCGGTCCCGATCATCCCGACGAAGGGCTCGTCGCCCAGAATCGGACGGTCAAGCCAGAGATTAATGCCCACGATGGGCGAAGCCTCGAAGCGGCGCCAGCCCTCTGCCAAACCAGCGGGCGGCGCCAAACGCGCCAAATCCCACGGCGGCAACGTGGAGACCACCGCCCGCGCCCAGAGCGTCTCGCCGCTCTCCGTTTGCGCGCCGCAGACCCGGCCGTCTTTTTCCACCAAGCTTGCGATCTTGGCCAGCGTCTTGATGCGGCCGCCATGGCTCTCGATGAAGCGCGCGGCCGGCACGGCGTAGAGCTCGCTTAAGCCCACGCTAGAGAGCGCCGGGCGGGCCGCCGCGGCCTCCCGGTAGAAGGCTTCCTTGAGCACCTGGAAAAATCCCGGCGCGCCGGCCACGGCCGGATCGTCGTTCAAGGCGCCCAGAGCGATGGGATCCCACAGCCGCGTCTGGGCTCGCGGCGACTGCCCCAGAGACGTGAGCCATTGCCGCACCGTCAGGCGATCAAGCTCCGCGGGCGCCGCGGCATCGGAGAGATGCCGCCGCATGTACGCGTCCAACCGCGACAACCCGGCTTTGTCCGAAAAGGAAAGCCCGGAAAACCCCAGAATTCCCGCCTTCAAATGCCACGGCGCGGGCAAAAAGCCGGGGCAGGACAAGACGTCCTTGCGGCCGGGCGCGGAGGCGAAGGCCACGCGCACCTTGGGCGCGAGCGCGAGGTTATCCGCCGCGCCGACGCGGGCCAAAAAAAGCCGGGTCTGCCGGTAGCAGCCCAGGAACAGGTGCTGGCCGTTGTCGAGCACGTCCTCGGTTCCCGGATCGCGGAAGGAAAAAGCCCGGCCGCCCAGGTGGGATTTTTTCTCGGCCACCAGGACCTTGGCGCCGGCCTCGGCCAGGGCCGCGGCGCAGGATAAGCCCGCGAAGCCCCCGCCCAGGATCAAAATGTCAAAGGTGAATTCCATGGCAGTAGAGCCAAGCGTCGAGCGCGCAGACGATTTTCCCGGGGCCGGAGACGCGGTAGCGCTTGAAAAGCACCCGGTAGCCGTCCCGGCTCATCTCGGCGAGGATTTTCTCGTAGATGCGCGCCATCACCTCGGCGGGTACGAGCGCCGGGCGATCGCGGAAATCGACGAGGTTGCGCGCTTGGCGGTAGAAGCCAGCGGTCCGCGCGGCCTCCTTCTTCATCAACCGGGCAAAGGCCGGCGCGGCCGAACGCCGCAGCAGCTCCTCGCGGGAATACCCCGCCTCCTTCATGTCGTCCTCGGGAAGATAAACGCGGCCCATCTCCAGGTCCGCGCCCACGTCGCGCAGGATGTTGGTCATCTGGAAGGCGTAGCCGAAAAGCCGCGCGTACTCCTTGAGGTCCGCCGCGGGCGTATGCCGGCAGCCAAAAATCGCCACCGCGAGCTCGCCGACCGAGCAGGCCACGCCGCGTAGGTAGGACTCCAGGTCCGCGAACGAGGCGTAGGATTTTTTGTCCAGGTCCATCGCGCAGCCGCGGATCATCTCCAGGAACGGCTCCTTGGGCAGGCCGAACTCCCGCACCGGAGCCAGGAGGCGCCGGGACACGGCGTGGGTCGGGGCGCCGGCGAAAAGCCGCCCTATTTCTTCGCGCCAGAACCGCAGCCCGGCCTCGGCCTCTTCCTTGGATAAGGAGCCGTCGTCCACGATGTCGTCGACCAAACGGCAGTAGGCGTAGACCGCGGAAAGGGCTTCCCGCTTGGCTTTGGGCAAAAACAGGAAGCCCAGGAAAAAATTGGAGCCTTTTTCGGACGACGCGGCGGGCGCGGCCGGGGCTGGAGCCGCGGTCATTTCAAGGGCAGCCGGGCCAGGAGCGGAATCCAGTCCCAGCGGCTTAAAGCCGGCCGGCGCGAAAGCGTGTCGTAGCCGGAATCCCGGATTTTGCGCAGGATTTGCCGTCCCCCAAGCCAGGTGAGCCTGATTTCCCAGGACAGCGGCCAGGGAAGCTTCTTGGGCAGCGCGCGGCTCCGGTCGAAGAGTTCCCGCGCGCGGGAGACCTCGAGCTTCAGCAAGTTCCGCCAGCGCTCGTTGGCCACGCCCATGCGCAGATCCGCCTCGGAGTAGCCGCAGGACGCGAAATCCTCCTGCGGGATGTAGATGCGGTCCTTTTTCAGATCCACGGAGACGTCCTGCCAGAAGTTCGCCAGCTGCAGGGCCGTGCACACGTCGTCCGACATCCGGAAAAGCTCCTCGCTCCTCAGGCCGTGAATCATGAGCACCACGCGGCCCACGGGATTGGCCGAGCGGCGGCAGTAGTCCAAAACCTCGGCGAAATCAGCGTAGCGCTTCTTGTCCACGTCCTGGAGAAAGGCGCTGAGCAAATCGTCGAAGGGCTCTTTGGGAAGGTCCAGGGCCTTGCAGGTCTCCGCCAAGGCCGCGAAGACGGGATGCCGGGGCGGCTTATGCCCCACGTCCGCGAGCTGCGCGCGCCATTCCAGAAGCCGCTCGCGCCGCACGCCCTCGTACTCAGGCTCGTCCGCGAAATCATCCGCGATGCGGGCAAAGGCGTAGAGCGCGGCCACGTGCCGACGCAGGCGGCGCGGGATAAGCATCGAGGCCACGGGAAAATTCTCATAGTGCGAGCGCGCCAGACGCTGGCAAAAGGCGTAGGCCTCGCCCACGTCCGCCGGGTTCTCCAGCGTGGCCTCGCAGGCCTTTTGCGTGTTCATGGTTCGCTCTCCATATCCCTCGGATGCGAACCATTTCCCCCGGTCATGGTTTTCTTTCCATATCCTTAGGAGTCAAACCATTTCCCCCGGTCATACGCGGGTTCCCAGCCGCAAGCGGCGGCGGCGGCGCGCGGGAATAAAAACATCGGGCGCGCGGAAGCTCCACTCGAAAGCCAGCGACCCGCAGCGGACCTCGTCGCCTTCCGCCACGCCGGCCTTGGCCAGGGCCTTATCGACCCCGATGCGCTTGAGTTCTTTTTGAAAGCGGGAGACGGCCTCGGGCAGGTCCGAGCGCAGCATCGCCGCCATGCGCTCCATGGCCGGACCGCGAATCTCGAAGCCCGTCTTGGTCCGAGCGACGTTAAAGCCCGCGGGCATGACCGCGCGGCGCGGAGATTTGTCATGCACGGGCGCGAATTCGGGATACTGGGCGCGGGAAAGCTCCAGGAGCACCCGGTCGAAGAGTTGGGGCAAGCCGGCGCCCGTCGCGGCGGAGACGGACAGCGGCTTGCGCGCGGGATATCTCCGGGACATTTTGCGGAAAAAATCCTCGGCGCCTGGCAAGTCCGCCTTATTGACCGCCAGAATCCTGCGTTTGGCCGCCAGCACGGGGCTAAAGGCCTTTAATTCCGCCTCGATGGCCCTGATGCCGGAAAGGGCGTTGGTCTCGCCGTAGCCCTCCGGATCGACGAGATGAACCAGCACGCGCGTGCGCTCGATGTGGCGCAGGAACTCGGCGCCCAGGCCTTTTCCCGCGTGCGCGCCCTCGATGAGGCCCGGAATGTCCGCCAGCACGAAGCTCTTGCCCTTGTGCGCGACCACGCCCAGGTTGGGCGAGAGAGTGGTAAACGGATAGTCGGCGATTTTAGGGCGCGCCGCGGAGCTCCGGGCCAAGAGGCTTGATTTGCCGGCGTTGGGAAAGCCGACCAAGCCCACGTCCGCGATGAGCTTCAATTCCAAATCCAATGTCGCGCGCTCGCCAGGCCCGCCTTTTTCACACAGCCGGGGCGCGGTGTTGAAGCGGGTCTTGAAGGAAAGGTTGCCGCGGCCGCCGCGGCCGCCGCGCGCGGCCAAGAATCGCTGCCCCGGCTC
>DATLSD010000025.1:0-5070 GCA_035534315.1 Elusimicrobiota bacterium
GGGAAATCAGGAAAAGAAACCAAAGCCAGCGCCGCTTCAAGGGAGCAGAACGACCTTTCCGAATTGATTTTTTCCGGCCAGGTACTCGTGGGCCGCGCGGGCGTCGTCAAGCGCAAAGGTCTTGTCCACCACGGGCTTCAAGCGGCCTTCCGATACGAGCTGGGCGACCAGCCGCATTTCGGATTGCGTCCCCATCATGGAGCCCTGGATGCGTAGCTCGCGGCTAAACACGTAGCGGAAATCGACGGTGATGTCGGGGCCCGTGGTGGCGCCGCAGGTGACGATGCGTCCCCCCGGCTTGAGGCTTTTGAGCGCGGCGTCGAAAACGGCCTGGCCCACGTGCTCGAAGACGATGTCCGCCATCGCGCCGCCGGTGGCGCGCCTGGTTTCCTTGACCAGGTCCTGCTTGGGCAGCAAAATCGTTTCATCGGCGCCGAGGGCTTTGGCTTTTTCCAGCTTGGCTTCCGAGGTCGAGGCGGCCAGGACGCGGGCACCCGCGAGCTTGGCGATTTCAATCGCGGCGACGCCCACGCCGCTGCCCGCGCCCAAAACCAGCACGCATTGGCCCGGCCCGCAGCCGCCGTGCGTCATCAGCATGTGCCACGCGGTCTGAAAGGTAAGCGGGAAAGCCGCCGCGTGGGCGAAATCCATGGAATCGGGGACGGGCAGCAGATAATCCTCGGGCACGGCCAGGTATTGGGCGTATCCCCCCGGCCCGCCGTGCGCGCCGATGACGCCGTAGCGGCGGCAATGATTGTCTTGGCCCGAGAGGCATTCTTGGCAGTTCCGGCAGGAACGCCCCGGGCTCACCGCCGCTCTTTGCCCGATTTTCACGCAAGAAACATTTTTTCCCAAGGCCGCGACTTCGCCGGCCACGTCGCAGCCCAGGATGTGCGGCAGCTTGATGTGATAGGAGGGAATGCCGTCGCGGACCCAAATGTCCAGGTGGTTCAAGGCGCAGGCCTTGACCTTGAGCAGGACTTCGCCGAGGCCGGGCGCGGGCGTGGGCGCTTCGCCCATCTCCAAGACTTCGGGCCCGCCGAAGCGATTAATCAGGATCGCGCGCATGGCGATCTGAGTTTACCAAAAAACGCCGCGGGCACCGCGGGCGGGCGCCGCGGGCGGGCGCCGCGGCGCAAGCTCAGGGCTTGCCCAGCATGTTCCGAAACGTGCTGTTGAGCATGGCCAGCATCTCGTCTTTTTCGCGCAGGGCCGCCATGAGCTTTTCGCGCTCGCGCTCCCAGGAGGCGTAGCGGGTCTGCACTTCGTCCTTTTCCTTGAGCGCGCGGGGGAGCTGCTCGCTGGTCGCCGCGATTTGGTTGCGCAGCTGGCCCATGGCCATTTCGTGGGTGAGGCTGCGCTCCGCGGCCTGCGCGAGGCGCTTCTCGATTTCCTCCACCCGGCGCTCGGCGTCCTCTTGAATAATCCGGCTTTTCGCGGCCTGCTCCCGGCCCTTGGCGAGCTCCGAGAGTAGCGTCTTGGATAGTTCGTCTTTCTGCGCGGACAGGGCGGCGTAGAGGCCCTCCTTGTCCTTGACGGACTTCTCCGCGGCTTCCAAGCGAATGGCCAGGCGCGAGTTCTCGGACTCCAGATCGGAGAGCCGGGTGCGCAGCGAATCCTGCGCGCGCCGCTCTTCGTCGAGCTTTTTGTGGAGGATCATGATCTTGTCGGCCAAGTCCTCTTCCGAAGCGCGCCGATCCTGCGAGAGGCGCGCCATGTTCTGGGACTTCTCCTTCAAGGCGTCCAGAAGCTTGTTCTTCTCCGCCTCCAGGCTCGCGATGATCTCGTCGCGGCCGCTGGGCGAAGCGCTCATCGCCCCGGAAATCTTGGCCGCGGATTCCTTGACCTCGTCCAATGCGGCGGAGTTGGCGCGCTGGGCCTCCACGACCTTTTGCTCCATCGAGGAAATCCGCTGTTCGATGGCGGCTTGGCGCCGCAGGCTTTCCTCGAGATGCTCCTGGCGCACGGCGTGGTTCTGCTCCTCCCAGGTCCGCGCCAGGGCGGCGCGCTCGCGGGCGGCTTCCTCCTGGCGCTCGCGCTGGCGCTCCATCTCGATTTGGGCGACCCGCTCCCAGGCGGCGATGCGTTCGTTTAGGCCCGCGGCGATGCGGCCAAGCTCCTTGGCCGACTCTTCCTGCTTGTGCTCGAGCGTTCTTGGAATCTCGTCGACCCTTTTTTGGGTCTGCTCGCGCCAGGCGTCCATTCCCTTGGTCAGCCTGTCGATTTCGGAGCCCAGGGTCAAAAGCATTCTGCCGAACTCGTCGGGAACCGGGGCCGCGCTTGGAGCGGAAGGGCCCTTGGACGCGGCCGCGTTGGCCGCGAGCGACTCGCGGATGACGCTGAGCAGGGACTGGTGGATTTCGTCGAGTCGCCTTTCCAGCGCGTCGACGCGGCCCTGATCGTGGGATTTTTGCTCCTGCGTCTCGCGCTCGGCCTTTTCGCGCTTTAATTGATCGGTGACGGTCCTTAAATAGGTCTCCACTTCCGTCTTGACGGCTTGCTGGTGCTTGAAGATTTGCTCCGCGGCGAAGGCCCGCTGATGGGCGGCGACCAAGTCCTTTTCCATCTTCAGCAGGCGCTTGCGCATGTAGAGCGCTCCCGGGCCGCTTTCCGGCGGCGCGGACCTCCGCCTAGGCGCGGAGGTCCCGGCCTGCGTCGGGGGCATCGGGGGCAGGGATTTCGGCGGCTTAGGCGGAATGGGCTTTGAATCCATCGTCATCTCTCCTCGTATCTCTGCGACGCGAAGGCAGGCAGATTATAGCTTAAGGAAACGTTGTGGACTTCTCCCAGGACGCCTTCCGGCGCGAAGGCATAGTCGAAGCTAAAATCGCCAATCGTGAGGCCCACGCCCGCCGTCAGGCACGAGGCCAAGCCCAAGCTCGTGAAGTTCTGGGAATTGAATCCCCCCCGCAAGGCCGCCTTCATGGAATCGGTGATTGGAATCGCGTACTCGACGCCGGCCGCTCCGTAGGGAATGTTCCCCGACGGCAGATCCGCCTCGATGGACAAGATCAAATTTTGGAAGGGATAGGCGTCGGCGCCGAATTTGCCTACAAACGGCAGCGTGTTGCGCACCTGGTCGAATTTCTCGCCGCTGCCCATGTTTTGCGCGTCGAAGGAAAAGTCGTACGGGAACGGGCCGTTGTAGAAATGGGAAAGAATTCCGATGTCGCCGGCAAAGCCGTTGGCGGAAGACGAGCCGTAGTCGGAATGAATCCAGTGGCCGGCCACGCCCATGGCCACGTCCATGTCGCTGGTGGACATGTCGTCGATGCTTTGGGCCCATCCGAAATCCAAAACGTAATCGCGGGGATTGAAGGTTCCCAGGCTGTTGCCCGCCAAATCGGTCTGCGGGATGGAGCCGATGTTCTGGTAGCGCAGGCCTCCGGCCAGGACCGAGGTGTCGTTGATGCGGTCCGCCGCCTGCGCGGTCTGATAGTTGATGCCGGCCACATACTCGGTGTACATCAAGGAGGCCGAGAACCTGGGCACGCGGACCAAGCCCGCGGGATTCCAGTAGAGAGACGTGGCGTCGTCGGTCACGGCGCTGTAGGCTCCGCCCATGGCGATGCCGCGCGCCCCGATGCCCGAGGTGAGAAATTCGGAGCCCGTGGTTCCGATGGCGGCCATGGTAAAATCGCTGGCCCGGGCCGGAGCGGCCAAGAGAGCCAGCGCGGCCAAGGCGGCGCCAAGCCTCATCGGAGGACCACCACCTTGAAGATGTGCCGGGACCCGGAGCCTTCCACGACCGCCAGATAGACGCCGCTGGCGACGCGGCGGCCGGCGCGGTTGGTTCCGGGCCAAACCAGGACGCCCGAGGAGTTGGCGTTTTCATCAAAGACAAGCTCCCCATGCAGCGTGAAAATGCGGACCCGGGCGCCGGCCGGCGTATTGCTGAACGTGACGTAGCCGTTGCCGCGGCTGGGGTAAAAGGGATTTGGAAAAATCTTGGCGTCGTTGGCCGCGCCGCCGGGGACCTGCTGGGCGATGACGAACTCGGAGAAATGGTTGACGGTGGCGTTGATGACGTCCTGCGCCGTGTCCACGGCGCTGGCCAGAGGCACGCAGGTGCCGCTCGGGTCGATGCGCATGAGCGTGGCCTGGGCGATGGAGAACGGGATGGAGGCGGGCGAATAGGAGATGGTCAGGTAATAAGGCGCCAGCGGCTCGAAGGCCGGCGTGGTTTGGATGGTAAATCCCGTGGAATTGACCGAGCCCGGGCACGGCGAAACGGCGAAACTCATGCTCGAGATAAAAAGCGTCACGGGCGAATTGACCACTCCGGCCGGAGCGTTGAGGGTGATGTTCATGCCGTTGGGCAGGAGCCCTTCCATCATATTGGATTCATTGGGATAGAGAACTCCGCCCAACGTTCCCGTCGGCGCTCCGCCGTTGAAAGGCTCGGTGGAAACCGTGTTGGAAAAAGCCGTGGTTTGTCCGAAAGGGTTTTCGGCTTGGACGCGGAGATAATAGAGCAGCGTGCTGGAAAGCCCGCTTAGGGTATAGGAATTGCCGCTGAAGCCCGAGGAGAACGGCAAGCCGATGAAATCGGTCGTCGCGAAATTATCGGTCGAGTAGCTGACTTGATACGTGGTGGAGGACGAGTTTGCTCCGGTAAGCCAGGAAAGAGAGATGGACGTCGCGGCGACGCCCGTCACCGATAGGCCGCTGGGAGCCTCGGCGTAGGTCGCCGTGCTGCCCATGTTGAAGTAGGAGGAGAGAACGCCCGCTTGGTTATAAGCCGCCACTTGGGCGCTAAAAATCGAAGCGGCCGGCGAAATGCCGCCGAACGCGGCGCTCAGCGTCGCAGTGGACACCGTTCCGACCACGGAGCCTCCGATTAAAACCTGCATCTGGTAGAGAGTGCCCGAGGGATTTCCGTCGGACGCCCAAGCGCCGATGAAGCTGCCGCTGTCCAAAACGATGATGGACGGGGAAGCGCCGCTTGGAACGGCGGCCAGGGTGTAGCCGGTCGCGCTCGCGGATAATGGGCCTTCGCCTTGAGAGGTGACCGCGCTGACTTCTACGACGCGGACCGAATTGGTGGACAGGTTCGTATCCGTAAACGAA
>DATLSD010000026.1:0-25228 GCA_035534315.1 Elusimicrobiota bacterium
GATTTCGCCCGCGCGCGCCCCGCCCGCCGCCCTCTCTCTTCGCCGCGCCGCGCGGCGCGGCGCCGGAACGCGCAATTTCGGACATCGGCCGGGCCTGGGCGGCGTCAGGCCCATCGAGCGGATTTCCGGCGTCAGGCCCGGACGGCTCTCCCGCGTCTTGGAGAAAACCTCCGCCATCCGCTCTCCCAAGCCGCTCGTGCTCAGCCCCCGCGCGTTGCGGCGGCTCCAGCCGGGGCGCGCGGCCGCCTCCGGCACCGTCTCGCGGAAAAAGACCCGGCAAGCGGCGGACAAGAACCTGGCCGAGGCGGCCCTACTCGTCAACCGTCGGGTCGCCCAGGGCCGGGATCTCGACGCCGCCATGCTCCTGCAGCTCAACCGCGTCGTGCGGCAGGGCATCTTTTCCTATAAAAACGCCGCCCGGCCCGGAAAGTTCCGGACCTTGGGCCGGCAAAGAGTCGGCCACTGGGGGGCGCGCGCGTGGTTCGAGTACGCGAAGCCTCGGCGAGTTTTGAGCTACCTGGCGGATTTCCTGGTGTGGTACGAGGCCAACGAGGGCCGCCTGAATCCCGTCGTGCTCGCGGCCGAGAGCTACCAGCAGCTCATCCGCATCCATCCCTTCGGCGACGGAAACGGGCGCGCCGCGCGGATGGCGATGGATTTCATCCTTCAGCGCAACGGCTATCCGCCGGCCGTTTTTCCCGGCCGGGCGCGGGCCGAAGCGGTCCACCGGCCCACCCGCGAGGTCGTCAGGAACGTCGCCCTCGGCGTGCTCGCGGCCGCGAAAAAAATAAAGCCCTAGGCGGTCAAGGCCGCGGAACGCGGCGGACCAAAAGCGCGGCCGCGCCGGCAAAGACAAGCGCCAGCGTTTCCATAACGAGGAAGAGCCGGGCGACATGGGGCAGGCTCGCCGGATCGAGCATCCAGGGCGCCAGGAACACGAAGAGAGAGCCGGTGTAGTAGTCGGCCGGCACGCCCAGAAACTTTTTCCTGAACCACCAGATGGGCTCGCGCAAGAAGCGCTTGGTCCCCCACGCCGGGTTCCAGACGAACCACTGGAAGTCCCAGTTGAAGGCCACCAGGAAGTAGCAGACAAGAATTTTCGCCTCGGCCGCGCGCGAGAAGCCCACGAACAAGAGCGGCAGGTGGAAAATCAAAATAAGGAACGGAAACAGGCAGGCGTGGTAGCCCGTGACGGGCTTGCCGTTGGTGAGCTTCAAGAGCCAGGGCTTGGAGTAACGCCAGGTGGGCAGCTTCTCCGCCCAGCCGTGGGCGCCCTCGATCTGGATTTCCACCTGGGCCAGGAGCCAGGCCAGCGCGAACAAGTAGACGCCCTGCGCGAGCGCGCCGTTGAGCGCGGGCGTCCCGGCGGGATTCATGGCCGCTATTCTATTTTATTTTCGCCGCGGCGCGCGGCTCAGAGCGCGCCCACGGCCGCGCCGCCCACGATGAGCGTGCCCGCGGCCGCGGCCGCGAGCGTGAGGCGGCCCAGTCCGCACGCGGCCAACAGCAGCGTCGAGAACAGCGGCGTAAGATAGGCCAGCGTGCCGATGGCGCGCGGGTCGCCGTCTTTAAGCGCGCGATCCCAAAGGTAGAAGGCGGCGCCCATGGGCCCCAAGCCCGCCGCCACAATCCACGGCACGTCGGCGGCGGCGATGCCGCCCGCGGGCTCGAAGAGCGCGTGGCAGGCCAAGGAGAGCGCGCCCGCGGCAAGGCAGAAGACGGCCACGGCGGAGGTCGGCACGCCGCCCAGGCGCTTGGTCATGAGCGAGTAGGTCGCCCAAATGACGGCCGCGGCGACCGCGAAGCCGTAGCCCGCCCACGAGATCCCCGCGCCGCCGGCGCCGCGGGCGATGAGCAAGGCCGCGCCGGCAAAGCCCAAGAGAGCGCCCGCGACATGGCGCGCGCTGAGATCTCCGGCGATGAACCAGGGGCTTAGGAGCACGATGAGAAGGGGCCAGAGATAGTTGAGGAGGTTGGCCTCGACCGGAGGCGCCAAGCGCAGCGCCATGAAGAGGCAGAAGTGGTAGGCGAAGAGGCCGTAGACCCCGAGCAAGACGACTTTGGGCGTGAGCCCCCGGCGGGTCACCGTTGCCGCTCCGGCCAGTCCTCCAATCGTGAGCGCCAGGCCGACGAGCAGAAACGGCGGGACGTGGCGCAGCCGGACGGCCAGCGCCGCGAGCGAGCTCCAGAGCGCGAGAGCGGCCAAAGCCATGGCGTTGGCGCGAGTCATCGCTCAATAGTCTAGCAACCGCCGGGCTTGCCGGCACGCGCGATGCTCATTTTTCGGGGAGAAATGAAGAACTGGTGCGCCCGCCAGGAATCGAACCTGGACTTACAGCTTCGGAGGCTGTCGTGATATCCTTTTCACTACGGGCGCGAAGAGGGTGGAACGCTCTTGAGGTCTATTTTACTTAAATGCGAGGCCAAGGGCCGCCCCAGCTTGGGCTCCAAGGCCCGCGCCGCGGCTTGGATTTGGGCGATGTCCGCGGGGACTTGCGCGCCCGAGGCGGCGAACGCGAAGAGCAAATCCTCGGTGGCCACGTTGCCGGTGGCGCCGGGCGCGTAGGGGCATCCGCCCAAGCCGCCCGCCGAGGAATCAAAGCCCGAAATCCCGAACTCCCGCCACGCGGCCAGCGCGTTGGCCACGGCCATGCCGTAGGTGTCGTGGAAGTGCAGGAAAACTTTTTCGGCGGGCACGGTCTTTAGCAGAAGCTCCAAAAGCCCGCGCACTTCGTTGGGCACGGCGCGGCCGATGGTGTCGCCGATGGAGAGTTCCTCCACGCCCAGCTCCAAGAGCTGCCGGGCCACCGCGACGGCCTTTTCCGGCGCGACGGGGCCTTCAAAGGGGCAATGAAACGCGGTCGAGATGTAGCCGCGCACGGGCATCTCCATCTTGAGCGCGCGCTCCAAGACGGGCTTGAAGCGCGCGATGGACTCGGCCACGGACGCGTTGATGTTTTTCCGGTTGAAGGTCTCGGAGGCCGCGGTGAACACCGCGATTTTGTCCGCCTCCGCGTCCAAGGCGCGGTCCAAGCCCTGCTCGTTGGGCACCAAGGCCGAGTAGACCACCCCCGCCTTGCGCACGATGCTCTCGAAGACCTGGACGGAGTCCGCCATCTGCGGCACGGCCTTGGGCGAGACAAAGGCGCCGGCCTCGATTTCCTTCAAGCCCGAGGCGGACAAGGCGTCCACGAGGGCGACCTTGGCGTCCAAGGGCACGACCGTCTTCTCGTTTTGCAGGCCGTCGCGCGGGCCGACCTCGACCAGGCGAATCGCGGGCAGGCTGCTCATCGCGCGGTCCCCCAAGCGCTCACGCGCCGAGAGCCTCGCGCGTGGCCGCGTCGGCGGTTTTTTGGTTGAACCAGTTGGGGTAGATGGCCGCGGGCGCGGTCAGGGCGTCCAGGGCCGAGATCTCGGCGGGCGAGAGCGTCACGTCCGCGGCCTTCAAGTTGTCGTCCAACTGCGCGAGCTTGGAGGCGCCCAGCAAAATCGTGGTGGCCCAGGGCTTGGCCAAAATCCAGGCCAGCGCCGCCGCCGCGACCGACACGCCGTGCTTCTTGGCCGCGGCCGCAAGCAGGTCGATTGCCTGCCAGCCCTTCTCGCGGTCGGTGGGCAGAAAATCAAAATCCTTGATGCGCCCGCCGCCGCCCGATGGGTCCTGGCGCGTGTAGCGGCCGCTCAGAAATCCGCCGGCCAAGGGGCTCCAGACCATCATGCCCAGGCCCGCGGCCTTCATGAAGGGCACGGTCTCGTGCTCGACGTCGCGGCCGACCAACGAGTAATAAAGCTGCGCCGCGGTAAAGCGCGTCCAGCCGCGCTCTTTTTGCGCGGCCACGGCCGAGGCCGCCTTCCACGCGGGCCAATTGCTGTAGCCGATGTAGCGCGCCTTGCCCGAGCGCACCAAGTCTTCGAGCGCGCGCAAGGTTTCATCAAGCGGCGTGAACGGATCGTCGCGGTGGACCAAGAACACGTCAATCCAGTCGGTGCCCAGGCGCTTTAAGCTGCCCTCGCACTGCGCGATGAGGTTGCGCGCGGACAAACCCGTGCGCAGCTGCGAATCCGAGGCGCGAAAGCCGGCCTTGGTGGAAATCGCGATTTCGCCGCGGCGGCTGCCCAGCGCTTTGCCCAGCATGGTCTCGGACTCGCCGCCCGCGTACATGTCGGCCGAGTCGAAAAGGTTGACGCCCGCATCAAGCGCGCGGCCGACCAGCGCGTCGGCTTCTTTTTGCCCGGCTTTCCACACGTTGCCCATGGCGCCCTGCCCCGAGCCGAAAGTCATGGACCCGAAGGACAGGCGCGAAACGACCAAGCCCGTCTCGCCCAAGCGCGCGTATTTCATGCGGAAATTATACTACTTCGCGGCGGACGGCTTGGGCGCGGCCGAGGCGGACGCCATCCACGCGGCCGGGCGCTTTTGCAGGAACGCGGACAAGCCCTCCTGGCCCTCGGGCGAGCGGCGCAGTCGGGTCAAGGTGTCCAGCACCAGCTTGGCGCGCGCGTTGAAGTTCAAGGACGGGAACTTGCGCAGCAAAGCCTTGGCCGTGCGCACCGCGTTGGGGCCGTTCTTCAAGATGTTGGCGACGATGGCGTCGGTGCGCTCGGCGAGCTCGTCTGCGTGCGTCAACTCGTGCACGATGCCCAGGTGCTTGGCCGTCTTCATGTTGAAAATCTCGCCGGTCAAATAATAGCGCCGCGCCTGGGCCTCGCCGATTCTGGGCACGACGAAGCACGAGATGACCGCCGGGATGATGCCCAGGCGCGCCTCGGAAAAGCTCATGCGCGCGTTTTCCTCGGCCAGGATGATGTCGCAGGCCGAGGCCAGGCCCAGGCCGCCGCCGAACACGTTGCCCTGCACCGCGGCCACGACCGGAACCGGGCAGGCGTCCACGGCCAGCGCCATGTCGAGCAGCAGCTTGGCGTCCTTGCGGCTCTTGGCCGGCGGCAGTTTTCCGGCCCGGTGCATCCAGTTGATGTCCGCGCCCGCGCAGAAATCCTGCCCGGCGCCGCGCACCACGACCGCGCGCAGATTCTTGTCCTTGGAGAGCGCCTTGAACGCGGCGGTCAATTCCCGCAGCGTGGCGTCGTCCATCGCGTTGCGCACGTGCGGGCGGTTTAAGGTCACCGACGCGACCGGTCCGGTCTCAACGAGAATGTGTTGGTAGGCCATGGAACTTTTTAGGAACCTCGCTCGTATTCATAGTAAGGATTGCGGGATAGTTTAAATGGTAGAACGGCTGTCCCCAAAACGGCCAGTGCGGGTTCGTCCCAAACTTCCAGAAGCCGTAGGTTTGGGACGTCCCGAACCTACGCATTTCGGATGTTCGGGACGAATCCCGCTCCCGCAACTCCTGAGGATCGCGTTGAAGGCCGCTGGGACAGCTCGACACGATCCGCCCAGTCTTGACAAATATTCATCGGGCTGTTAAATTATCAGTGGGGACAGCCGAAATTAAACTATCCAAAGGCTCCGCGCAAGCGGGGCCTTTCTTTTTTCCCACATCTTGAAGAAAAATATATCTCATGCTATCCTAAAGTTTGACGGAGGGGTGTTAAGCTGCTCCAAGAGCCTCGGGCAACCGGGGCTCTTTTTTTATTGAAGGGAACTTTTCCGCGACTTGAATCGTATTTATGAATAGAGTCGCGGCGTAGTTTAAGGGTAAAACCACCATCCCTCAAATGGTTGATGCAGGTTCGACTCCTGCCGCCGCGGACTCGAGGGACCGCCTTGCCGGCCGTTCGGGGATGGGGCAGGGATGTCCCGGCAGATTCCGAGAAATCGTCTTGACCCTGATGGCGTTTCGTGTTACACTCCTTTTGAGGGATGGTGGTGAAGAGCCCCGGGAAACCGGGGCTCTTTTTTTGCGGCGTTGGAAATCCTGCCCAGAGGGGCGTGTGAAGGCCCTGCGCAGACATCCGGCAGGGCCGGAACTCGAGCGAGGGTCGATCCCGAGCGTCCCCGATGGGCAGGATTTCCAACCCGCGATCGCAAAGAGCCCATGGTCCCGCGCCCCGCTACATCCGGAAAACGGGGTAATGCGGCTCGGAAACGGGCGCGCGGGCCGCGGCGGCAAAGCACAGCGCCAGCACCTTGCGCGTGTCCGCGGGCTCGATGATGCCGTCGTCCCACAGGCGGGCCGTGCCGTAGTAGGGCTGGCCCTCGGCCTCGTACTGGGCGCGAATGGGCGCGGCGATTTTCTCCGCGTCCGCGCCCGAGAGCTCCTCGCCGCGGCGCTTTAACTGTTCGCGCTTGATAATCGTCATCACCTGCGCGGCCTGCTCCGCGCCCATGACCGAGACGCGCGCGTTGGGCCAGGTGAACAAAAAGCGCGGGCCGTAGGCCCGGCCGCACATGGCGTAGTTGCCCGCGCCGTTGGACGATCCGGTCATCACGGTAATCTTCGGGACGGGCGCGGTCGAGACCGCTTGGACCAGCTTGGCGCCGTGCTTGATGATGCCGCCCTGCTCGAACTCCTTGCCGACCATGAAGCCTGTGATGTTTTGCAAAAACAAAATGGGAACTTTGCGCTGGCTGCAGAGCTCGATGAAGTGCGCGCCCTTAAGCGCGGACTCGGAGAACAAAATGCCCTGGTTGCCCAGGATGCCGATGGGCCGGCCCATCAGGCGCGCGAAGCCGCAGGTCAGCGTCTTGCCGTAGAGGGGCTTAAACGGCTGGAAGCGGCTGCCGTCGGCGATGCGCGCCACGATTTGGGCCACGTCGCAGGGCCGGCGCAAGTCGCGGTTGACGAGACCATAGAGGTCCGACGCCGGGTAGAGCGGCTCGTCGCCGCGGCCCAAGTCCAGCGCGGGCTGGTTTAGGTTCTCGACCAGGCTGCGGCAAATCGCCAAGGCGTGCTCGTCGTCGTCGGCCAGGTGGTCGACCACGCCCGAGACGCGCGCGTGCATCTCGCCGCCGCCCAAATCCTCGGCACTGGACTCTTCCCCGGTCGCGGCCTTGACCAGCGGCGGCCCGCCCAGGTAAATCGTGCCCTCGCCGCGCACGATGACGCACTCATCCGACATGGCGGGCACATACGCCCCGCCCGCGGTGCACATGCCCATGACGACCGAAATCTGCGGGATGCCCAAGGAGGACATGAGCGCCTGGTTGTAGAAGATGCGGCCGAAGTGCTCCTTGTCCGGAAAGACCTCGGACTGCCGGGGCAGGAACACGCCGCCCGAGTCCACCAGGTAGACGCAGGGCAGGCGGTTTTCGAGCGCGATTTCCTGCGCGCGCAAATGCTTTTTGATGGTCTCGGCGTAATAGGTGCCGCCCTTGACCGTGGCGTCGTTGGCCGCGATGACGCACAGGCGCCCCGCGACGGTGCCCAGACCCGAGACGATGCCGGCCGAGGGCACTTCGTTGTCGTAGAGCCCCCAGGCGGCCATGGGCGAGAGCTCCAAAAAAAACGAGCCGGGGTCGACGAGCTTTTGGATGCGCTCGCGGGCGGTCAGCTTGCCGCGCTTGCGGTGGAGCTCCACGGCTTTTTCCGGCCCGCCGCGGCGCACGGCTTCCAGGCACTTTCGCAAATCGGTGATGAGGCTCTCGTGGTGCCGGGCGTTTTCCTTGAACTCGGCCGAGTCGCGGTCGATGGGGCTCTTGACGACCGGGGTCTCGGAGTTGCCCTTGGACAGAAAAGCCTCGACGTCGGCCGGAACGTCTTTTTTTATCGTTTTAGCCATGGTTTGCCTCCCATATTCTTAGGACACAAACCATTCCCGTTGGTCACTTGGCCATCTTATCAAAATCCGTATTGGAGTTCCCATGCTATAATAATCGGGAGGGGAGACGGTTTCCCCATCACAAACAGACGCAACGCACGAGGAACACAAGATAATGGCTACAGGTAAAGTGAAGTGGTTTAACGATCAGAAGGGGTTTGGCTTCATCACCCCCGATGATGGCTCAAAAGATCTTTTCGTCCATCACTCTGCAATCATGAGCGACGGGTTCAAGACTTTGGCCGAGAATCAAGCCGTCGAGTTCAGCACCGAGCAGTCCGACAAGGGCCCTCGGGCCGGTAACGTCAAGAAGCTTTAAGCTTCCGACGGCTCAGCGACCGCCCGCAATATAAAGTTGCGGGCGGTCGTTTTTTTACGGCGCGCCCGGCTCTTCGCCCAGCGGGCGCGTCTTTTTTCGCCGTTTTAGCCGCAAGGGCGGATTATCGAAAAACGGCCGCCCGGGTCCGGCGGATGGCGGTGGACGCGCGCGTCCTGCGGTCCTGCGCCTCCAATTTCCGCCGGTTTTGGGCGCGGATTTCCCGCGAGAGCCTGATGGATTCAAGGCGAGTGGGATGGGACACCCGCCCGGCCGCGGTCAGCAGCTTGATGCGCGTTTCTTCGGGGACCTGCGCCAAGAGCCCGAGGTCCTTGAGGCCGTCCTCAAGGACCTCGATGCAGCTTTCGATGTCCAATGGTCGGCTCAAGCGATTGGCTTCCTATATCCTTGGGAGACGAACATTCCCTTCGGCATGCGGGGATGGTATCAAAATATATAAAAGAGCGACATCTCGTCCCATTAGCAGCCAATTATAAACGGCAAAGAGCCGCATGTTCGACCGCGATTTAAATCCGATCATGCGATTGCGAATATTCCGGAAAATTCTTGCTGTGCTTATCAAAGCCTGCTAGACTTGCTTGTAATGGATATGCAACGACCTCCCATAGATACCGTTTTTACCCCGCGCAATTCTACGGTTAACCGCACGATGTATGTTAAACGACCAGATCTAGAAAAAGATCTAAAAAGAGCTCTTTCTGGCAACTTGCATGTGATTGTGCACGGGGAAAGCGGCGGTGGAAAATCATGGTTGTACAAAACAATTTTAGAAGATGAAGGCGTTTTTACTTGGACGATAAACTGCGCCAACGCGCTACGCCTTGGTAGTATTTCTAATGCAATAGGAAGTGCGTTGGCAAGCGAAGGCCACGTCGATCACGCTGGGTATACAGAAGAGAAAACAGCGGAGGTTGGTGTACCGCTCATCGCCGCAGGAGGACTGGCGCATAAGGACACCTACGAACTTCCAAAAAAAGACCCCTTGGAAATCGCTCTAGCACAGATACGCCGGAAAGTTGACCCCAAAAAACCCTGCATGTTGGTAGTAGAGAATCTAGAAAGTATTTTTTCAGATGGAACTCTGATGTCAGAGCTTGGGAGCATCATAACTCTATTAGACGATGAGCACTATTCTCAATTTAATGTTAGGCTCCTAATTATTGGCATCCCATCGCAAGTAAAAGAGTATTTTCAAAAAATTAACACAGCTGTCGCGAACAGGCTTCAAGAAATTAGGGAAGTATCTAGGCTGACTCAGCCCCAAGTGTCTGAACTCATTGAAAAAGGTTTTACTCAGCAACTTCGAGTTAAAGTAGATGCTGTAGCATTAAGTTACTGGAAAGGCCATATTTATCACGTTACGACAGGCATCCCCCAACGAGTGCATGAATACTGTCTAGAATTGGGAGCTTTGTGTGAAGAGAACTCTTGGGAAGGGACCTCGGAGATGGTGAAGACTGCTGATATTAAATGGCTACAACGCTCTCTAACTAATTCATATTCTAAAGTTGAAGAAGTAATGAATGACCGCGCTACAAAAGCTGGTAGACGGAATCAAGTTCTGTATGCTCTCGGCAAAGTAAATAGCGATAATTTTCGAGTTGCCGATATTGAACGAGCAGTCCGAACCGAATTTCCAACCACCACAGCAGGTATCACACTGGGAGTTAGTCAGATTCTGTCCGACTTGGCATCACGTTCGGAACCAATTATCAAATCCACTATCAAAGGTGATGCATACTATTTTTCAGAACCACGACACTTAATGTGTCTGCGCGTAATGCTAAATAAAAATTCGGACGAAAGTATTTCAAAGATCAATCTTAGCTCGCTGAATAGCTAGCCCATTAAAGAATCATGTTTTGATCCTAAACGCACCGAGCTCTCTCAAGCCCCGGGAAACCGGGGCTTTTCTTTTCTAGCGACCTCACCCCTCTTTTTAGGCCAATGCTGACTGGTGTTCTTTGAGGGCTTCCCGTTTTAGCATTGCCGTGTGCTCAGCCGCAAATTCTCTCGGCGTTAAGCCGTCGAGAGAGTAGTGCGGCCGTTGTTCGTTGTAGTCTTTCCTCCAAGTCTCGATGATGGTCTGCGCCTCCGCCAGCGTTAGGAACTGATTGTCGTTGAGGCATTCCTTCCGGAATTTGTCGTTGAAGCTTTCCACGTAGGCGTTGTCGTTGGGCTTCCCCGGACGGATGAAGTCGAGCTTGATGCCGTTGCCGTAGGCCCAGCCGTCCATCGCGTTGCCGACGAATTCGGGGCCGTTGTCGCTGCGGATGGCCGCGACCTTGCCGCGCTCCTCGATGGCTCGTTCAAGCGCCCGGATCACCCGCCGCCCGTTGATTCCGAAGTCGACTTCGATGGCCACGCACTCGCGCGTGTAATCGTCTATGACGTTCAATATCTTCAACTTCCTTCCGCTTCGCACCCAATCCCAGACGAAATCCATCGACCAGACCTCGTTGGGCCCCGTCGGCTTGGGAAGAGGCACCCGCACCGCCGAAGCCTGCTTCCTGCGCCGCTTAAGCCTCAGAGAGAGCTTTTCTTCAACGTAGAGACGCTGCACGCGCTTCCGGTTCACTTCCCAGCCTTCCCGGCGCAGCAGCCGCCAAATGCGGAAGCTGCCGAAGCGCCGCCTCTGCGCCGCCAGCTCGCAGATGCGAACGCGCAGGACCTTGTTCAAGGCGCTCTCTGGTTTTGGCTCATACTGCCAGCTCGCCCGGCAGAGCTTCACCAAAGCGCACGCTTTGCGTTGGCTGCGGCCCAAGCCCTCCACCGCGAATTTCGCCGCGGCTCGGCGCTGCTTGGGCCCTAGAAGTTTTTTGTGAGCAGTTCCTTGACCGTGTCGATGTCGAGCGTCAATTCCGCGACTTTCATCTTGAGCTTGCGGTTTTCTTCCTCAAGCGCGCGCATCTTCTTGATGTCGGGCACCGTCATCCCGGCGAATTTCGTCCGCCAGGCATAGAACGTGTTCGGGCTCACGCCGTATTTGCGGCAGAGCTCCTCCGTCTTCGCGCCCGCCGCCGCTTCTTTGAGTATCCCTACGATCTGCTCTTCCGTGTACCGTTTCCGCGCCATTGTGTGGCCTCCGTTGTGCTAGTTTAGCACCTCGGAACACCAATTGGCTTCGGCCTAGTTTAAGGGGGTGAGGTCGCAGGGTGTCTCAAGACTCTCCTTCGGTTTGATGGACCCCAATATTTGCAGTTGTTGGTTATCTGCAATGTTTTGTGCGTAAAACCCATAATCAAGTATTAAGCGGAAAATAAAAGAAATCAAGGTTTTAGAAGAATTGGTACGCAACCAGTGCTTCAGTCTCAGGTGTCCATATGGGTGTCCATACCAGGGTCAAAATGGGGCAAATCGGCGCAATCCGGTGCAAATGGATTTGATCCTATTTCTCGTCGAGAAACTGCCTTTTTAGTCGGAAACTTTAGGAAGGCCGGGCGGCATTATGAGCGGGGTGCTCTAACCAACTGAGCTACGGGCGCGAAAAGAGATTTGCCCGCGACATTTTAACACTTTCGCGCGCGCGCCCAGAGCCCGCCCTTGGGCCGCAGCGTGATAAGCGGCTCCGGCTCCACGAGATGGCCCGGGGCAAGTTCCAAGCGGAAGCGCTGCAGAAGTGTCGCCAGCACGATTTGCGCCTCCATCAAGGCGAAGCCGTTGCCGATGCACTGGCGCGGCCCGCCGCCGAAAGGGAAATAGGCGAAGCGCGGCAGTTCCGCCGTCCCCGGCTCCAAAAACCGCTCCGGCTTGAAGCGCTCGGGTTCGGGCCAGAAGCCCGGGTGCCGGTGAGTCAGGTGCGGAGAAACAATGACGAGGCAGCCGGCGGGAACTTCAAATCCCCCCATTTCATCGGGCCCCTCGGACATGCGCGAGATGACCCAGGCCGGCGGATAGAGGCGCAGGGATTCCCTGATCACGCAGGACAAGTAGGGCAGGCGAGGCAAATCCTCGACGCCGGGAGTCCGCCCGCCCAAGACCGCGGCCAGTTCCTTCCTGAGACGGGTCTCGGCGGCCGGATTTTGGGCCAGCAGATAAAAAGTCCAGGCCAGCGCGTTGGCCGTGGTCTCGTGGCCGGCCGTGAACATGGTCATCGCCTCGTCGCGCAGCTGCCGGTCGTCCATGCTCTCGCCCGTGTCCTCGTCTTTGGCCTCCATGAGCATGGAGAGAAGATCCCCTTCAGCCCCGGCCGGGCGGGCGCGGCGCGCCGCGATGATGGCGTGGACCAGGGAGTCCATGGCGCCCACTGCGCGGCGAAACTTCCAGGTCGAAGGCGCGGGCAAGAAATCCAGGAGCGGATTGGTGATGCGGCGCATGCCGTATTTCAAGATGACGGCCATGGAGCGCTCGACTGTCTCCTCGCCGCCGGAAATTTCGGCGCCGAACATAGAGCGACTGACCACCCGCAAAGTCAGGCGCATCATCTCGGAAGCCGCGTTGAACTCTTCGCCGGAGCGCGCCTTATCCTCCCAACGCCCGGCGCACGCCAGCGCCTCCTCGCTCATGACCCGCGAGAGGCGCGCGATGCGCTCGCGGTGGAACGCCGGCTGCATGAGACGGCGCTGCCTGAGCCAGAAGCTTCCCTCGCTGGTCAAAAGCCCGTTGCCTAAAAACTGCGAGATGGCTTTAAAACCGCGGGACTGCTTGTTGTAGTTGCGGTGGTTGTCCACCAGAACGTGCTGGATGTGATCCGGATGCCGGAAAATGAACCCCGTGCGATGAAACGCCCGGAAGCGGACCACGTCGCCGGATTCCTCAGCGGAGCGGAGAAAAAACCCCAGCGGATCGTCGCGCAGCGGGGCCAGGCTCCCCAAGAGCCAGTGCCCGCGCGGCCCGGGCGCGGCGGCGCGGCTCACGCGGCGGCCAAACGTTTTCGGGCGGCGCGGATTTCCGGAGCCAAATCCCGGTAGTAGTCCTGGAGAGGCCGGGCGTCTAGGCCCGTCGTGTCGGGCGCGGCCTTAGCCGCGGCGATGGCGCCCAGCGCGGCCTGGCAGCTGCGGATGTTGGTGATGAAGGGGACGTCCAATTCCAGGGCCGTGCGCCGTATAATAAAGCCGTCGGCCCGCTCGCGCTTTCCGGACGGCGTATTGACCACCAGGCTCACCGCCTTTTGCCGGATGAGATCGGCCACGTCGGGCTTGCCTTCGCCGATTTTAGCCACTAGCGCGGCTTGAATGCCGTGGCGGGCCAAGAATTCCTTCGTGCGGCGCGTGGCCGTGAGCGAAAAGCCCAGGCGCAAAAGCTCGCGCGCGACCGGCACCAGCGCGGCCTTGTCCTCGTCCTTGACGCTAAGAAAAACCGCGCCGGACTTGGGCAAGCTCATGCCGCTGGCTTCCTGGCTCTTGGCGAAGGAACTTGGAAAATCCGGGCCCAGGCCCATGACCTCGCCGGTCGACTTCATCTCGGGACCGAGCCGCGGATCAAGGCCGGGAAATTTGATGAAGGGCAGCACCACTTCCTTGGTCGCGACGTAGGGCAGCCGCGGCGGCGCTTTCAAGAGCTTGGCGGACACCAGTCGGCGCAGGGGCCGGCCCATGAGCACGGCGGTCGCGATTTTAGCCAGCGGAACGCCCGTGGCCTTGCTCACGAAGGGCACGGTGCGCGACGCCCGAGGATTGGCCTCCAGGACGTAGAGCGTCCCGTCCTTGACCGCGTACTGCACGTTGACCAGGCCCCGCACGCCGAGCTTCAAAGCCAATATCCGGGTCGCGCGGCACACCGCGTCCAAGACCTTGGGCGACAAGGAATGCGGCGGCAGAGTGCAGGCCGAGTCCCCGGAATGGATGCCCGCTTCTTCGATGTGCTCCATCACGCCCGCGACGAACACGTCCTTGCCGTCCGAGACCGCGTCCACGTCGATTTCGGCCGCGTCGGCCAGGAAGCGGTCGATGAGGAGAGACGAATGCTCGGAGGCGCTCAAGGCCTTGGCCGACAAGGTTTTGAGCGAGGCGTCGTCATAGACGATCTCCATGGCCCGGCCGCCCAGCACGTAGCTAGGCCGCACCATGACCGGGTAGCCGATGCGCCGGGCCGCGGCCAGAGCCTGGCGCGGGTTCTGCGCGATGCCGCTTTGCGGCGCCAAAAGCTTCAAGGACTTGAGCACCCGCCCGAAGAGCCGCCTGTCCTCGGCCAAGTCGATGGCCCTGGGCTGGGTGCCCAAAATCCGCACGCCCGCGGCCGCCAAGGGCTTGGCCAAATTGAGCGGCGTCTGCCCGCCGAACTGGGCCACCACGCCCAAAGGTTTTTCAAAATCCAGAATTTCCAGGACGTCCTCGAGCGTCAGGGGCTCGAAGTAGAGCCGGTCCGAGGTGTCGTAGTCCGTGGAGACGGTCTCCGGGTTGCAGTTGATCATGACCGATTCTTGGCCCATCTCGTGCAGGGCCTGGCAGGCCTGCACGCAGCAGTAGTCGAACTCGATGCCCTGGCCGATGCGGTTTGGCCCCGAGCCCAGGATGACGACCTTGCGGCTTCGGGGCGCGCGCGTTTTTTTCGCGGACGCCGACGGCGCGCCGGCGTAAGTCGAGTAAAAATAAGGAGTCTTTGATTCGAACTCGCCGGCGCAGGTGTCGATGAGCGAAAAGGCAGGGCGCACGCCCATCTCGCGCCGTAGGGCGCGCACGCGCGCCTCCTTGGTCCGCCGCGCCCGGGCGATTTGCGCATCGGAAAATCCCAAGCGCTTGGCCTCGCCCATCAGCTCCGCGGTGATTTTCTCGCGGCCGAGCCGCGCCTCGAAGCGGACCAGATCCTCCATTTGATCGAGGAACCACGCGTCGATGCCGGTGATTTTGGAGATTTCCGCGGCGGGCATCCCGCGCTCAAGCGCGGCCTTGACGAACTCAAGCCGCGAGGACGACGGCATGGCCAGGCCCTTCATCAAATCTTCCTCGGAGGCGGCGTTCGCGGACTCGAAGCCCCTGCGGCCGTTTTCAAGGCCGCGCAGGGCTTTTTGCAGCGACTCCTTGAAGGTGCGCCCCACGGCCATGACCTCGCCCACGGACTTCATCGCGGTGTCCAAGGCAAACTCCCCGAATTTCTCCACCGCGAAGCGCGGCACCTTGGTCACCACGTAATCGATGGCAGGCTCGAAGCAGGCGGGCGTGGCCTTGGTGATATCGTTGGGGATTTCATCGAGCGTGTAGCCCACGGCGAGCTTGGCCGCGATTTTAGCGATGGGAAAGCCCGTGGCCTTGGAGGCCAGGGCCGAGCTTCGGGAAACCCGGGGGTTTATTTCCACCACCACCCGCCGCCCGGTCCCGGGGTCGACCGCGAACTGCACGTTGCAACCGCCGGTCTCCACGCCCACCGCGGAGACGATTTTGCGCGCGTCGTCGCGCATCTCCTGGTACTGCCGGTCGCTCAAGGTCTGCGCCGGCGCCACGGTGACGGAGTCGCCGGTGTGCACTCCCATCGGATCGACGTTCTCGATGGAGCAGACCACCACGAAATTGTCCTTGCGGTCGCGCATGACCTCGAGCTCGTACTCCTTCCAGCCCAAAATGGACTCCTCGAGCAAAATCTTGTGAATCGGGCTCATCTCCAGCGCCGCCTGCGCCTTCGCGAGCAGTTCGCCCTGGTGGTAGACGATGCCGCCGCCGGCGCCGCCCAGCGTGAAGGACGCGCGCACGATGACGGGGAACCCGAGTTCCCGCCCGGCGCTCTCGGCCGAGGCTAAATCCGAGACGGCCAGGCTCCGGGGCACGTCCAACCCGAGTTCCTGCATGCAGCGGTGGAATATCTGCCTGTCCTCGGCCTTGCGGATGGATTCGAGCTTCGCGCCGATGAGCTCCACGCCGTATTTCTCGAGCGTGCCGCGCTCGGCCAAGGCCACGGCCAAATTAAGCGCGGTCTGCCCGCCCAAGGTCGCCAAAAGCGCCTGCGGCCGCTCTCGCGCGATGACCCGTTCCAAAACCTCCGGGGTCAATGGCTCGATGTAGGTCGCCTCGGCCATGTCCGGATCGGTCATGATGGTGGCGGGATTGGAGTTGACCAGCACCACGCGGTAGCCTTCCTGGCGCAGGGCCTTGACGCCCTGCGTGCCGGAGTAGTCGAACTCGCAGGCCTGGCCGATGACGATGGGGCCGGAGCCCACGACCAGGATTGTTTTTAGGTCCGTCCGCTTAGGCATGGCTGGCCAGCCTCCCGCGGCGCCGCGTCATCAGCGCCGAAAAGCGCGCGAAGGCGTCAAGGGCGTCGTGCGGCCCGGGCGCGGCCTCCGGGTGAAACTGCAGGGAGAAGACCGGAAGCTCGGCGTGCGAAAGGCCCTCGCAGGTCCCGTCGTTCAAGCTCTTGTGGGTGAGGCGCAAAAATTCGGGCAGGGACTGCGGATCCACGCCGAAGCCGTGGTTTTGCGACGTGACGGCCACGCGCCCGGTTTCCAGATCCATGACCGGATGGTTGGCGCCGTGATGCCCGAACTTGAGCTTGAAGGTTTTTGCGCCAAAAGCCAGGGCCAGAAGCTGGTGCCCCAGGCAGACGCCCATCACCGGCACGCCCGATTCCGCCAGCGCCCGCGCCGCGGCGATGCCGTAGCCCGCGGCCGCCGGGTCGCCGGGGCCGTTGGACAAGACGATGCCGTCCGGGTTAAAAGCGAGGACGTCCTTGGGTTCCGCCAAAGCCGGGAAGACCCGCACCTCGGCGCCCAACGCGGCCAAGCGGCGCAAAAGCCCGTACTTGACCCCGAAGTCCATGACCGCCACGCGCCAGCTTTGGGCGCCGGAGCTTTGGCTCCAGGAAAACGGCTTCGGGCACGACGCGGCCTTGGCCAAATCGGCCCCTGTTAAGGAAGGCGATTGGCGGGCCTTGCGCAAAAGGCTTTGGGAATCCAGATCGACGGTGGAGATGACGCCGCGCAAGGCGCCTTTTTCGCGCAGGCGCAGGGTCAGAGCGCGCGTGTCGATTCCGTCAATGGCGACCACGCCGCGGCGCGCGAGATAGTCCGGCAGGCTCTCGGACGACTGCCAGTTGGAGGGCTTGGCGCAGATTTCGTGCGCGACAAAGCCCGCCAATCTCGGCTTGTCCGACTCCTCGTCGCCCGGGATGACGCCGTAGTTGCCGATATGCGGGTAGGTCATGGCGACCAGCTGGCCCATGTAGGAGGGATCGGTGATGATCTCCTGGTAGCCGGTCATGGCGGTGTTGAACACCGCCTCGCCGAAAGATTCCCCCGCCGCGCCGCATGAGCGACCCGCAAAAACCGTTCCGTCCTCAAGCGCCAGCAGCGCGGTCGGCTTCATCAGTGCTTGAAGTGCCTCAGGCCCGTGAAGACCAGGGCCAAATTATTTTCGTCGGCGGCTTTAATCACGTCCGCGTCGCGGATGGAGCCCCTGGGAGCCACAATCGCGCGCGCGCCCAAGGACGCGGCCGAGTCCACGCCGTCGCGAAACGGAAAAAACGCGTCCGAGGCCAGGACCAAAGCCGGCGGGGCCGCGTTGCCGGCCCGCAGATATTCCTTGTACTTGACGCCGGCCATGAACACCGCGTCCACGCGCGAGGTCTGCCCGCCGCCGATGCCGACCGCGGCCTTGGGGCCCGCCAGCACCACGGCGTTGGAGCGCGCGTGCTTGGCGCAGGCCCAGGCGAAGCGCAGCGCCGCCTCTTCCTCGGCGGAAGGCTGGCGCGCCGAGACCACCTTCCACTCGGAGCCGTAGAGCTCGCGGTCGGGCTCCGAGACCAGCACCTCGGGGCCGGCCGAGCGCAGCTGCCAGTCTTGGCCGGGCGGCACGGGCCGGACCATGAGCCGGACGTTTTGCTTTTTCCTCAAAATCGCCAGCGCCTCGGGCTCGAAAGCCGGGGCGACCAGGACTTCCACGAAGCGCTTCTCCAAATCAGCGGCCACGGCCGCGGTCACAGGCCGGTTGAATCCCAGCACGCTGCCGAAGGCCGAGAGCGGGTCGCACGCCCACGCGTTCGTAAACGCCTCGGCGATAGTCTCTCCCACGGCCGCGCCGCAGGGAGACACGTGCTTGAAGACGACGCAGGCCGGATCCTTGAATTCGGAGGCGGCTTCCCATGCGCCCGCTGCGTCCAGAAGATTATTATAGGAGAGCTCCTTGCCGTGGAGCTGCACGAAGCCCGCCTGCGGCTTTGGGCCGTAGAGCGCGGCTTTTTGATGCGCGTTTTCTCCGTAGCGCAAATCCTGGATTTTGTGCAGGGTCAGGGACAGCGTCGCGGGAAAATTTCCCGCGGGCTTGGCGGGCTCTCCCGCGAAGGCCGCGGCGATTTGCGCGTCGTAGGCCGCCGTGCGCTTAAAGGCGGAGAGCGCCAGGCCGCGGCGCGTCTCCAAGGAGAGTTTCCCCTCCGAGCGGCGCAGTTCGGAGAGAACCGGCGCGTACTCCTCGGGCGAGGATACCGCGGCGACGGCGGCAAAATTCTTCGCGGCCGCGCGCAGCAGAGCCACGCCGCCGATATCGATGTTCTCGACGGCCTCGTCGCCGAGCGCTCCCTTTGAACGCGCCAGCACCTCCGAAAACGGATAAAGGTCGACCGCCGCCAAATCGATGGGCCCGATGCCCAAGGCCTCGGCTTGGGCCCGGTGCCGGACGTCGTCGCGGCGCATCAAAAGGCCGCCGTGCACCGCGGGGTGCAGGGTTTTCACGCGGCCCGAGAGAATCTCGGGAAAGCCGGTCAGGCTCTCGACCGGGCGCGCGGGCACGCCCGCCGCGGCCAGGGCCTTGGCCGTGCCGCCGCTGGCGATAATCTCGACGCCCAGCTCCGAGAGGCCGCGGGCGAAGTCAGTTAGGCCCGTCTTGTCCGAGACCGAGAAGAGAGCCCGGCGGATTTTGCCCGAGGGCGCCGAAGCGTTCGGCGGCGCTATGGCGGCCTTGCCGTTTTCCAGGCGTAGCCGGCCTTGGGCGAAAATCCGGACGGCCGAAACGTAAAGCTCTTTTTCCCTCAAACGCACGCGCTCGCCCAAGGTTTCCGACGTGTCGTCCGGAACGACCGGCACCGCGGCTTGGGAAATGATAGGGCCATGATCGTAATGATCGTCCAGAAAATGAACCGTGCATCCCGAGAGGCGCGCGCCCGAAGCCAGCACCGCCTCGTGCACCTTGCGGCCGTAGAAGCCGGCGCCGCCGAAAGCAGGGAGAAGCGAGGGATGCACGTTCATCGCGCGGCCGGCAAATTCGTCCAGAAAGGGCTTCTCCAGTTTCACCAAAAATCCCGCCAAGCAAACCAAGTCGGCGTGCGCCCCGCGGCAAGCCCCGGCCACGGCGCGACTGTAGTCCGCGGGCGACGGGAACTTGGCCGGCTCGAGCACCATGACCTGGACGCCCGCGGCCTTGGCGCGGGCCAAAGCGCCCGCGCCGGCGCGGCTGGAGATGAGCAAAGCCATCTCGGCCGGAATTTGCCCGGCGCGGCAGGCGTCCAAAAGCGCCTGGAAGGTGGTTCCTTCGCCGGAGACAAGCGCCGCGACGCGGATCATGCTAGCGTGACCTCGTTTTTTCCGCGCACGATGCCGCCGATGGGATAGAGCTCCGGCAAAATTTTGCGCGCCAGGGCCGCGGCCTGGGGCCGCACCACCACGGCCATGCCCACGCCCATGTTGAAGGTCCGCCACATTTCAAGCTCCTTCACTCCGCCAAGGCGCTGAATCTCCCGGAAAATCTTCGGCGTGCGGCAGTCCTTTTTGCGCACCGCGGCGCCGACGCCCTGGGGCAAAATCCGCGGCAGGTTTTCCACCAGGCCCCCGCCCGTGATGTGCGCCACGCCCAGGATGTCGGCGCCTTGCGCGCGCAGGCCGCGGCGCAGCCGCTCGATTTGCGAGACGTAGATGCGCGTGGGCGTCAAAAGGCTTGCGCCGCGGCGCTTTAATTGCGCGCCCGAAAAAACCCGGCGCGCCAGGGAGAACCCGTTTGAGTGCAGCCCCGAGGACTTAAGCGCCAAAATCACGTCGTCGGGGCGTATTTTAGTTCCGTCAATTTTTTCCGCGCGCGCCACGAGGCCGACGCAAAAACCCGCCAAATCGTA
This sequence comes from Elusimicrobiota bacterium, assembly GCA_035534315.1. Lineage (GTDB taxonomy): Bacteria > Elusimicrobiota > Elusimicrobia > UBA1565 > UBA9628 > JAGWJU01. The sequence goes on from DATLSD010000026.1 coordinate 20,024, forward strand.
CTCGCCTCCGGCGTAGAAGCCCGGCATCTCGGCCGTCTCGCCGCCCAAAAGCGCGAGCTTTCCCTGCCGGCAGCCCTCGAAGATGCCGTCCAAAATCCGGCGCGACTTGGCCGGCTCGATTTTCCCCGAGGCGTAGTAGTCCAGAAAGAACAAGGGCTTGGCGCCGCAGGTGATGAGATCGTTGACGCACATGGCGACCAGGTCGATGCCGATGGTGTGGTGGCGGTTCAAGGCAAAGGCGATTTTGAGCTTGGTGCCCACGCCGTCGGTGCAGGCGACCAAGTCGTAGGGCCCCGGGCCCGCGAGTTCCAGGGGAAAGAGCCCGGCAAATCCCCCGATGGCCGGCGCGCGCTTGGCCGCGTAGGCCGCCACGGCGTCGCCCGCGGCCGTGTCCACGCCCGCCGCGCGGTAGCTAAAGCCGCTCACGGCTTGGCTCCGGCGCCCGGCCGGCTGCCGGGCTTAATCAGCGGTTTTTTCTCGCGGCACAAGGGACACTCGGCCGCGGTCCAGGTCTTTAAGTTCATCTTCAGCAGGCTCGCGAAGGGCGCGCCGAGCCCGGCCGACTCTCCGGCGCTGCGGTCCACCACGGCCAGGGCCGCGACAACCGCGGCGCCCGCCGCGCGCGCAAGGTCCATCACCTCGCGCGTGGATTTTCCCGTGGTCACTACGTCCTCGACCACCGCGACCGCCTGGCCGGGCGCGAGAAAAAACCCGCGGCGCAGGACCATCGCGCCGTCGGGCCCCCGCTCGGTGAAAAAAGCTCGGCAACCCAGGGCCTTGGCCGTCTCCTGGCCGATGACCACGCCGCCCAAGGCCGGCGAGACGACCGCCGCGGGCTTTTCCGGGCAGAGCCTGGCCAGCGCGCGGCCCAACTCCTGGGCCAGGTCCGGATAGGACAAGACCAGCGCGCACTGCATGTAGCGGTCGCCGTGAAGGCCGGAAGAAAGCTGAAAATGCCCCTCCAACAGCGCGCCCGTCTCCTTGAAAATTTTCTCCAGGCCCGCGCCGGTCAAATCGATTTTCCCGCTCATGAGAGCTTGAGCCTCGGTCCCTTGGGAACCTCGTGCTCCGCGGCGCGCTTCATGGCGCCCAAAATTCCCTGCGCCGCGCGCAGCGGATCGGGCGCCGCGACCACGGGCCGTCCCACCACCACCGCGTCGACGCCGAGACGCGCCGCGGTCTCGGGCGTGGCCACGCGTTTTTGATCGCCGGGGTCCGCCGAGGCAGGCCGGATGCCGGGCGTGACGAAGCGCAGATCGGGGTATTTGAGCGCGCGGCGCAGTTGCTCCACGTCCTGGACCGAGCAGATAAGAGCGTCGGCGCCGCATTCCCAGCCGGTCTTGGCCAGGCTCTTCAAGAGCCCCGCCAAGGACGCCTTGGGGTGTATGGCCTTGACGTCCTTGTCCGCCATGCTGGTCAGCACGCTCACGCCCCAAATCTTGGGCCGCGGCGAGACCTCCGCCGCCGCGCGGATCATCTCCGCGCCGCCCAAAAGGTGCAAGGACACCGCCTCGACGCCGAGCTTCTGGGCTTCGCGCACCGCAGCCGAGACCGTGCGCGGGATGTCGTGGAGCTTTAAATCAAGGAACACCCGCGCGCCGGCCTGGTGGACCAAATCCACCGCGCGCTTGCCGTGCGCGGTGAAGAGCTCCAGGCCCACCTTGTAGAAAGTCACCGTGTCCTTCAAGCGGGCCAGGAGATCCTTTTCCTTGGCCAGCGTGTCCACGTCCAGCGCGACAATGAGCTCGGTCGTCATGCCCCGCTCCCCACCGCGGCCGAGACGCTTGAAAATTTATTTTGCGCCAAAAGCGCCGAAAGCTCCCGCAAAGCCGCCCGCGGCGCGCCGGGGCCGCGGTAGACCAGCCCCGTGTACATCTGCACCAGGCACGCGCCCGCGCGGATTTTCTCCAGGGCGTCGCCGCCCGAGAACACCCCGCCCGCGGCGACGACGGGCACCTGGCCTTGGCTCAACCGGAAAATCTTGCGCACCAACTCGGTCGAGAGCGCGCGCAAAGGACGCCCGCTCAAGCCGCCGCGGATGTCGCCCAGGCTCATGGGCAGTCCCGGCCGGCAAACCGTGGTGTTGCCGGCGACGATGCCGGAGGCTTGGCTCTTCGCCGCGTCCACCAGCGCGAAGAGCGCCGCGTCGCTGACGTCGGGAGAAATCTTGATCAAGACGGGCTTGCCCGCCTTGTTCTCGACGCGCACGGCCGCGAGGATTTTCTCCATCTTGCGGCGCTCCTGCAGCTCGCGCAGGCCCTCGGTGTTGGGCGAGCTCACGTTGACGACGAAATAGTCGCCGTAAGGCTCCATGATCTTGAAGGCCTCGGCGTATTCCTGGGGCGCGCGCTCGGGCGGGCAGTCCGCGTTCAAGCCCAGATTGATGCCCACGGGCACGGGGCTCTTGCCCGCGCGCGAAAGCCTTTTCGCGCAGGCCGCGGCGCCGGCGCCGGGAAAGCCCAGGCGGTTGATGATTCCCTCCTGTCCCGCCAGCCGGAACACCCGCGGCCGCGCGTTTCCCCGCTGGGGCCGCAAGGTGACCGAACCCAGTTCCAAGAAGCCAAAGCCCAGAGCCGGCAGCACGCGGCTCATCCGGCAGTTCTTGTCGAAGCCGGCGGCCAAGCCGATGGGGTTGGGAAAGTCGAGGCCGAAGGCCTTGACGCTCAGGTTGGCTTGCGGCTCGGCCGCGAAGCGGTCGAAAAGAAGCGGCGCGCCGGGAACGCCCTGCGCCAGCTTGAGCATCGTGGTCACGGCCTCGTGCGCGCGCTCCGGCTCCAGGCGGAACAAGAGCGGCTTAAAAACGCGCTCATAGAGCATGGACGACGCGGCCCCCGACCAGCGTAAACCGGACTTGGCCCTTCAAGCGCGCGCCGGCAAAGGGCGAATTGCGGCTCTTGGAGACAAACGTCGAGGGAACGGTCCAGAGCTTCGCCGGCGCGATGACGGCCGCGTCCGCGTCCATGCCGGGCTTGAGGCTGCCCTTGGACTTCAAGCCCAGGAGCTTGGCCGGCGACGCGCTGAGGCTCTCGACGAAGCGCTTCTTGGAGAGCTTGCCGCGGTGCACCAGCCGGGTCAAGATCACGCCCGCGGCGGTCTCAAGGCCGATGACGCCCGGCGGCGCCGCATCCCAGCCCGCGGCCTTGGCCTGCTCCGCGTGCGGCGCGTGGTCGGTGGCCACGGCGTCCAGCGTTCCGTCTTGCAGCGCGGCGGCCAAGGCGTCGCGGTCTTCCTTGCCGCGCAAGGGCGGGTTGATCTTGAAATTCGCGTCCTGCCCGGGCACGTCGTCCTCGCACAAGGCCAGATGGTGCGGCGTGACCTCGCCCGAAACCAAAAGCCCTCGCTCCTTGGCCCAGGCCAGGGCTTGGACGCTCTGCCGGGCGCTCACGTGCGCCAGGTGCAGCCGGCAGCCGGTCAGCTCGGCCAGGGCGATGTCGCGCAGGACGATGGAGGTTTCCGCGGCCCAGGGCGTCATGCCCAGGCCTTTTTTAAGCGCGGCCGGACCTTCGTGCGCCAAGCCGCCGCGGCTCAAGCTCTCGTCCTCGCAGTGCTCGATGAACACCAGGCCGCAGTCCGCGGCCCACTCCATGGCGCGGCGGGCCAAAGCCGCGTCTTGCACGGCGCGGCCGTCGTCGGTCAGGGCTTTGGCCCCGGCGGCGGCCAAGCGCGCGATGTCGCTCAGGCGCTGGCCTTGGCGGCCCAAGGTCGCGGCCGCGGCGAAAAGCACGTTGACGCAGGCGTCCTTCTCGGCCTTCGCCTTGAGCAATTCAAGAAGCGCGGGATTATCCAGCGCGGGCTCGGTGTTGGGCATGGCCAGAATCGTGGTAAAGCCGCCCGCGGCCGCGGCTTGGGCCGCCGTGGCCAAGGTCTCGGCCGCTTCTCCGCCGGGCTCGCGCGCGTGGACGTGCATGACAATCAAGCCCGGCACGACCCAGCAGCCCGAGGCATCGATTTCGTCATTCCGGCGCAAGCCGGAATCCAGTCGGCTGGACCCCGGCTTACGGACCGCCGGGGTGACGCGAGTCTTCTCGGCCGAAGGCTTAACCAGCGCGCGGATTTTTCCGCCCTCGATCAGGACGTCGCGCCGGGCCTCCAAATTCTGCGACGGATCGATGACCAAGCCCCCGCGAATTAAAAGCGATCCGGATGCGGCGCCGGGCCTCGCGCCCTCGCCTTTAGGCCAGGTCATGGCGACGCCTCCAGTCCTCGATGAGCGAAAAAGCCGCCATGCGCACGTACACGCCGTTTTCCACCATGGGCAAAATCGCGGACTGCGGCCCGTCGGCGGGCGCGTCGTCTATTTCCACGCCGCGGTTCAAGGGCCCGCCGTGCATGACCACCGCCTCGGGCGCCAGGGCCAGGCGGCGCGCGGTAAGCCCGTAGGCCGCGCGGTAGTCCGCGAGCGAGGCGAAGAAATTGTCCTTTTGGCGCTCCAGCTGCAGGCGCAGGCAGTAGACCGCGTCGGCGCCGGGAAGCGCGGCGTCCAGATCGCGCTCGATTTTGGCGCCCAGGCGCGCGAAGGCGTCGGGGACCAAGGAGCTCGGGCCGCAGAAAACCACGCGCGCGCCCATGGTCCTCAAGCCGTAGAGGTTTGAGCGCGCCACGCGGCTGTGCAGCGCGTCTCCCACGATCACGACCTTTAAGCCCTCCAAGCGGCCCTTCTTCTCGCGCAGCGTGAACAAGTCCAGCAGCGCCTGGGTGGGATGCTCGCGGCGGCCGTCGCCCGCGTTTAAGACCGACGCCCGGGTCTTGGGCGCGACGGCATCCAGCGCCCCCGAGGTTTCCTGCCGCGCCACGATGTAGGAGACGCCCAGGGCTTCGAGGTTCTTGACGGTGTCGAGCAGGGTTTCCCCTTTGGCAAGGCTCGACGTGGTGGCGGAAAATCCCAGAACGCCGGCGCCCAGGCGCAGGGCCGCGGTCTCGAACGCGCTGCGCGTGCGGGTGGAAGGTTCGGAAAAAAGAAAGGCCAGAAAGCGGCCCTTGAGCTTTGGGTCGGGCGCGGACTTCTTGAAGGCGGCGGCCAAATCCAAAATGGCCTCCACTTCGGGGCGGGAAAGGCCTTCGAGCCCCAGCAGATCCTTGCGGTTCCAGAGTGTGTGCGCCACCGCCCTCCCGAGACGCGGAAATCGGCTTTGAATGCCGGAAGGATTAGACTACTTTTGCGCGCGGCGAATCAAGCGTCCGCTTTCTTCATCGGGCCCGAGCGCG